>JBKPMY010000056.1:0-4369 GCA_046732375.1 Myxococcota bacterium
GGGCCAGCCCCGCGCTCGCCACTGCCCACACCGCGAGATATCCGCCGAGGAGCGTCGCGGCCCGCCCCATCGCCGGCCACCGGCCGAAGCGCTCGACCCGAGCCAGCCGGACCAGCGTGGGAACCTCGGGGGGGATCATCATCCCCACCATCATCGTGGTCCACATCAGCACCCGGGCCCCGACTGGGAGCCCGTGATGTCCCTCCGCCGCGATCTGCAGCGACCACCCCCAGGCCAGCGCGGCCAGCGCAGCGATCGCCACCCCGAAGGCCCAGGTGTGCCACCGCGAAGGGGCGGCGACGTGGAAGGCGGTGGTCATCGCTATTCCGCGACTCCCGCGTCTCGGAGGATCCGCCACACCTTCTCCGGCGTGATCGGGATGTCGATGTGCTTCACCCCCAGGTGCGCCAGCGCATCCACCACCGCGTTGGCGATCGCTGGCGGAGCCCCCACCGTGGCCGACTCACCCACTCCCTTCGCCCCGAGCGGATGGTGCGGCGACGGAGTGACCGTCTTGTAGGTCTCCCACGAGGGGCTCTCCACGGCCGTCGGGAGCAGGTAATCCATGAAGCTCCCGCCCTGGATGTTCCCGTTCTCGTCGTAGCTGATCTCCTCGAGCAGCGCGGGCGCCATCCCCATCGTCAGCCCGCCGTGGATCTGCCCGTCGACGATCATCGGGTTGATGATGTTCCCGCAGTCGTCCACCGCGACGAACCGCCGGATCTTCACCATCCCCGTCCCGCGATCGATGTCCACCACGCAGATGTAGCTGCCGAACGGGAAGGTGAGGTTCGGCGGGTCGTAGTAGTTCACCGCCTCCAGCCCCGGCTCCATCCCCTGCGGGTGGTTCGTGTACGCCGCAAAGGCGATCTCCTGGATGGTCTTCGACCGGGATGGCGCCCCCTTCACCGAGAACTTCCCCAGTTCCCAGACCAGGTCCTCCTCCGAGACCTCGAGGAGGTGAGCGGCGATCTTCTTCGCCTTCTCCCGGATCTTCCGCGCGGCCATGGCCCCCGCCGCGCCCGCGGTCGGCGTCGAGCGGCTGGCATAGGTGCCCAGCCCGTATGGCGCGGTGTCCGTGTCGCCTTCCTCGACCTGGACCGCCGAGGCAGGGATCCCCAGCTCCTCGGCGATGATCTGCGCATACGTCGTCTCGTGACCCTGACCCTGCGACTTGGTGCCGAACCGGGCGATCGCCTTCCCGGTGGGGTGAATCCGCAGCTCGCAGCTGTCGAACATCTTGATGCCCAGGATGTCGAAGTGCTTCGAGGGGCCGGCCCCGAGAATCTCGGTGAAGCTGGAGATGCCGATCCCCATCAGCTCCCCGCGGGCGCGCTTCTCCGCCTGCTCCTTTCGCAGGGCGTGGTACCCGATCTTGTCCATCGCCAGGCGGAGAGCCGCCGGGTAGTCGCCGCTGTCGTACTCCCAGCCCAGCGCCGACTTGTACGGAAACTTCTCCTTGGGGATGAAGTTCTTCATCCGCAGCTCGGCGGGGTCCATCTTCAGCTGCTGGGCGAGCACGTCGGTGATTCGCTCGATGGCGTGCACCGCCTCGGTGACCCGGAACGAGCACCGGTAGGCGATCCCCCCCGGCGGCTTGTTGGTGTAGACCCCGTCGACCTCCATGAAGGCCTTCTTCACGTCGTACGAGCCGGTGGCGATGGAGAACAGCCCCGCCGGGAACTTCGACGGGTTCGCCGCCGCGTCCGCGTATCCGTGGTCGGCCAGGGTCTTCATCCGCATCGCGGTGATCGTCCCGTCCTTCTTCGCCGCCAGCTCGGCGGTGATGTGGTAGTCGCGCGCGAACGAGTCGGCCTGGAGGTTCTCCATCCGGTCCTCGATCCACTTCACCGGCTTCCCGATGACCACCGACGCTGCCGTCGCGATGACGTACCCGGGGTAGACCGGCACCTTCCCGCCAAAGCCGCCACCGATGTCCGGGGAGACGATGCGGATCCGCTCCTCGGACAGACCCACGTGCCCTGCCACGAGCGCGAACACCGTCCGGATCGCGTGCGGCGCCTGGGTCGTCATGTAGACGGTGAGCTTCCCGTTCACCCGGTCGAAATCGGCGATGCACCCGCAGGTCTCGATCGACGCGACGTGGATCCGCGGGATGTACAGGTCCTGCTTCACCGTCACGTCCGCCTCGGCGAAAGCCTTCTCCGTCCCCGCGCGGTCCCCCGCCTCCCAGTGGAAGATGCGGTTGTCCTTCTTGTCCTTCTTGTCGGTCCGCAGGACCGGCGCGTTCGGCTCCAGCGCCTTGAATGGATCCACCACCACCGGAAGCGGCACGTAGTCCACCTCGACTGCATCCACCCCGTCCGCGGCGGCGTAGCGGCTGGTGGCGATCACCGCCGCCACCTCCTGCGCCTGGTACATGACCTTCTCGGTCGGCAGCACCATCTGGGTGTCCGACATCAGGGTCGGCATCCAGTGGAGGTTGTACTTGGCCAGGGTCTCGCCGGTGATCACCGCGAGCACGCCGGGAACCTTGAGTGCCTTCTCGGTGTTGATCGACTTGATCTTCGCGTGTGCGAACGGGCTGCGGACGATGTCCATCCACAGCATCCCCGGCAGCACGATGTCGTCGACGTAGTTGCCCTTGCCTCGGATGAAGCGCGGATCCTCCTTGCGCTTCATCGAGTGCCCCATGCCCCCCACCTCCGGAGTCGTCCTGGGCTGCATGGTCACGCCTCCTTCCCGAGCCGCTCGGCTGCGAACTGAACGGCCTTGACGATGTTGTTGTAGCCGGTGCAGCGGCAGAGATTTCCGGAAATGGCTTCCCGGATCTCGGCTTCGCTCGGGTTCTTGCTCCTCGCCAGCAGCGCGCAGGTGGTCATCAGCATCCCCGGCGTGCAGTAGCCGCACTGCAGTCCGTGCTTTTCCCAGAAGCCTTCCTGCAGGGGATGGAGCTTTCCGTCCTTCTCCAGCCCCTCCACGGTGGAGATCTGACGCCCGTCCGCCTGGACCGCGAGCATCGTGCAGGACTTCACCGGCTGCCCGTCCAGCAGCACCGTGCAGGCCCCGCAGTGGGTGGTGTCGCAGCCGATGTGCGTGCCGGTCAGCCGGAGTTGATCCCGCAGCAGGTGGACCAGCAGGAGACGCGATTCCACCTGCGCGTCGTACGCCGTCCCGTTCACCGTGACCCGGATGTCGTGCGTCGCCATGGCTATCGCCCTCCCGCCCGCTCGACGGCGAGCTTCAAGGCGCGCGTCGCCAGCACCCGCGCCATCTCCCGCTTGTACTCGACGGACCCCCGGCGGTCGGCGCTCGGGGACGCCGCCTTCGCCGCTCGCTGACCCGCCTCGCTCAGAGTCGCGGCGTCGGGACGCTTTCCTCCCAGGAACGTCTCGGCGTCGGCTGCCTTGATCGGTGTCGGGCCCAGGTTGGTCAGCCCGAGGCCGGCACGCTCCACCGTCCCTCCGCTGCCGAGCGTCACCTGCGCGGCCACCCCCGCCGTGGCGTAGTCCCCCACCTTGCGTTCCAGCTTGAGGTAGGCGCCACCCGAGCGCGCCGGCTGCACGGGGATGCGAATCTCGGTAAGGACCTCGTCGGGACGGAGCGCGGTCCGGAACAGCCCGAGGAAGAATTGCTCGATGGGGATGACCCGTTCGCCGTTGGCGCCGGTGGCCACCACCTGAGCCCCGAGCGCGAGCATGGTCGCCGGATGATCGTTGCCCGGATCCCCGTGGGCGAGGTTCCCACCAATCGTGGCCAGGTTCCGCACCAGCGGATCGGCGATCACCTTCGCCGTGTCGTGGAGGATGGGGTAGCGGGTCCGGATCAGGTCGGACGCCTCGAGCGCCGACTCGCGGGTGCGCCCGCCGATTCGCAGGAAGCCCCCGTCCTCTCGGATGTACTCCAGCCCGGGAATGCGCCCGATGTCGATCAGGTGGCCTGTCTGGCCCAGCCGGAGCTTGAGGAGCGGCAGCAGGCTCTGCCCGCCGGAGAGCACCTTGGCGTCGTCCCCATACTTCGAGAGCAGCGCGAGCGCCTCCGGCAGCGTACCGGGTGCGTGGTAGTCGAACGACGCAGGAATCATGGTTCCTCCTACGGGCCTGACGACGACCGCTGCAGCAACAGGTAGGCGACCCCTGCCGCAATCAGCAGGATCACCACCCAGACCGACGGCTGACGAACCAGGCGCGCGGCGGAGCGCCGAGCGACCCGCACACCGAGCGCCGCAGCATCGAGCGCCTCGGGCTGGTCCGGCGTGCGCCTCGCGGGCGTCGGGGCGATGCCGGGCGAGGCAGAAGGCCCGTTCCCACCAGAAGTCGAGGCCCCACGGGCGCCGCCCGTCCCCGTCCCGGCAACACCGACGGAGGGCCTTGCTCCACCCGCCGCCAGCCCCGTCGCGCCGACGGAC
>JBKPMY010000057.1:0-17538 GCA_046732375.1 Myxococcota bacterium
CCGGATCGGACCCGAACGTGGCGGGCGGCGGATCGATCCCGCCCCCGAGCTACGGCTGCTTCGACGTCACCGGCCAGTCGGCGTCGCCGCTGGCGCTCCTGCTGCCGGTGGTGCTCGCCTTGCTCCTCCTCCGCACGCGCCGGATCTGAACTGCACAAAAATCACGGGCAAACGCCGCCCCCCGGTGCTTCCGCCCGGAGAGTCGACGCTGCCCGCGTTGAAGATCGCCTGAGTAGCTTCCCTAGACCGTTCGTCCGCGCCCGAAGATCAGCGACAGCACGGCGAGGATGAGGAACAGGAAGAACAGAACCTTCGCAACGCCAGCGGCACCGGCGGCGATGCCTCCGAAGCCGAAGACGGCTGCAATGATCGCGATGACGAAGAAGACGGCAGCCCAGTACAGCATTCGTGTGACCCCCTGCTGGAGTTGTACGAGCTGCAAACTGGGTTGCTGAGGGCGAAGCGGGAAGTGGTGCTGTTCAACCGGAAACGATGCACGGCGCAGGGCGCGTGCCATCAGCGGCCGGCGGCTGGCCCCTCACCCTTCGGGGCAAGCGGCTGGACGCGGTCACCGTCGGACAGCTCGGCGCTCGGGTTCAGCACCACCTGCTCTCCTCCCTGCAGGCCGGACAGCACCTGGACCCGACGCCCATCGTCCTCGCCTGGCTGGATCTTGATCAGCCGGATCCGGCTGTCGGTCTCGAGCTTCGCGACGTAGAGCGAATCGCCCCGCCAGGCGAGCGCCTCGCCGGGAACGACCGGGGTGCGCCTGCCCGGGAAGCGAATCTTCACGTTCACGTAGCTGCCGGGGTACAGCCGAACCGGCTCGTTGGGCACCACCATCTCCACCAGCATGGTGCGGGTGCGCGCGTCGATGCCCTGCGCGGTACGAGTGACCTTCGCCTCGATGGGGTGGCTGGGGTCGTCCGGCAAGGAGATGCTCACCGGGCTGTCGGGGTGAATGTCCGCCGCGTCGTCCTGGCCGACATAGACCTGCACGCGCACCGTCCGCATGTCCGCGAGGTCGAAGAGCGGCTGCACCGCCTGGTTCGAGGCGGTGCCCGCGGCGACCAGCGCGCCGGGGTCGACGTACCGGGCGGTGACCACCCCGTCGAAGGGCGCCCGCACCTGCTCGTAGCTCTGGAGCGCGAGCAGCTGCTGAAGCGTGGCCCGGGAGACCTGGAGCGCACTCTCGGCGTTGTCCAGGTCCTGCTGGGCGATGAAGCCCTGGGGCCGCAGCTTCCGGGCCCGCTCGGCCTGGACCGCCTTCAGCTGGACGTCCGCCCGGGCGCCGAGGACTTGCTGGTCGGTCTCGGGCGACTCGAGGCGGGCGAGGAGCTCACCCTTCTTCACCCTCGTCCCCTTGTCCACCAGCACCTCGCGCACGTACCCGGCCACCTTCGAGTAGAGGGTGGCCTGGCTCCAGGCACGAACCTCACCGGGGAGGCCGAGGGTGCGCTCGGCGTTGGTGAGCTCCACCGCGGCCAGACGAACCACCGGCCCGGTGTCCTGCGCCACGGCGCGCTGCTGGCGCTCCTTGGCCTCCGCCCCCCGGCGGGACAGCGCGAGGATCAGCACGCCGACGATGGCCGCGAGGACGAGGACGATGGTCCCGATGGTGAGCGCGCGTGGACGTGGCCGGTGTGACTCGGTCACTGGCGTCGGCTCGGCGGTGGGGGGCGGGGTCTTCACGGCGTGAATCTCGCTCATGCCAGCGCTCCAGGGTGTGCGCCCTGGCTCTCCTCCAGAAAACGCTCGTCCAGCCGGTGCGCCTGGGGCTCCTTGCGCCGGAGCACCGAGTACACCACCGGGACGATGAACAGGGTAACGAAGGTGGCGACCAGCAAGCCGCCAATGACCGCCCGGCCCAGCGGAGCGTTCTGCTCGCCGCCCTCACCCAGGGCAAGGGCCATCGGCAGCATTCCGAAGATCATTGCCAGCGCGGTCATCAGCACCGGCCGGAGCCGGACTTTCCCCGCCTCCAGCGCCGCCTCCAGCGGCGAGAGGGTCCGCTGACTGCGGACCTCGTTGGCGTAGGAAACCAGGAGGATGCTGTTCGAGACCGCGATGCCCACGGACATGATGGCGCCCATGAAGGACTCGACGTTGAGCGTGGTCCCGGTGACGGCGAGCATCCAGAGGATGCCCACCAGGGCCCCAGGCACGGCCGCGAGGATGATGAAGGGGTCCAGCCACGACTGGAACAGCACCACCATCAGGAGATAGACCAGCACCACCGCGAGGATGAGCCCCAGTCCGAGCGAGCCGAACGAGGTGCGCATGCTCTCGATCTGCCCCCGGACGGAGATCTTCATCCCCTTCGGCACGTCGTGGAGCGAGGCGATCGTCCGGTCGATGTCACGGGCGACGGAGCCGAGGTCCCGCATGCCGGCGGCGGCCTGGACGTTGATCACCCGCTGGATGGTGGAGTGGTTCACCGAGGCGAGGGTCTTGCCCGCCGTGAGCTGGGAGAAGGTGCCCAGGTAGAGGCTCCCGGGGGATGCCGCGGCATCGGTGAGCGTGCGGGTCGGGGTCTGCCGGAGAGGCTGACCACCCGAGGTGAGCGGGGTCGCGAGCAGGTCGCTGGTGCTTCGCATCGCCGGGAGCGGCGTCTGCACCGCAACGATGTAGTTCACGTTGTTCTGGGGGCTGAGCCAGAAGTTCGGGGCGACCAGCGAGCTGCTGGCCAGCGAGGTGAGGAGGTTGTTGGCGACGTCGCGCTGGGACAGCCCCACCTGCGCGGCGCGGAGCCGGTCCACGTCGAGGTTCAGGGTGGGGTAGTCGAGCACCTGGGGAATGCGCACGTCGACCACCCCCGGGATGCGGCGCATCCTGGCCGCCAGCTGGCGGGCGACGGTGAACCCCTTGTCGAGGTCGCTCGACTCGATGACCACGTCGATCGGCGCCGGGAGGCCGAAGTTCAACACCTGGGTCACGATGTCCGCGGGCTGGAAGTACAGCGAGCTCCCGGGGAAGGCCTTTCCGAGCTCCTCGCGGATCCGTCTCATGTACCCGCGCGTCGGCTTGTGGCCGGGTTTCAGCGAGATGAGGATCTCCGCGTCCTGCGGGCCGATGTTGTCGGTGGAGACGAAGGCCAGGTTGTAGGAGAGCGGGATCCCGATGTTGTCGTTCAGTCCCTCCAGCTCCTCGGGAGGGATGATCTCCCGGATCTTTCTCTCGGCCTCAAGGACCAGGCGCTCGGTGTCGGTGATGCGGGTCCCCACCGGGGCGCGGAAGTGGAGTCGCATGAGACCCACGTCCACGTCGGGGAAGAAGTCGAGCCCGACGGCGAAGACCGGGAGCGTCGCCGAGATCAGGATCATCACCGTGAAGGTGCCGAGCATCCACGGCCGGTGGTGGAGCGCGACGTTCAGCATCCGTCCGTATCCGGACTGAAAACGCTCCCACCGCGAGTCGCGCCAGCGGTTGAAGCGCGCGAACAGCCCGTTCCCTTCCGTCTCCGCGTGGGCGTGCTCGGGCTCCAGAAGACGCGCCAGCGCCGGGACCAGGGTCCGGCTGAGGACGTAGGAGGCGAGCATCGAGAAGACCACGGCCAGCGCCAGCGGAGTGAAGAGGTAGCGCGCCGGTCCGGTGAGCAGCACCACCGGGAAGAAGACGATGCAGATGGTGAGCGTGGCCGCGAGCGCCGGGGTGGCGACCTCGTGGGCTCCATCGAGGATGGCCACCGTCAGCCGTTTGCCGGAGTTGTGGTTGCGGTGGATGGACTCGACCGCCACGGTGGCGTCGTCCACCAGCATGCCGATGGCGAGGGCCAGCCCGCCGAGGGTCATGAGGTTCAGCGTGTTGCCAGTGACGAAGAGACCGGCGATGCCCACCAGGATCGCCAGGGGAATGGAGCTGGAGACGATGGCCACGCTGCGGAAGCTCCCCAGGAAGAAGAGGATCATCAGCGAGACGAGGATCGAGCTGATGACCGCCTCGTGGAGGACGTTGGTCAGCGCGGCTCGGACGAAGATCGACTGGTCGAAGTCGAGCTTGAGGACGATGCCCTCCGGGGCGGAGGCCTGGATGGAGGGGAGGAGCGCCTTGACCCCGTCCACCACCGCCAGGGTGCCGGCGTTGGAGTGCTTGAGGATGACGATGTAGCTGGCCCGCTTGCCGTCGATGTGAACGATGTTCTGCTGGACCGCGTATCCGTCCCGGACGTGCGCCACGTCGCGCAGGAGCACCGGGGCGCCGTTCACCACCTTCACCGGGATGGCGTTGAACTGCTCGACGGTGCTGGGACTGGAGTTGAGCTTGACGTTGTACTCGGTGGAGCCGATCTGCGCGGTTCCCGCCGGGACGATGACGTTGGACTGAAGCAGGGACTGGACCACGTCGTTGGGGCTCAGGCCCTTGGCCGAGGTGGCCACCGGGTCCACGTCCACCATGATCTGCCGCTGCTTTCCGCCGTACGGGCCGGGGATGGAAGTGCCGGGGATCGTGAAGAGGCGGACCCGGAGGAAGTTCAGCCCGTAGTCGAAGAGTTGCTGCTCACCCACCGTGTTGCTGGAGACGTTGATCTGCGCCACCGGAACGTTGCCGGCGTTGAAGCGCAGGACGTTGGGGGGCTGGATGCCGGGGGGCATGATCCGGCTGGCGGTGAGTGAGACCGAGGTGATCTGCGCGATGGCCGTGCCCAGGTCCGCGTCGGGCTCGAAGTACAGCTTGAGCAGCCCGACCCCGGCGATGGACTGCGACTCGATGTGAGTGATGCCGTCGATGACGGTGGAGTAGGCGCGCTCGCTGATCAGGACGATGCGGCGCTCCATGTCCTCGGCGGACAGGCCCGGGTAGTTCCACACCACCACCACCACCGGGATGTCGATCGACGGGAAGATGTCGGTCCGCATCCGCGTGACCGAGAGGAGCCCGGCGATGAAGATCAGGGCCGAGAGCACCGCCACGGTGTAGGGCCGGCGCAGCGCCAGGCGGACGATCCACATGAATTCCCCGAGCCTCCCGCGAGAGCCTTCGTTCTAACGGGCCCCCCCGGCGCCAGCCCACCCGACTCCTCATGGCAGGCATGCCGTACACGCAGCGGGGGAATGACCCTTGCTACCACAACGTTTCGGCAGCTCGGGTGTCGGCCACGCGAAACCATGCCCTTCTCCCAGGAAAAACGTGCGCCCCGGCCTGGACTGGAGCATGACGGGGCAGTGCTCAGACCTGCCTTTGTCCTGCTCCTCCTTGCCCTGGTCCCGGGCGTGGTCCGGGCACAGTCGGCTGCCCCGGACGCCGGCACAGCCCCGCCCCCCTCCGACGCGCCGCGGCTTCTCCACCTGGACGAGGCGGTCCAGTCGGCCCTGCAGAACCAGCCGCAGCTGATCCAGGCCAAGGCCGCGGCGTCGGCGGCCGAGGGCAGGGTCATCCAGGCGCGCTCGCCCTTGCTTCCGCAAATCACCCCCCAGGCGTCGTGGACGCGGAGTTACCGGGCGCTGACCTCGGTGGGGACCGGGGGAACGGGGACCACCCCCAACGCCGCCCAGTGCGCGAGCAGCACTTGCAACACCTGGCGGTTCGGGGTGGCAGGCAGCCAGACGGTCTGGGACCCCTCGACCTGGGCGACCTGGGAGTCCACGCAACGCAGCTTCGACGCGTCGAACGCCACGGCGACGGCAACCCTGAACAACGTCATCCTGAACGTCCGGACCTCCTACTTCCTGGCGCGCGCGACCCGAGATCTCGTCTCAGTCGCGGACCAGACGCTCCAGAACCAGATCACCCACCAGAAGCAGGTGGAGGGCTTCGTCCGCGTCGGAACCCGTCCGGAGATCGACCTCGCCCTGGCGAGGCTGAACGTGGCCAACGCGCGGGTGCAGCTGATCACCGCCCAGAACAACGACCGGATCGCCAAGGCCCAGCTCAATCAGGCCATGGGGTTGCCGCAGGGAACGGACTACCAGGTCGCCGGGGACGAGCTGCCGCCGGTGGACGTGGAAGACCGGCCGCTTCCCTTCCTCTTCGACGAAGCGCTCGCCAAGCGACCGGAGATCGCCTCCTTCGAGTACGCCCGGCAGGCCTCGGGGAAGGCGCTGGATTCGGCGAAGTGGGGATGGAGCCCGACCATCGATTTCGCCGGGAGCTACTTCAAGGCGGGCCCGGAGCTCAGTGCACTGGCCGACAGCTGGGCCTTCGGGTTCACCCTGACCTGGCAGCTGGTCCAGGGCGGACTCACCGTGGGACGGGTACGAGAGGCCGAGCAGAACCTGATCTCGTCCACCGCCGGGCTCACGGGGCAGCAGCTCCAGGTCCGCTTCGACGTGGAGCAGGCCGAGGCCACGCTGCTCGGGAACAAGGAGTCGCTGGTCGCTGCGCAGGATGCCGTGGACAACGCCAAGGAACAGCTCCGACTGGCCGAGGGCCGGTACCAGGCCGGGGTGGGGACCATCATCGAGCTCTCCGACGCACAGGTGCAGCTGACCACCGCACAGGCCCAGCTGGTCCAGGCGCAGTACAATCTCGCCACCGCGCGAGCCCGGCTGCTGGCCGCGCTCGGCCGGCAGGAGTGACCGTGCCCGAAACGCCGTCCGACCAACTGCCGCCGCGCCCTGCCCGCAGGCGGCGGGCATGGATCTGGATCGCGGTCGCCCTGGTGGCCGTGGTGGCCTTCGCCCTGGTCCGCCGGGGCAGGGGGTCCTCCGGCCAGCAATCCGGGATGAGCGCCCCGGCGCGGGTGGTCCCGGTCGGGGTCACCCCCGCCGAGCGCCGCGACGTGCCGATCTGGGTCGAGGGACTGGGGAACGTCACCTCGCTCGCGACCGTGACGGTGCGGGCGCGGGTGAGCGGGCAGATCGTCTCTGTCGCCTTCCAGGAGGGCTCGCGGGTCAAGACCGGCGAGCTGCTGGTGCAGCTGGACCCCCGGCCGTTCAAGATCGCACTCCAGCAGGCCGAGGCCACCTACCAGAGGGACCTGGCGACCCTGCACAACAACGAGCGTGACCAGATCCGGTACAAGGATCTGGTCGGCCAGAAGCTCATCGCCCAGCAGCAGTACGACGCACAGGTGGCCACAGTGGAGTCCGCCAAGGCCACCGTGGCGCTGGACCAGGCGGCCGTGAACAACGCTCGGCTGAACCTCCAGTTCTCCAGCGTCACCTCGCCCATCAACGGCATCACCGGTGTCCGCCAGGTCGACGTGGGGAACCTCGTCACCCCCACCGACGCGAACGGCATCGTGGTGCTCACCCAGATGGACCCCATCGCGGTGCTGTTCACCCTCCCGCAGGACGACCTCCCGCGGGTGGCCGCGGCATTCGCGAAGGGGCCGCTCAAGGTGGAAGCCTGGGACCGCGGCGGCCTCTCGAAGCTCGGGACCGGCAAGCTCACCGTCATCGACAACCAGGTGAACCCCGGCACCGCGACCATCCGGCTCAAGGCCGAGTTCCCCAATCCGGACTTCCGGCTGTGGCCCAGTCTGTTCGTCAAGGCGCGGATGCACCTCGAGACGCGGCAGGGAGTGGTGGTCATCCCGACACCGGCCATCCAGCGAGGGCCGAACGGAACCTTCGTCTACCTGGTGAACCCGGACAGCACGGTCGCGGTGCGCAACGTGCTGGTGGACACCATCCAGGGCCCGCTGGCGGTGATGGCCCAGGGCGTCCAGGCCGGAGAGCGGGTGGTGGTGGACGGGCAGAACCAGCTCCGGGTCGGGGCGAAGGTCGACCCGCGCGCCGTGCCGCTGCCAACCCCGCCGGTGCCCCAGGGTGAGCCGGGCCAGCAGGCAGTCCCGGCCCCGCAACCCCCAGCCGAGGGCGCGCCGCAGACCGGGTCGCGGGCCCAGCCACGACAGCAACCGCAGGGGCGGACGGCGCAGCAAGGGGGCCCGCGGGAGGCGATCGCGCAGTGAGCATCAGTGAGCCGTTCATCAGGCGGCCGGTGGGGACGACGCTCCTCACCGTGGGGCTGACGCTCGCCGGGCTCGTCGCCTTCCGGCAACTGCCCATCGCCGCGCTGCCTCAGGTGGACTACCCCACCATCGTGGTGTCGACGAGCTTTCCTGGCGCGTCGGCCCAGACGATGGCCTCCAGCGTCACCGCGCCGCTGGAGCGGCAGTTCGGACAGATCCCCTCGCTGGCGGTCATGACCAGCGTGAGCAGCGCCACCAGCTCCCAGATCACGCTGCAGTTCACGCTCGACCGGAGCATCGACGCGGCCCAGCAGGACGTGCAGGCGGCGATCAACGCGGCCTCGAGCGTGCTGCCCCCCAACCTCCCGGCGCCGCCCACCTACAGCAAGAGCAACCCCGCGGACGTCCCCATCCTCACGCTCGCCATCGCCTCGGACACCCTCCCCCTGCCCCAGGTGAACGACTACGCGGACAGCATCCTCGCCCAGAAGATCAGCCAGGTGTCCGGGGTGGGCCTGGTGACCCTCGGGGGAGCGCAGCGCCCGGCGGTGCGCGTGCAGGTGGACCCGGAGGCGCTCTCCGGCACCGGCCTCACCCTCGAGGACGTCCGGGCGGCGCTGGTCGCGGCGAACATCAACGCCCCCAAGGGCACGCTCGACACCCCCCGTCAGGAGTACACGCTCCAGACCGATGACCAGCTGATGGACGCCAAGGCCTTCGCCCCGGTGGTGCTGGCCTTCGTCAATGGCGCGCCGCTCCGGCTCCAGGACGTGGCCCGCCCGGTCGACTCGGTGGAGAACGCCCAGCTCGCGGGCTGGGCCAACGATCAGCGGGCCATCATCCTCAACGTGCAGCGCCAGCCGGGAGCCAACGTCATCCAGGTCGCGGATCGGGTGAAGGCGCTGCTGCCGCAGCTCGAGGCCAGCCTGCCGCAGGGGCTCCACGTGACCATCCTCAGCGACCGCACCGAGACGGTGCGGGCCAGCGTGGCGGACGTGGAGTTCACCCTCGTCCTGACCGTCCTCCTGGTGGTGGCAGTCATCTACGTCTTCCTGCGGAACCTGCGGGCAACGACGATCCCCGGCATCACCGTGCCGCTGAGCCTCATCGGCACCTTCGGGCTCATGTACCTGCTCGGGTACAGCCTGAACAACCTGTCGCTGATGGCGCTCACCATCTCGACCGGCTTCGTCGTCGACGACGCCATCGTGATGATCGAGAACATCAGCCGCTACATCGAGGAGGGCGAGTCCCCCTTCCGGGCGGCAATCAAGGGCGCGGGGCAGATCGGCTTCACCATCGTCTCGCTCACGGTGTCGCTGGTCGCGGTGCTGGTGCCGCTGCTGTTCATGACCGGGCTCATCGGCCGGCTGTTCCGCGAGTTCGCGGTGACGCTGTCGCTCGCCATCGGTGTGTCCGCGGTTCTGTCGCTCACCCTGACTCCCATGATGTGCGCGTGGATCCTCAAGCCCGAGTCTCCGCCGGAGCAGCGCGGCCGGTTCTACGCCTGGAGCGACCGCACCTTCGAGCGGGTGATCGCCGCCTACGGCCGTGGGGTGGACTGGGTGCTGCGCCACCAGCCGCTGACCCTGGCGATCACCATCGGGACCTTCCTCCTCACGGTGGTGCTCGCGCTCGCCATTCCCAAGGGGTTCTTCCCGGTGCAGGACACGGGAATCATCACCGGCATCACCGAGGCCGACCCTGGGGTGAGCTTCTCCCGGATGAGCGAGCTGCAGCAGAAGGCGGTGCAGGTCATCCGCGAGGATCCGGACGTCGTGGCCGTCGCCTCGTTCATCGGCGCCGACGGGACGAACCCCACCACCAACAGCGGGCGGATCTCCATCACCCTCAAGCCACGGGACGAGCGGCGGGCAAACGCCACCCAGATCATCGCCCGGCTCCAGCCCCGGCTCGCCGACGTGGGCGCAATCGCGGTGTATCTGCAGGCCGTTCAGGACCTCCAGATCGAGACCCGCCAGAGCCGGACACCCTACCAGTACACGCTCGAGGGCGCCGACCCGGCGCAGCTCGCGGAGTGGGCTCCCAAGCTCCTCGCCAAGCTCCGGAGCCTCCCCGAGCTGAAGAGCGTCGCCACCGACCAGCTGGGCGACGGCCCGGTGACGCTGATCAGCATCGACCGCGATACCGCCTCACGGCTGGGCATCTCCACTCAGGCCATCGACGACACGCTCTACGACGCCTTCGGCCAGCGGCAGGTCTCGACCATCTTCACCCAGCTCAACCTCTACCGGGTCATCCTCGAGGTGAACCCCGCGCTGGCGAAGGGGCCACGCGCGCTGGACCGCATCTACGTGCGGAACGCCTCGGGGAGCCCGGTTCCGCTCTCGGCGGTGGTGTCGCGGATAGAGACGACCGCGCCGCTCACCGTGAACCACCAGGGGCAGTTCCCCTCGGTGACCCTCTCCTTCGACGTGGCCCCGGGCCACTCGCTCGGAGCGGCGGTGACCGCCATCCGTCGCGCCACCGACGAGCTGGGCCTCCCGCGGGGCCTGAACGCAAGTTTCCAGGGAACGGCGCAGGAGTTCCGGGACAGCCTGGCCAACGAGCCGATCCTGGTGCTGGCCGCGCTGATCACCGTCTACATCGTGCTCGGCGTACTCTACGAGAGCTACATCCACCCGATCACCATCCTCTCCACGCTTCCCTCGGCCGGCGTGGGCGCGCTGCTCGCGCTGATGCTGTGCGGGATGGAGTTCGACATCGTCGCGCTGATCGGGATCGTCCTTCTCATCGGCATCGTGAAGAAGAACGCGATCATGATGATCGACTTCGCGCTGGAGGCGGAACGCGAGGAGAAGCTCTCGCCGGCCGAGTCGATCAAGAAGGCCTGTCTCCTCCGCTTCCGGCCGATCATGATGACCAGCTTCGCCGCGCTCCTCGGCGGTCTCCCCCTGGCGCTGGAAGGCGGTACCGGCAGCGAGCTGCGGCGGCCCCTCGGGGTGAGCATCGTGGGCGGGCTGCTGATCAGCCAGGTGCTCACCCTGTACACGACGCCGGTGATCTACCTGTACATGGAGCGGTTCGGGCGGTGGATCGCCGCGCGCCGCCGCCCGGGGAAGGCGCAGGGCGCGCCGGAAGAGGTTCCGGGGTGAGCCCGCCTGGCAAGGAGCGCACGGTCGGCGCCTCCGGACCGGGCGGTGCCGTGGGCACGGTCGTCAGCCGCGGCGCGGCCAGCATCTCCGAGCCCTTCATCCGGCGGCCGATCGGCACCTCCCTGCTGGCCGCGGCGATCATCCTGCTCGGGGCCAGCGCCTACACCCAGCTCCCGGTGGCGCCGCTGCCGCGAGTGGACCTGCCCACCATCCAGGTCAGTGCCAACCTCCCCGGCGCGAGCCCGGAGACGATGTCCTCGGCGGTGGCAACGCCGCTGGAGCGCCGTCTGGGCCGGATCGCCGGGCTGACCGACATGACGTCCACCAGCTCGCTGGGGTCGACGTCGATCACCCTCCAGTTCGACCTGGACCGGGACCAGGACTCGGCGGGACGCGACGTGCAGGCCGCGATCAACGCAGCCTCGGCGGACCTGCCCACCAACCTCCCCTTCCGACCCAACTACCGGAAGGTGAACCCGACCGACGCGCCGATCATGATTCTCGCGCTGACCTCGGCGACGCTGCCGCTGCCCCAGGTCTTCGACGCTGCGGACACGGTGCTCGCCCAGCGCATCGCGCAGGTGGAGGGCGTGGGGCAGGTGTTCGTCGGCGGGGGGCAGCAGCCGGCGGTGCGGATCCAGGTGGATCCCGAGGCAGCCGCCGGAGTGAACCTCACCCTCGCCGACGTGCGGAACGTGCTCAACAGCGCTTCGGTGAACCGTCCGGTGGGCGGGATGGGCAACGAGCTGGACGCCACCACCCTGGCCACCAACGATCAGCTCTTCGGCGCCGACCAGTATCGGGACCTGGTGCTTGCCCAGACGCCGAACGGGGTGGTGCGCCTGGGGGACGTGGCGAGGGTCGAGGACAGCGTCAACAACACCCGGGTCGCGGGATGGACCAACGGGGTGCGCTCGGTGCTGATCATCGTCCGGCGTCAGCCCGGGGCGAACATCATCGAGACCGTGGAGCGGATCAAGGAGCTGCTCCCCCAGCTGGCCTCGTCGGTCTCGCCGGCGATCGACATCCAGATCGCCTCCGACCGCACCCAGACCATCCGCGCCTCGGTCCACGACGTGGAGGTGACGCTGCTCCTCAGCGTGCTGCTGGTGGTGATTGTGGTGTTCCTCTTCCTTCGCTCGGCCCGGGCCACCGCCATCCCCACGATCGCCATGCCGCTGTCGATCCTCGGCACCTTCGCGGTGATGTGGCTCCTCGGCTACAGCCTCAACAACCTCTCATTGATGGCCCTGACCATCGCCACCGGCTTCGTGGTGGACGACGCCATCGTCGTCACCGAGAACATCGCCCGGTTCGTGGAGAAGGGAATGGGGCCCTTCGAGGCCGCGCTCAGAGGAGCCCGGGAGATCGGCTTCACCATCGTCTCGATGACCGTCTCGCTGCTGGCGGTGTTCATTCCCATCCTCCTGATGAGCGGCATCGTGGGCCGGATCTTCCGCGAGTTCGCGGTCACCCTCGCGGTGGCGATCACCGTGTCCGGTCTGGTGTCCCTGACCGTGACCCCGATGATGGCCTCGCGCTTCCTGCAGCCTCCGAGCGAGCGCCCGCGGGGACGGCTCTACAAGTTCAACGAGCGCGCCTTCGCGCGGCTGGCGCAGGGGTACGACCGGACGCTCCGGGCCGTGCTCTCCCACGAGTGGCTGATGCTGGGGGTGGTGCTGGGCGCGGTGGCTCTGACCGTCTTCCTCTTCATCCGCATCCCCAAGGGCCTCTTCCCGCAGCAGGACAACGGATTGCTGGTCGGGTTCAGCGAGGCTCCGCAGGACGTGAGCTACCAGACCATGAAGGAGCGCCAGATCCAGGTGAACCAGATCCTCGGGGAGGATCCGGACATCGACAACGTCGTCTCCTTCATCGGCGGTGGACCGGGCGGAGGCGGGGCGAACACCGGCTCGGTCTTCGTCACCTTGAAGCCCAAACCGCCCCGCAAGGCCACCGCCGACCAGATCATCGCCCGGCTGCGGCCGAAGCTGGCGAAGCTGGTGGGGATCAATCTCTTTCTCCAGGCGAGGCAGGACGTGCAGGTCGGCGGCCGGCTGGCCCGGACGCAGTACCAGTACACGCTCCAGGACCCGGACCTGACCGAGCTGAACACATGGGCGCCGCGGGTCTTCGACGCGCTCAAGCGAGTCCCCGAGCTGACCGACGTGGCCACCGACCAGCAGTCGGCGGGGCTTCAGCTGATGATCTCCATCGACCGGGATACCGCCTCGCGACTCGGGGTGAGCGTGCGCGACATCGACAACGCTCTCTATGACGCGTTCGGGCAGCGGCAGATCGGCCTCACCTACGGCGTGGCCAACCAGTACCGCCAGGTGATGGAGGTGACCCAGCCCTATCTGGAGAGCGAGGCCTCGCTGAAGAACCTCTACGTCCGCTCGCAGTCCGGAGGCCTGGTGCCGCTGTCCGCCCTCACCTCCGTCAGCCGTGGGAACCTCCCCACCTCCATCAACCACCAGGGGCAGTTCCCCTCGGTCACCCTCTCCTTCAATCTCGCGCCCGGCAAGTCGCTCAGCGACGCGGTGCAGGCGGTCCAGCAGGCGGAGGCGGAGATCCGGCTCCCGGCGAGCGTTCAGGGCGGCTTCACCGGCACTGCGCAGGCCTTCCAGCAGTCACTGGCCAGCCAGCCGGTCTTGATCATCCTCGCGCTGCTCGCCGTCTACATCGTGCTCGGAGTGCTCTACGAGAGCTACGTGCACCCGCTGACCATCCTCTCCACCCTGCCCACCGCGGGGGTGGGCGCACTCCTGGCGCTGATGCTCACCCGGACCGACCTGAGCATCGTGGCCATCATCGGGATCATCCTCCTCATCGGGATCGTCAAGAAGAACGCGATCATGATGGTGGACTTCGCGATCGAGGCCGAGCGAAGCGAGGGGCTGTCCACCCGCGAGGCGATCCTCAAGGCCTCCGAGCTGCGCTTCCGGCCCATCCTGATGACCACCCTGGCCGCGCTGTTCGGCGCGCTGCCGCTGGCGCTCGGGACCGGCCTCGGCTCGGAGCTCCGGAGGCCGCTGGGCATCAGCGTGGTGGGCGGACTCCTCCTCAGCCAGCTCCTGACGCTCTACACCACCCCGGTCATCTATCTGTTCCTCGACCGCTTCTCGCGTCACCGTCGGCGGCTGCCCGACGGCTCCCCGGTGCCGGTCGCCGCGCCGGCTCCTGGATAGGACGCCGGGAGCTCACGGATGTTTCCGCGGCAGCCGTCGCCTGTCGGCGACCTGGCTCTCCCTGAGGGTTGCGGCCGCCCGGGAGCCCGTTAGTGTCCGGCCCGATATGGCCGTTACCCCCATCGAGGTCGAGCGGCGGGAGCAGATCTTCCCCGTGCTCACCGAGTCGCAGCTCCAGCGCATCTCCCGCTTCGGCGCGCGCCGCACGGTGAAGGACGGTGAGATCCTCTTCAGGCAGGGCGACGACGGAACGCACTTCTTCGTCATCCTCAAGGGGGAGCTGGACGTCGTTCAGCCCCACGAGGAGGGGGAGACCCTCATTGTCCGCCACCAGGCCGGAAACTTCACCGGGGAGACGGCGATGCTCGGCGGCCGCCGGGCGCTGGCCACTGGCCGTTTCCGGGGGGACGGGGAGGTGGTGGACATCCCTCCCTCGGCGCTGCGGAACCTGGTGGTGACCGACGCCGAGCTGAGCGAGCTGCTGATGCGGGCTTTCATCCTCCGCCGCGTGGCCCTCATCAACAACCACTTCGGCGATGCGGTGGTGGTGGGGTCGCGTCACTGCGCCCGCACCCAGGGAATCCGGGAGTTCCTCACCCGCAATGGCCATCCGTACGTGTACCTGGATGTGGACCAGGACGAGGGTGCGCGGGTCCTGGTCGACCGATTCCACATCGGCCCTCATGACATCCCGGTGCTGATCTGTCGGGGCACAAAGATCCTCCGGGCGCCGAGCAACGCCGAGGTCGCCGAGTGCCTGGGCTTCAACGCCGGGATCACGTGCGACGCGGTCCGCGACGTGGTGGTGGTCGGTGCGGGCCCAGCCGGGCTCTCGGCCGCGGTCTACGCGGCCAGCGAGGGGCTGGACGTCCTGGTGCTGGAGACGAGCGCCCCCGGCGGGCAGGCCGGCTCGAGCGCGAAGATCGAGAACTACCTCGGGTTCCCCACCGGCATCTCGGGGCAGGCGCTGGCGGGGCGGGCGTACACCCAGGCACAGAAGTTCGGCGCCGAGGTTGCCATCGCCACGAGGGCGGCGCGTCTCGACTGCAGCGGCAGTCCCTACGCCATCGAGCTGGAAGGCGGTCACCGGATCCGGGCCCGGAGCATCATCGTCGCCAGCGGGGCGGAGTACCGGAGGCTCGAGCTGGAGGAGCGAGCTCGATTCGAGAACGCGGGCGTCTATTACGGAGCGATGGTCCTCGACAAGAAGCTGCTCGAGGAGGAGGAGGTGGTGGTCGTCGGCGGCGGCAACTCCGCTGGTCAGGCGGCGGTGTACCTCTCCGGCCTCGCCCGCCACGTGCACATGCTCGTGCGCTCGGGTGGCCTCGCGGACTCGATGTCCCGCTATCTGATCCGCCGCATCGAGGACAGCCCGAAGATCACCCTCCGTACCCGGACGGAGATCGTCGCCCTGAGTGGCAAGACGGAGCTGGAGACCGTGCGCTGGAGGAATGGCGCGACCGGCCAGACCGAGGACCGTCCCATTCGCTCCGTGTTCTGCATGATGGGGGCGAGCCCCTGCACCCGCTGGCTCGGGAGCTGCGTGGCGCTGGACGACAAGGGGTTCGTCAAGACCGGCCAGGACCTCACCCCCGAGGACCTCGCGAGCACGGGCTGGACGCTCTCGCGGCCTCCGCTGCTGCTGGAGACCTCGCGGCCCGGAATCTTCGCCGTGGGGGACGTCCGTTCCGGCAACGTCAAGCGGGTCGCTTCCGCCGTCGGCGAGGGCAGCATCAGCATCCAGCTCGTGCATCGCGTTCTCTCTGGCGTCAGCTCCGGAGCCTGAAAGGCGACCGGTCTGCGCCCCGCCCCGGCACGAGCCTGACGCGCGAGGTAGGCTCGCTGCTCCCGTGACCCGCGCCGGCGGCCTCCGTTCGCTCCTCCTCGTCGTGCTCGCGGCCCCGGCGACCGGCCTGGCCCAGGACGCCTTCGAGATCCAGGTCTACGACGCCGTCACCGCGGGGCCGCTCGAGCCGGGCCTGGAGGTCCACCTCAACCACTTCATCCAGGGAACCACGACGCCGGGCCCGGGCGGCGAGGTCCCCACCGACCATCTGACCCACCTCACCTTCGAGCCCCACCTGGGCATCACCACCTGGTGGGAGCTGGGCATGTACCTCCAGACGGTGATCCGGCCCGACGGCGGCTGGGACTCGGGCGGGGTGAAGCTCCGCACCAAGTTCCGCTGGCCCGAGTCGGTGGGCGCCTTCCGGTTCGCGCTGAACATCGAGCTGGCCCGCGTCTCCAAGCGCTACGAGGCGGACGGATGGGGAGGGGAGCTGCGGCCGATCGTCGACGCCCGGTGGGGGCGCTGGTACCTCTCCATCAACCCCATCGTCGGCTTCTCGTTCGCCGGGGAGGACGCGTGGAAGCCGGAGTTCGAGCCGGCGACCAAGGTGAGCTTCGACGTGGAGAAGAGCTGGGCGGTGGGGATCGAGACCTACTCGGCCATCGGCCAGTTCGGGAACTTCCTGCCCTGGGACCAGCAGACCCACCGGATCTTCCTGGCCATCGACTCCTCGGTGAGCTGGTTCGGGCTCAACGTCGGCATCGGCTACGGCACCGGACAGGAGAAGTGGATCGTCAAGGCGATCCTCACCTTCGAGCCGCCGAAGGACGACTAGTGCATGTGCCAGCCGTGGCTCACCGCCACCAGCTGGCCGGTGAGCGCCGCGCTGGGGAAGGCGGCGAGGTCGATCGCCAGCTGGGCGATGTCCTCGAGAGTGGTGAACTCGCCGTCCACGGTGCTCCCGAGCATGACCTTCTTCACCACCTCTTCCTCGCTGATGCCGAGCGTCCTGGCCTGCTCGGGGATCTGCTTCTCCACCAGCGGGGTGCGGACGAAGCCGGGGCAGATGACGTTCGTGCGCACGCCGATCTTCGCGCCTTCCTTCGCCGCGGCACGGGCCAGGCCCAGCAGGCCGTGCTTGGCGGCGACGTAGGCCGCCTTGAGCGGCGAGGCCTCCAGGCTGTGAATGCTCCCCATGTAGAGGAGGAGCCCGCCCTTCCCCGAGGACTGCCAGTGGCGCATCGCCGCCCGGGTGAGGAGGAAGCCGCCGTCGAGGTGGATGCCGAGGACCCGGCGCCAGTCCTCGAAGCCGAACTCGGTGAGGGGAGCGATGTGCTGGACCCCCGCGTTGCTCACCGCGACGTCCAGCCGGCCCAGGGCCCGGACCGCGTCGGCGACGCCGCGCTCGACCTGCTCCTCCGACGTCACGTCCATCCGCATCGCCAGGGCGCGCCCGCCGCGCTCCTCGATCTCCCGGGCCACCGTCCGGGCCGCCTCGAGGTTGACGTCGGTCACCGCCACCGCGGCGCCCTCGCGGGCGAAACCCTCGGCCATCGCCCGGCCCAGACCGCCCCCGCCGCCCGTCACCAG
>JBKPMY010000058.1:0-5042 GCA_046732375.1 Myxococcota bacterium
GCCCTCAGGTGGCTTCTTCATCGTCGGCCCTCCGGTTGAGATTGCCTGGACGGGCAATGGTTAACCCAACCAGAAACCATCTGCAAGCCGGTCCACCTGCCGCCGTGTTCCTCAAGAGGAGAATGCGCACGGTCGAACAGCCCGGCGGGGACCGGAGCGGTGAGGGTCACGGTCCCCACTCGAGGCCCGACACACTGCGCCGACCGTTCAGCGGCGCTCCCGCGAACCGAGCCCGAGCAGCAGTGCGAGAGCCGGCCGCCGGAGCACGAGCCCCGCCCAGACCAGCACGCCCACGTAGACCGGGAAGACGGTGTGGCTCCAGAGCGGGTCGCCCACCCGGAGGTGGGTGGCGACGGCGCCGCCCAGGTAACCGGTGAGGAGCACGGCCCCGAGCGCTGCGGTCCGGGGGATGAGGTGGAGCAGCAGGCACCCCAGCAGCAGGACACCGGTGACCACGATGCTGCTCTCTGGGTAGCCGAGCTTTGCCGTTCCCTCCACCACCATCGGCGGATGGAGGAGCTTCAGAGTCACGTCGAACAGCAGGAAGGCGCTGACCAGGGCGGTCAGCACCCGGCCGGTCCACAGACGGACGCGGCCCGAAGAGACGGCGGAGCGGGTGAGAGGTGCCTCGAGAGCAACGGTGGTCATGACGGGCTCCAGAAGTGAGGTGACTGTCCTTCTGACGGTCCGGACCAGCCGGAATCATCGCCATGCGGCGCTCCGTTCGGCCTCCGTCAGAGATACCGGGTCACTCCGGGCGCCACCTCCCACCGGTCGTGGCGACCATCCTCGTACTTCACCGGAAGCGCCGCGAGGCCCTCGGGGTCGAGGTCGTCGAGGCAGGCGACGTTCACCGCATGGAACGGACCTCCCAGCGCCGGGTGCGATCCGGTGCCGAAGGCCTTCACCCCGCAGTGCCGGCAGAAGTGGTGGACGATCTGCCCACGACCGAAGCGGTACTGCACGAGGGCGTCCTGCCCGGACTGGAGCCGGAAGACCGCCGAGGATGTGATGACCTTCCAGAACCGCGACTTCGCGCACACCGAGCAGTTGCAGCGGCTGGTCCCGCGGCTCCAGTCGATCGCGCAGGCGAAGCGGACCGCTCCGCAATGACAGCTTCCCTGGTGATCTCTCGTCGACATTCCGGCTCTCCTCGGGACAGCAGCTATCCGGTCTTCTGAACGTGAGCCGCATCCATCCAGAACACCTCCCAGTGGTGCCCGTCGGGATCCAGGAAGCTCCAGCCGTACATGAAGCCGTGGTCCATCGGATCGGAGGCATGCTTGCCCCCGGTGGTCACGGCCTTCTTCACCAGCTGGTCCACCTCGGCGCGGCTGTTCACGGAGATGGCGAACAGCCCCTCGTTGTGGGTCCGGGTGTCGCAGATCTGCTTCTTGCTGAACTCGCGGAACTTCGGCTCGGTGAGGAGCATGAAGTAGCCGTCGTCGCTCAGCACCATGCAGGCGGCGGTGTCGTCGGTGAACTGCGGGTTGAAGCCAAACCCCAGGCCCTCGAAGAAGGTCATCGTGGCCTTCAGGTCCTTCACCGGGATGTTCACGAAGAGCTTTCGGGGGTTCTTCACGGGCATGCTGTGTCTCCGGTTCCTGCGCGTTTGCCAGTACAGACGCCGTCGGCGCCGGGAACTCATCGGTCTGCCTGACCGGGTACCGGACGGTCGACCCGGCGGCGGCTGCTTGCACCCCGAGCGCGGAGCCCACAAGTCGGTGCGGTCATGCCCGAGCACGAACCGGAACCGACCACGCACGGCCAGGAGCCCTTCCCGAAGGTTCGGACCCGTCACGAGGAGGCCGAGGAGTCCGAGCTCGGTCCCGACATCCGCCAGCGCGAGGAGTCGGAGAAGGATCTCGAGGAACAGAAGGAGACCGCCCCGCTCCAGACCGAGGACAGTGCCGCGAGCTGAACCCGCCGGCTACGCCGGCAAGGTGAGCGGCAGACCGAAGCGCGGGAACAGACGCTCGGTATCGAGGAAGGTGTTGATGCCGGTCACGCAGCCACCAGCAATCTCCAGCACCACGAGCCCCCAGGCGTGGAAGCCCTTCCCGGGCCCACTGTTCCGGAACTGGCCGAAGGCCGGCGCGCCATTCGCCGCGGTGGGCACCATCCGCGAGCCGCGGCACCCGATGCCTCTCCCGAGCATCCAGTCGCGCACCGACTCGGGTCCACGGAGCCAGATCTCGTACGGCGGCATGGACATCACCACGTCCTGGTGCAGCAGCCGTGTGAGGGCATCCATGTCGTAGCGCTCGAACGCCTCGACATAGCGGTGGACCAGCTCCGGATCCTCGGCCTCGGCGGCGACCGCCTCCTCCTGGAGCTGTCTCTCCTGGAGCGTCGCCCGGGCACGCTGGATCGCGCTGTTCACCGCCGGCACCGACATGTCGAGCGTCGCTGCGACCTCGGCGGCGGAGCACCCGAGCACCTCCATCAGGAGCAGCGCCGCCCGCTGCCGGGGTGGAAGGTTCTGGAGCGCCGCCATGAACGCCAGCCGGATGCTCTGCCGCAGGATCGCGCGCTCGGCGGGGGTGACATCCTCGGGGAGCACCTCGGACTCCGGGACGGGCTCGATGAATTCCGCCGCCGGCCGGGTGCACAGCTCGTCGCGCACGGTCCCCACCGGACCCAGCTCCATCGGCCGGACGCGGCGGGCGCGGTCGGCCAGGGCATCGAGGCAGACCCGGGTGGCGATGCTGTAGAGCCAGGTCCTCAGCGACGAGCGCTGCTCGAAGCGGTCGAGGTTCCGCCAGGCGCGGACGTACGTCTCCTGCACCGCATCATCCGCCTCGTCGGGCGAGCCGAGCATCCGGTAGCAGTGCCCGGTCAGCGCGGCGCGATGCTTCTCCAGCTGGGTGCTGTCGAGGGTCGTCGTTTCCGGCATCGGCGGGGGAGTGTAGCGGGGGCCTCAGGCCGTGCCACCCTCGGCAGGGAGTGGAGGTCAGGCAGCGAGCAGCCTGCGCTGGAGCAGGGCCTGGAGTCCCACGCCGACCATGAGGCCGAGTACCGAGCTCGGCCGGTACTGCGAATATTTCCTGGGTCTCGCCCGGGGCGGGCTCCTTCGCGGGGCCTCCTCGAACAGCTCCACCATGCCCCGCTCGAAGTGGAGCAGGTCCAGCGGTGAGCGGCTGGTGACCCAGTTGCCGTCCCGGACCAGCGGCTCGTCGACCCAGGTTCCGCCCGCGTTGCGGACGTCGTCCTGGATGCCGGGCCACGCGGCGAGCTTCCGGTCGTGGACCAGCCCGGCGGAGATCAGCACCCACGGGCCGTGGCAGAGCGTGGCGATGGGCTTCCCCGCCACATCGAAGGCGGTGACCAGCATCTTCGCCTTCTCGCTCTGGCGGAGGAAATCCGGGTTGACGAAGCCGCCAGGGATGACGAGCGCGTCGTAGTTCGAGGCGCTGACCTCGTCGACCGTCCGGTTCACCCGGAGCTTGATGCCCGGAGATATGAGATTAATTCCCCGGATGCGGCCGCGGTGGAGCGAGACGATGTCCACCACCGCGCCGTGCTTGAGGAGATGCTTCAGCGGACGCGTCACCTCCACCTGCTCGAAGCCGTCCGCCACCAGGACCGCCACCTTGAGTCCCTCGAGTCGCTTGTGTCCCATGCTCCGGGGGTGTGCACGCCGCGGGGCCGGTGCAAGCCTTGTCGGGATTCGAAGCGCACCCCCGGTTGTTGGGAGGAGCAACCCGATGAACGTGTCGAGGGCCATGTTGACCGAGCAGCTCCGGACGCTCGGTGTGGCGCCGGGGCAGGTGCTGCTCGTGCATGGCTCGTTCCGGGCGCTGCGGCCGGTGGAAGGCGGTCCACGCGCCGTGCTCGACGCACTCTTGGAGCTGCTCGGTCCCCACGGCACCCTGGTGATGCCTTCCTGGACCGGCCGGGACGACGTGTCGTTCGATTCCTGGACCACGCCGGCCGCCACGGACCTGGGGGTGCTCGCTGACACGTTCTGGCGAATGCCCGGGGTGAGGCGGAGCGCGCACCCGTTCGCCTTCGCCGCGCGCGGCCCGAGGGCCGAGGAGGTGGTCGTCGGTCCGCTGCCTCTCCCCCCGCACGCGCCGGGAAGCCCGGTGGATCGGGTGCACGCGCTGGACGGGCGGGTGCTCCTCCTCGGCGTGGGGCACGACGCGAACACCACCCTGCACCTCGCCGAACTGATGGCCGGCGTGCCGTACCGGGTCACGAACGCGATCACGGTGCTGCAGGAAGGAGTCCCGGTCCGGATCGAGTACGGGGAGAACGACCACTGCTGCCAGCGCTTCGACCTCGCCGACGCGTGGCTTCGATCCGCGGGCCTCCAGTCCGAGGGGACGGTCGGGAACGCGCGGGCGCGCCTGTTCCGCAGCAGGGACGTGGTCCGGCTCGCCGTCGAGCAGCTCCGGCGAGAGCCGCTCCTCTTCCTCCACTCCGCCGGCGAGAGCTGCACGGAGTGTGACGAGGCCCGGGCCAGCGTCTCCGGGTGACCCGCGTTCAGCCCGTCCCCCCGGCTCCTCAGGTTCCGTCCAGCACCCGTTCCAGGCTCTCCACCCCGGCCCGGATCGCGGGCGGTCGGATCGCCCCGAACCCGAACACCAGACCACCTCGCCCGCCGTGGGTGAGGCGGTAGTCGGAGAGCGGCGCGACCTCGATGCCCACTCGCGCTGCGCGGTCGCGCACCACCACGTCGGACACACCGCGGGGGAGCATCGCGCAGAGCTGCATCCCGGTGTCGCAGGGCCTCGGCTCGAGGACGCCCGCACACCGCGACCGGAGCGCGTCGAGGAGCGCCTCGGCCCGCTCGCGGTACACCCCGCGCATCCGCCGCAGGTGCCTGGCGAAGTGTCCCTCGTCCATGAAGGTGGCCAGCGCGGCCTGCTCCAGCGCCGAGGCCGGAGCGGGAAGCGAGGCCCGCGCCGCGCCGAACACGTCAACCAGGGCCGGCGGCACCACTACGTAGCCGAGGCGCAGCCCGGGGAACATGGTCTTGCTGAAGGTGCCCACGTAGAGCACCCGCCCGGCGTCGTCGCTGTCTCTTATACACATCT
>JBKPMY010000059.1:0-8139 GCA_046732375.1 Myxococcota bacterium
GGTTGTCGGTGCGCCCGAAGCCGGTGCTTCGGAATCCGAGGGGGTCCATCAGCCGGGTTTGCATCAGGAGGGCCCAGGGCTGGCCCGAGGCGAGCTCGGCCATGCGTCCGGCGACCTGGAACCCCACTCCTCCATCGATGAACGCTTTCCCCGGCGGGGCGCGGAGTGGGGTCCGGGCGATCTCCTGCGCGCAGCCGGCGAGGGTGACGCTGCGCGACTCGAGACAGTCGGAGCGGGCCGGAAGTCCCGAGGTCTGCGCGAGGAGCATCCGCAAGGTGATGTTGGCCTTGTCCTTCGGCCAGCCTGGCAGCAGCGCTCCGGCCGGCGTGTCGAGCTGGAGCACCCCGTCCCTGACCAGGCCGAGGATGACCAGGGTGCTGAGGACCTTCGTGGCGGAGCCGATGGGCACCGCGTCGGCCGTCGTGTAGCCGCCGTACGCCCGCTCGAAGATGACCGCGTCGTCCTGCTCCACGCGGAGGACGCCTCCGCCCCAGGTCGGGAGCGACTGTGCCAGGAGTGCGTCGATCTCGGCGAAGGCCGCGGGAGTGCCGGTGGAGGAAGCCATGGCCGTGCTGCCGGCGTCCGGGGTCGGTGCGCTCGCGGTGCCGGGAGGCGATTGGGCTCCCGCTGGGCGCTCCGGCGCCGTCGCGCATCCGAGCGCGAGGCAAACGAGGACTGTGGCGGGTCCTCTCACCGAGGCCGAGCTTACCGCACCCCGGGATCGGGGAACGTCCGCAGCTGTTCGCGCTCGTTGAAAGAGAGGCCCCGTGCGAACCGGGCGGCGAGCGCACCGGCGACCGCTGCCACCGCCACGAGCTGGTACATGATGACCAGCTGGTAGCGCACCGCCTGGTCCGGCGCGGTTCCGCTGACGATCTGTCCGGTCATCATCCCCGGAAGGGCAACCAGCCCCACGGTGAGCAGCGCGTTGATGGTGGGCCGGAGGGCCGCGTTCATCGCTGCGCGGACGTGCCGTTCCACCGCCTGCCTGGGGGTCGCGCCGAGCGAGAGCAGCTGCTCCACCCCGGCCGTGTCCTCGCTGATCGCGGCGAACACCCGCTCGAAGACCAGGGCCGCCCCGTTCATCGCGTTGCTGAGGATCATCCCCGAGATGGGGATGAGCAGGCGCGCCTCGTACCAGCGCGGGGGCCGGATGACGAAGGTGAACACCGGGACCAGCACGACCACCCCCGCGACCAGCACCGCGAGGGTGGCGTACCGGAACAGCACCGCGGTCCCGGGTCCGTGGGCGATGCGCCGGGCCGCGGTCCATCCGCCCACCACCACCATCACCGCGATGACCCCGAACACACTGATCGGGTGCTCGTTCTGGAAGACGAAGGTCAGGAGCAGCCCGACCGCGAACAGCTGCACCGCCGCCCGGGCCGTCCCGATGGTCAGATCCTTCTCCAGGCCGAGGCGGTTGTGCGAGGAGATGGCAATGGCCATCGCCATCAGCCCCAGGGACAGCAGCAGCTGGGGGAGGGAGACGGAGACGTAGCTCATGAGGCGGCTCCGGAGAGCGGTCGGGCCTCGACGAGGCGCCCCGAGGCCAGCTGGAAGTGTCGGCCCTCGAGCTGCTCGAGCGTCCGTGCGTCGTGAGTCACCACGAGGATCGGCGCACCCTCCGCCGCGAGGCCACGCAGCAGGCGCACGAGGAGGCCGGCGCGGTCCGAGTCCAGGGCAGCCGTGGGCTCATCCAGGAGCCACGCCTCGGGGCGCAGCGCGAGCGCCCGGGCGACGGCGACCCGCACCTTCTCGCCACCGGAGAGCGACTGGGCATCCTGGGTGAGAAGCTCGGGCGGAAGACCGGCGCGGACGAGGAGCTCGCGTGCGGTCGCCTCGGGGAACTCCTCGCCTGCGAGCCGTGGCCCGGTGCGCACGTTGTCCAGGACCGTTCCGGGGAACATCACCGGCGCCTGGGCGACCAGCGCGATCCGGCGACGCACGGCGTGCGGAGTGAGGGTCCGCACATCCACGCCATCGAGCAGCAGCTGTCCCTCGTCCGGGTCGGAGAGCATTCCGAGGATCCGGAGCAGCGTCGTCTTGCCGCTACCGGAAGGGCCACTGAGCGTGGTGATGCTCCCACCCGCGAGGCGAACATCGACTCCGTCGAGCAGCACCCTGCCTCCGTAGGTCTTCCGCAGGCGACGGGCTTCGAGCTGGGCGGGCATGCACCGACGGAGCGCTTGGTAAGACACCTGATTCGAGAACGCCAGCGCGAAGCGTGGCAGCATCCCCGCCCACGCCATGGACCGACTGGAAGCGCTTCTCACCGCGGTGGTGCCCGCGGACGACAAGGAACGGGCGGACCTCGCCCTCATGCGCGCCCAGCGCGCGTTGCTTCCGCAGCCACTGTCGCGCTCGCAGCCCGCCGCCCACTTCACGGGAAGCGCGGTGGTGACCGACGGGCGGCGGGTCGCGCTGGTGCATCACCGGAAGCTCGGGCGCTGGCTGCAGCCGGGAGGACACGTGGAGGCGAGCGACGGGGATGATCTCCTCGCCACCGCCCTGCGAGAGGCTGCCGAGGAGACGGGGTGCCCGGTCGTCCCGCACCCGGTGGCACCGAGGCCCCTGGACGTGGATGTCCATCCCATCCCCAGCCGCGGCACGGAGCCTGCGCACCTGCACCTCGACGTCCGCTTCCTGGTGCTGACCGATCGTCCCGAGCTGCTGCGCGAGGATCCCGAGGAGAGCAGCGAGGTCCGGTGGTTCGAGCTCGACGAGGCGATCCATCGGGCGGCAACGCAGGAGATGAAGCGGCTGCTGACGAAGGTTCGCGCAGTGCTCGGGGTCTGATCCGACGAGCCCCTGCAGGGGCGGCCGGCCAGGGGAACGGGTGCGTCCGGAAGGTCCGGGCGGCGGATGCTCTGCGCCCGCGCGTGCCCGGTGATTCCGACAGATGAGACGCAGGGTACCGGGGAAGACACGCGACACGTGCGTCGTGTTCACGGTGGCGGGCCCGACTGACCTCGACGGCACGATGCGTCGGCCTCGCAACCCTTCCGGCTGGCTCGACGGGTTGCGCAGGCCCCCGAGAGCGGTAAGGTCTCCGTACCGCCTTCGGCCCCGGAGGCGTGAGTCCCGGCCCCTCGAGTTCCACCGGCCGGCCCCCACCTCCCGGCCCAGGCTGGCTTCCCGGTCCATCCCCACTCACGCGGACCGGGCAGGAGGTCCCCATGTTCAAGCACATCCTCCTACCGACCGACGGTTCTCCGCTGTCCCAGGCTGCGATCCAGAGGGGCATGCGATTCGCCAAGAGCATCGGCGCGCAGGTCACCGGGCTCTACGTCATCCCGCCGTACAAGCTACTCGGGGGTGGGCAGGAGAACCTCGCCGACACCAAGGCGCAGTACGACAAGGATTCGAAGGCGCGAGCACAGACCTTCCTCGCGCCGATCCGGGATCTGGGCAAGGAGCTGGGCGTCGGCTGCGACGCCATTTCCGAGACCAGCGGCCATCCCTACGAGGCGATCGTCCGGGCGGCGGAAACGAGGGGCTGCGACCTGATCATGATGGCCTCCCACGGACGACGTGGCGTCCAGGCCCTGCTGATCGGGAGCGAGACCAACAAGGTCCTGACGCACACGAAGATCCCGGTCCTCGTGTTCCGCTGAGTCATTCGGCATCCGGCGCTTGCAGAGCGTTGGCCTGTGTCGAACGCTCCGGTGCATGCGCCGGAACCCGAGCCTGATCCGACCGCTGGCCGTCCTCCTGGTCCTGTGCGCGGCGGCCTTCCTCTTCATCGAGATCGCCGACGAGGTCCGCGAGGGCGAGACGCAACGGATCGACGATTCGGTGCTCCGATCGCTCCGCACGCCAGGCAACCCGGCCGTGCCCATCGGGCCGCCGTGGCTCGCCGCCGCGGTCCGGGACCTGACCTCGCTGGGGAGCGTCTCGGTGCTGCTCCTGGTGGTCCTGGCCGTGGCCGGGTTCCTCGCGCTCGCAAGGCTCTGGCGTCACGTCGCGCTCGTCCTGGGCGCCTCGATCGGTGGCCTCCTGTTGCTGGGGTTGCTGAAGCGGGGCTTCGACCGCCCGCGGCCCACCGTGGTGCCACAGCTCATGGTGGAGACGACGGCCAGCTTTCCCAGCGGGCACGCGATGATGTCCTCGGTCATCTACCTGACGCTGGGCACGCTGGTGGCGCAGCTCTGCCCACGGTGGCGCGAGCGGGTCTACGTGATGACCGTCGCCGGCGTCCTGACCGTGCTCGTCGGCCTGACCCGGCTGTACCTCGGCGTGCACTACCCGACCGACGTGCTGGCGGGCTGGTCGGTGGGGCTCGCCTGGGCGCTGGCCAGCGGGCTCGCTGCCCGGGGGCTCAGGTCGCGGAGCCGGGATCTGCGCGCCGAGGCTCCGGCGGCCGAGGGGGCCGAGACGGCATCGCGGTAGCCGGACGCTTCCCCCGGGGAAATGGGAGGCGCCGTCGTCCGTCCCGAGGAGGACGCCCGCGAGAATCGGCTCGGCTCGCTGGTACAGTCGACGCATGTCTCGCCGCGACCGCCAGGATCAAGCAGAGGACACCGCGCAGCGGGAGGAAGACGACCCGCTGGTGCAGCTCGAGCGCAAGCTCCGCGAGGGCCAGTCGGTGGACGTCCAGGACGTGCGCAAGGCATGGCGAACCACCCGGTATCCCCGGGCCATGGTGCAGGTGCTCGCGCAGCGCCGTCGCTCCGACCTCGCCGTCCGTGCCGCCTCCATCGTCGGGATAGAGGTGGACCCCTCGAGCCCGACCTGGCGCGAGGACCTGGAGGCCCACCTCTTCGAGCGCTTCTTCGCGCTGTCCTTCCGTGAGACCGACGCGCTCGCCGACGAGATCCGGCGGGCCATCCCCGATCCGTCCGTCTAGTCGCGGGGGAAAAGCGCCTCGAGCGCCTCGCCGAGCGTCTCCACCGGGAGCAGCTTCACCCCCCGTGATTCCACCCGGCGCGCGCTCCCCTTCGGCAGCACCGCCCGGACGAAGCCCATCTTCCCCGCCTCGGCCAGCCGGGGCTCGGCCTGCGCGACCGCCCGGACCTCACCGGCCAGGCCCACCTCGCCGAGAACCAGCACGTCCTGCGGCAGCGCCAGGTTCCGCAGCGACGATACCAGTGCCGCACAGACCGCCAGGTCCACGGCCGGCTCGGACAGGGTCATCCCCCCCGCGACGTTCACGAAGGTGTCGCAGCCGGTGAGCTGGACGTCCTCCTTCTTCTCCAGGACCGCGGCAAGCAGCGCCACCCGGTTGCCGTCCACGCCGATCGCGGTGCGCCGCGCGGTGCCGTAACCGGTGGGCGCCACCAGCGCCTGCACCTCGACCAGCAGCGGCCGTGTTCCGGAGAGCGTGGCGGTGACCGCCGAGCCGGCCTTCCCGGCCGGGCGCTCGGCGAGGAACAGCGCCGAGGGGTCGGCGACCTCCTCCAGCCCAGAGCCCTTCATCTCGAAGACGCCGATCTCGTTCGTCGATCCGAAACGATTCTTGTGCGCCCGGAGGATCCGGAACGGATGGCCACGCTCGCCCTCGAAGTAGAGGACGGTGTCCACCATGTGCTCGAGGACGCGCGGGCCGGCGATGCTGCCATCCTTCGTCACGTGCCCCACCAGGAAGGTCGGCACGCCGGAGCGCTTGGCATGGGCCATCAGCCGCCCCGCGACCTCCCGGACCTGGCTGAGGGTCCCCGGTGCGCTCCCCAGCTCGGCGAGGAACATGGTCTGGATCGAGTCGACCACCAGCGCGACCGGGCGGAGGGACTCGGCGGCGGCCAGGACCTTCTCCGCGTCGGTCTCGGCGAAGAGGTGGACCGCGGGGGAGCGGACCCCGAGGCGATCGGCGCGCATCTTCGTCTGGCGGAGCGATTCTTCCCCGGAGACGTAGAGCACCGGGCCCGCCGCCGCGAGCCGCTCGACCGCCGAGAGGAGCAGGGTCGACTTCCCGATGCCGGGATCTCCACCGAGCAGCACCAGCGAGCCGGGCACCACGCCGCCACCGAGCACGCGGTCCAGCTCGCCGATGCCGGTGTGCCGGCGCTCCTCGGCCTCGCCTTCCACGTCCACCAGCTTCACCGGGCGGCTCACGCCTCCCGATGCGCCCCACGCCGGGCGCCGGTCCTCGACCGGCTCCGCCTCCTCCACCAGCGTGTTCCAGCCGCTGCAGTCCGGGCAGCGGCCGAGCCACTTGGCGGACTGGAATCCGCAGGACTGGCAGGTGAAGTGCGTGCGCGCCTTGGCCATGAGCGTCCCCCAGAATGCCCGGTGCTGCTGACAGCGGACTGATCGGCCGAGCAAGCTCCGGGCCAGTTTCTGCGGCGAAAGGACGGGGCAGCTGCGGAAGTACGCCGGCTGGCGGTCCGTGCGGAGGCGGCCGCTCGTCGAGCGTGCCTGCAAGCGACCAGGTCGGCGTTGGTGCGGAGGTTCCTCCCCGAAGATCCGGTCCCTACGTTGCCGCCCGGAGACTTCCGATGGCAGGCGCGCTGGGAACGGTGGCCACGCTGGCCAAGGAGACGGTGACCCGCTGGACCGAGGACAAGGCCAGCACGCTGGCGGGAGCGCTCGCGTACTACTCGCTCTTCTCGCTCGCGCCGCTCGTGCTGATCGCCGTTGCGGTCGCGGGATTCGTCTTCGGGCAGCAGGCGGCGGCAGGGGAGATGTACGGGCAGCTGGCGGGGCTGATCGGAGACGCCGGCGCCAAGGCGCTTCAGGAGATCGCGGCCAACATGACCCGGGAGCGGCACGGGGGAGTCATCGCGACCATCGTCGGAATTGCGACGCTGATCTTCGGTGCCACCGGCGTCTTCGCTCAGCTGCAGGACTCGATGAACACCATCTGGAAGGCCAGGCCTCCCACGACCAACGACATCGTGGAGTGGCTGCGGGTCCGGCTCCTCTCCTTCAGCATGGTGCTGGGCATCGGCTTCCTGCTGCTGGTCTCGCTGGTCCTCTCGGCGGTCCTCTCCGCGGTCAGCGGTTACCTCGGGACGTTCGTTCCCGGCGGCCTGGCGTTTGGACAGGCGCTGAACGCGACGGTGAGCCTCGTGGTGATCACGGTGCTCTTCGCGATGATCTACAAGATTCTCCCGGACACCCCGGTGGCCTGGCGGGACGTGTGGCTCGGGGCCCTGGTCACGTCCTTCCTCTTCACCCTCGGCAAGTTCGCGATCGGCTTTTATCTGGCGAAGGCGAGCGTGGCGTCGAGCTACGGGGCGGCGGGATCGGTCGTCATCCTGCTGCTCTGGGTCTACTACTCTTCGCTCATCCTGTACCTGGGCGCCGAGTTCACCCACGTGTACTCGATGCGGTACGGGAGCCGGCGCTCGGCGACCCACACGCCCGTGCCCGACAGGCGGGACGGTCGAGACCTCGAGAGGCTCATCCCGCCGGGCGGCGCCGCGGCCAAGCCCTGAAGCGTTCCGAGACCCCTGCGTCTTGACCCACCGGCCGCCAGGCTGCGAGACCGTCGCGTCGTGCGCCGGACCGTCCTTGCCGCCTCCGCGATGCTCCTCCTCGCCTCCTGCAAGCGGGGACCGCAGTACTGCATCTTCGACGGGACGTTCGTCGGTGCCGCTCCCCAGCCCTTCGTGGCGATGAACCCGGACGGCACGGTGGACGACAGGCCCAATCGCTACGGCTGGCAGGAGTTCGTGTGGCCGACGGACCCGGCATGGACCCACATCCGTCCTGACGGCGGCGCGTGGCTGTTCGAGGGGAAGACCGGCGGCGCTCCGTGGAGCTTCAGGGGCACCTTCGCGCCGGACGCGGGGGGTGGCTTCGTGCGGCTGGAGTCGACCGGGACGCCGCCCTCCGTGCAGGTCGTGGGGAAGGACGGCAAGCCGACACTCCTGCTCTACCGCGTGCGGCCGTGCTGGGCGTTCGAAGGCAGCCAGAGCGGCGTGCGGACCTGCACCCGGTGGGGCACCGAGGTGAACGCCCGGACGAAGCTCACCTGCGAGTGACCGTCGCGGCGCCCGGACGGGAAGTCTCCGTCCCGGGACGCCCGAAGGTGTTTGACACCTTCTCGGGCACGTTCGGCCCAAGGTGTCGATGACGAGGTGTCTATTACGAGGTGTCTGACACCTCGCTCGGGGACACCTCGCTCGCGCACGCCGATCTGCGGGCTCTTACGCAGGGAGAGGCCCATGACGATGTGTCTATTACGAGGTGTCT
>JBKPMY010000060.1:0-10994 GCA_046732375.1 Myxococcota bacterium
GTCACCGGGACCACCGGCTCGGGCAAGAGCACCACCCTCGCGGCGATGATCGATCACATCAACGCCAACGAGACCGACCACATCATGACCATCGAGGATCCGATCGAGTTCCTCATCCGCGACAAGCGGTCGATCGTGAACCAGCGAGAGGTCGGCGTCGATACCATCTCCTTCAGCCAGGCGCTGAAGAGCGCGCTCCGCCAGGATCCGGACGTCATCCTGGTGGGCGAAATGCGAGACCTCGAGACCATCGAGACCGCGCTCACCGCGGCGGAGACCGGTCACCTGGTCATGTCCACCCTCCACACCCTGGACGCGACCGAGACCATCAACCGCATCGTCTCGGTGTTCCCGCCGTACCAGCAGAAGCAGGTCCGTCTGCAGCTGGCGAGCGTGCTCAAGGCGGTCATCTCCCAGCGCCTCGTGCCTCGCGCCGACGGCAAGGGCCGCGTGGCCGCGGTCGAGGTGCTGAAGAACACCGCGCGGGTCCGCGAGCTCATCGAGGACAAGGACCGGACCAAGGAAATCACCGACGCGATCGCCCAGGGCCACCAGGCCTACGGCACGCAGACCTTCGACCAGTCCCTGATGAGCCTAGTGCGCCAGAGCATCATCTCCTACGAGGAGGCGCACCGGCAGGCGACGAACCCGGACGATTTCGCGCTGCGCTTCAGCGGCATCAGCGCGACCAGCGATGCCCGGTGGGACGACTTCGAGGGCGGCCAGGACGGGAACTCGGCTCCCGGGAGCGTGGCCTTCGCCCAGCGCGGGGCCCCCGGCGCTCCTGCGTCTGCAGCGGCGGCGCGTCCGGCCGGTCCTCCCGGAGGGCAGCCGCTCGGTCGCATCAATCCCACGGCCCCGGCCCGCCCGCCGGGCGCGCCTGCACCCGCGCAGAAGCCGGCCGCCGCCGGAGGGAGCGGGCTGCCCGCGGCGGACGACGATTTCCACATCGAGCGTTTCTGAAGGCGGGCCGCACCCCGGTGTCGCGGCCGCCCAGGCCTCGACGCACGTGGGTCTGACTCACAGAATCTCGGACAGCACCCGCCGCAGCCGGGCCCGTCGCCGCGGCCCGATGAGTCGCACCTCGGCGAGGTGGTCCACGAACTCCGCGAGGGCCGACCGCTGGTCTGGCTCGAGCCGGGCCGCCGCCGCCTCCAGATGCTCGCGGCTGATGAGGTCCGGCCCCTCCGACCACGCCACCCCGCACAAGGTCTGGGCGGCGATCCGCCGGTTCCGCCGCTCGGCGCCGTCCGGGCCACCGGCGAAGGCGATCTCCAGCGCCGAGACCCGCTGGGCGGTGAGCGTCGCCAGCTGCGCCAGCGTGTCCAGCGACTCGGCGACGAACGCCGCGTCGAATCCGTCCGCCGGCAGGTCGTCGCCGAAGGCTTCCTCGAGGAGGACCGCGCCCACCAGCGCATCGACCTGCTCAGGGCTCGCGCCCTCCGCCTCGAGCGCTCCCCGGGCCCGCTCCAGAGGCCCGGCGAGCCGCTCGTCGTCTCCGAGGACGGTGCTCGCCGTGCGCGCCGCGAGGACCAGGAGCGCGTTCTGCGCGTCCTCCGGCGGGTGCGCCCTGCCGCAGGCGCGTTCCACCGCCGACCAGAGATCGGGCCGCGCCCGCGCCGCGGTGACGAACGCCTCGTCGGTCGGCTCGTCCGGCGCGCATCCGTTCCTGCGCTGCCAGACGCCCCACGCGGTCTGAAAATCCATGTACCGTTGCAGGGCGGGGTGCATGCACCGTGAGGCGTAACACCGCTGGAGGGGCCGGGGAAACGGGTCTTCGGGCGCTCCGCACGCTCGCTCGCCGCGAGTTGTCCACCGCTGCGCTGAGGGAAGCGCTGCGTCGTGCCGGGCTGACGGAGCAGGAGGTGGACTCCGAGCTGGAGGCCGCGATCCACCTGGGGGCGCTCGATGACCGGCGCTCGGCGCGCGCCCGTGCCCGGGCACTCGTTCTTCGCGGCGGGTGGGGCCGGGAGGCGATGCACGCACGCCTCGTCCAGCAGGGATATCCGCCCGCCCTCGCTGAGGATGCGCTCGCCGAGGCCATTCGCGACGAGGGATGGACCGCCCGGGCCGCGGCCGCGAAACTTCTCACCCCGCGTGCACCGGCGCGCCGGTCCGCCCGGCGTCTGCTGGCCCGCGGCTTCGGACTGGCGCTGGTCCAGGAGCTGCTTCCCGGGGTGGAAGGGATGGACGAAGGAGGCTAGGGTGTTCGCCCCCTCGATGCGTCTCGTCCGTCTCCTCCCACTCGCCGTGCTGATCCTCGTCCCGGGCTGCGGTCTCTTCTCGGGCAACGGCGACTTCGGCGAGCCGGACTACGCGAGCGAGGCCAGCACCAACCTCAAGCGCGGCGACGAGGCGCTGGACAGCAGCCAGTACCAGCTGGCCGAGAAGTACTTCGAGTACGTCAAGACCAAGTTTCCCTTCCTCGAGGCCTCGCGGCAGGCCGAGCTCCGCTTGGCGGACGTCTCTTTCGAGCGCGAGCTCTGGACCGAGGCCGCCGACCGCTACAACGGTTTCGTGAAGCTCCACCCCACCCACGCCAAGGTGGACTACGCCGCGTACCGCGCCGCGCTCTCCCACTACCGCGACATCCCCAGCGACTGGTTCCTGCTCCCGCCCTCGAGCGAGAAGGATCAGACCCAGGTGCGTGCCGCGTGGGACGCGCTGAACGAGTTCACCCGGACCTATACCCAGTCGCAGTACCTCGAGGACGCGAAGAAGAAGCAGGTCGAGATCCGCGACCGGCTGGTGCGCCACGAGGTGTACGTGGCCGACTTCTACGAGAAGCGCGACCGGTGGTCCGCCGCCGCGAGTCGCCTGGAGACGGTGGTCCAGAAGTACCCCGGTCCGGACGACGACAAGTACCTCTTCCGGCTGCACGATCTGTATTCGCGCCTCAAGGACCAGGCCAAGGCGCGCGATGCGCTCCAGAGGGTCATCACCCGACTGCCGGGCACGCCTGCGGCCGAAAGGGCGCAGAAGATGCTCGGCTCGTGACCGCCGGCGAGCCGCGCGCGAGCCGCGCCCTCGCAGTCGTCCTCGGACTGTGCCTGATCGTGGGAGGTGTCTGGGCGCTGCTTCCGCGCATGCTCGGGGCCGCCGGAGGCCCGGAGCCGGAGCTGGTCGCCGCTCTTCGCGCGGCGGAGCTGGCGCGCGCCCCCATCCTGGTCCCGGGTGGGCCGGCATTCGAGCCGAGGAGCCTCCGCTTCGATCGGCTCAGCATCACCGTGGACGGTGACCGCGCCTCGGCGGTGGTCACCCTCGACGCGTCGGGCTCCTCCGGAGGCGTTCAGGTGTCGTCGCTGGGGCGAGAGCGGGTCGGGTTCCGGCGGCGGGCGGGCCGATGGGAGCCGGATGGCCCGCTGGCTCCGTCGCTGGCCGGGGCGCTGGCCGCGCTGTGGCAGCGGGCGGGGCTGCTCTCCGGAAGCGCGCCGGATGCGCTCGGGCCGCTGGTCGCCGCCGGCGATCGTGAGCAGGCGCTCCGGGATGCGCGGATCGACTCCGTGCTGCGCCTTCCGGGGCATCGGTGGGAGCCACGCGCCTGGTATCTCCGATCGGAGCGGGGGGAGGTCGTGGCCACCGAGGAGGCAGTCCTGACTTCCTCGTCCCGGGAGCCGGAGGTCCGGACCGGACGCCTGCGTTTGTTGCCCTCCGGCGACGCTGGAAGTTTCGTCTTCGCCGGGGGGCTGCTGTAGGGTGACCTGACGACGATGGCAGCGTCGAGCACCGACACGGCCTGGGCCCTCCGGTTCATCTCCGGCAAGTACCAGGGGGGCGAGTTCCCCCTGAAGATGAACCGTCAGGTCACCATCGGCCGCTCGAGCGAGCTGGACATGGTCCTGGTGGAGGACATGGTCAGCCGGAAGCACGCCAAGATCACCGTCGGTCCGGGGAAGGTCCTGATCGAGGACCTGGGTAGCACCAACGGCACCTTCGTGAACGGGGAGAAGATCCGCCAGGCCCGTCTCAAGGAGGGGGACCGGATCCTCATCGGGACCTCCATCCTCAAGCTGGTGCAGCGGGAGGCCGGCGCGGCGACGGAGCTGTCCGACGCCGAGATGCGCGAGCGGCTGGAGGAGGCGGCGCAGGTCCAGGCGTCGAAGACCAACAAGACCTCGTCGATGACCGGGAAGATCGAGGACATCCCTCTTCCGGACCTCCTCCAGCTGTTCCACACCTCGAAGAAGAACGGGGTGCTGGTGGTGACCGGCGCCCACGAGGGGCGGATCTACCTGCGACAGGGTCGCGTCTATTACGCGGTGGTGGACGGGGACCACGCGCTCGGTCCGCAGAAGAGCTTCAACCGGATCATCACCTGGGAGGAGGGGGACTTCGAGCTTCAGCCACCCGACGGCCAGGAGTTCATGGTCGAGCTGGACCGCTCCACCGAGGCGCTGCTGATGGACGCGCTGCGGCTCCTGGACGAGTTCAAGCGCATCGAGGAACACCTGCCGCAGGACGATGCGCCGCTGCTCGTCCGCCGCCCCCTGGTGCCCCGGCTGCGCGACCTGACTGCCGAGCAGCTGGATCTGCTACAGCTGGTGCACAACCACGGGACACTCCGCGCGGTCATGGACCACTCCGAGGCCGACGACGTGACCATCGCCGAGGCCATCCTCGAGCTGATGCGCAAGGATTACGTGCGCGCGGGCTGATTCCCGGGCAGAAGAGGGCCATGAGCACCGAGACCCCGCGGCGACTGACCCAGTTCAGTCACTGCGCCGGTTGAGCCGCCAAGCTCCGACCGGCGCAACTGGCGCAGGTCCTGCGCCGCCTGAAGACCAGGAAGGACCCGCGGGCGCTGGTGGGCTTCGCCACGCACGACGATGCCGCGGTGTACCGTCTGTCCGCCCGGGAGGCGGTGGTGTCCACGGTGGACTTCTTCCCCCCGGTGGTAGACGACCCCTTCGCCTTCGGGCAGATCGCCGCGGCCAACGCGCTCTCCGACGTGTGGGCCATGGGCGCCCGGCCGCTGTTCGCCCTGAACCTGGTGGCCTTCCCCACCCAGGCGCTGCCCACCGAGACGCTGGCCCGCATCCTCGAGGGAGGGCAGAGCAAGGCCGACGAGGCCGGCATCCCCATCCTCGGTGGGCACTCGGTGGATGACCCCGAGCCCAAGTACGGGATGGCGGTCACCGGGGTGGTGCACCCGCGGCGCATCCTCACCAACGCCGGCGGGCGCGCGGGCGACGTGCTCCTCCTCACCAAGCCGCTCGGATCGGGCATCGCCACCACCGCCATCAAGCGAGGGATTGCCTCGGCGGAGCTGGAGCGGAACGTGATCGAGCTGATGTCCCGGCTGAATCGAGCCGCCGGCGAGGTGTTCGCTTCGGGCAAGTTCCCGGTGCACGCGCTGACCGACGTCACCGGATTCGGGCTCCTGGGTCATCTCGCGGAGATGGCGCTGGGGGCAAAGCTGCGTGCCCGGCTCTTTCTCGAGCAGGTCCCGATCCTCGCCGGCGTCCCCGCGCTCGCGGAGCAGGGAGTGGTCCCGGGCGGAACCACTGCCAACCTCGAGCACTTCGGCGAGCAGGTGCGCTTCCCCGACGGCTTGCCCGACCCCGTGAAGTGGGTGCTCTCCGATGCGCAGACCAACGGAGGACTCCTCGCCGCGGTGCCACGAGCCGCTGTCCGGAAGGCCGAGCGAGCGCTCGCACGGGCCCGGGTAGATGCTGCGATCATTGGAGAACTGGTACGGGGTGGACCGGGGATCGACGTGAAGTGAAGGGCCGCTTGCGTCCTTGCCATCGATGAACAGCTTCCACGCACCCTCGAACAGGGAGGACGTGTATGAAGCGGCTCATCATTGGACTTACCGCAGCACTGGCGCTGGTCTTCGTCGGAACGGCGCGAGCTGACGACACCAAGACCACGGAGAAGAGCACGACGCAGAAGAGCTCGGAGGCGACGAAGGACACCAGCCCCTCCACCACCCAGGACACTGGGATGGGCGGTAGCGGCACCACCAAGACCGAGAAGAAGTCGACGACGGAGAAGAAAGAGAAGACTGACGACGCGAAGACTGCTCCTCCCGCCAAGTAGGTCCCACGGCGGTTGAACTCACTTGCCGGAGCGGATGTTCTCCGCCCCGGCATTTCTTTGCTCTGCGCGGAGCGTCCAGGACTCGGGTGGATACCGCGTCAATTGGAGAACTTGCGTCCCGCGGAGCCATGACCAGCTTTGAGGGATCAAGGAGGCCTGAATGAAGCGACTGATGATCGGGATGACCGCGGCGATGGCCCTGGCCCTCACCGGGACCGCGCGCGCTGACGACAAGACGACCAGCGAGAGCAAGACGACCGTCAAGCACAACACCGACGGCACGGGCTCGGTGAAGAGCGAGAAGAAGACGAAGAGCGATCCGGGTGGGGCGATGAACTCCACCACGGACAAGAGCACCTACGACAAGGACGTGAGCAAGAACACGATGGGTGGGACGACCACCAAGACGGAGAAGAAGGCCAAGCACGACGCTCCAGGGACGGCGAGCGACGCCAAGTCCCAGTCCAAGGAGACCGTGGAGAAGGACGCCTCCGGCAACGTCGTGAAGCACGAGAAGACCGGCCCCGACGGGAAGACCGTCGAGGTGAAGTAGGCCCGAGCAGCAATTGAAGTAACATGCCGGGGCGGATGTCCTCCGCCCTGGCTTTTTTGTGCTCTGCGCTCGTCGCGGCCGCTCCGGCGGCCCCCCGGGCCCGGGTGGTCATCGATCCCGGCCACGGAGGTGCGCAGGAGGGAGCGATCAGCCCCGACGGGCAGCTGGAGAAGACCGTCTCGCTCGATGTCGCCCGGAGGCTGAAGGCCGCGCTGGAGCACGGAGGTGCCGAGGCCGTCCTCACCCGGGAGCAGGACGTGCTGCTCGCCCTCGCCGACCGGGTCACCTTCGCCAACAAGGCGAAGCCGGACGTGTTCGTGTCGCTGCACCTGAACTCGATGCCCACCCGGCGTCTGCGGGCGAAGCTCGAAGGGGTGCAGACCTTCTTCCTCTCCGCCAGCGCCTCGGGGGAGGACGCGCGGCGCGTGGCAGAGACCGAGAATGCCGACTCGGCCGGGGCCGGCGCACCCCAGCCCACCGACACCCTCGCCTTCATCCTCTCCGACCTGCGGCGGAGCGAGGCTCACGCCGACAGCGCCCGGCTCGCGTACGCCATCCACTCGCGGCTGGTGGCCGCCTCCGGTGGGAGCGACCACGGAGTGCAGCAGGCTCCGTTCTACGTGCTCACCGGGGTGGAGGCTCCGGCGGTGTTGATCGAGTTCGGGTTCATCTCCCACGCGGAGGAGAGCAAGAAGCTCGCGAAGCCGGAGTACCGGGACCGCATCGCCCAGTCCATCGCCGACGGCGTGCTGGCCTTCATCACCCAGACCGCGGCGCGCGACCGCCGTCCCCCGGTGGCCTCCACGACCGCGCCCTGAAGCGCTCCCGCTCGTCGCGGACGAGATCGTGACCGGCCGCGCGGCTGCCCCGGTGGCCTCCTCGACGCCGCCCTGATAAGGCCGGTGCCCCGCCATGCGCTCCTTCGGCCGAGGCCCGCTCGATCTCCGTCCGCTCACCATCACCCCCGGAGTGTCCCGCCACGCCGAGGGTTCCGCCGAGGTCCGCATCGGCCACACCTGGGTGCGGGTGACCTGCTCCGTCGAGGACCGCGTGCCACCTCACCTCCTGGGCAAGAGCAGCGGCTGGGTCACCGCCGAGTACGGCATGCTCCCGCGGAGCACCAACACCCGGACGGCTCGGGAGGCAGCGCGGGGCAAGCAGAGCGGCCGGACCCAGGAGATCCAGCGGCTCGTCGGCCGCGCGCTCCGGGCCGCGGTGGACCTCTCTCAGCTGGGCGCCCGCACCTTCACCCTGGACTGCGACGTCATCGAGGCGGACGGTGGCACGCGCTGCGCCTCCATCACCGCCGCGTACGTGGCTCTGGCGCAGGCGGCGCGGAACCTCCATGCCCGGAAGGCGCTGTCCACCCTCCCGCGGATGGTCCCGGTGGCCGCCATCTCGGTCGGCATCGTGAAGGGCACGGTGGTGACCGACCTCGACTACGAGGAGGACAGCGCCGCGGAAGTGGACATGAACGTGGTGGCCACCGGCGACGGGAAGCTGGTGGAGGTGCAGGGCACTGCGGAGAAGGGGTCCTTCGCCAGGGCGGAGCTGGACGCCCTGGTTGACGCCGGGATGGCCGGGGTGGCGAAGCTGGTCGAGGCACAGAGGCGGGCGCTGGCCGGATGAGGCTGCTGGTTGCCACCCGGAACCCCGGGAAGCTGCGGGAGGTCCGGGCGCGGGTGCAGGGGCTGGAGGTGGTCTCGCTGGACGACGTCCAGCCGATGCCCGAGGTGGAGGAGACCGAGGACACCCTCGAGGGGAACGCGCGGCTGAAGGCGCTCGCCGCTGCGGGTGCGACGGGGCTCTGGACGGTCGGCGACGACTCGGGGTTGTTCGTCGACGCGCTCGGGGGCGTCCCGGGCGTCCGGTCGGCCCGGTACGCACCGGGCAGTGACGCGGACCGGATCCGGGAGCTGCTCCGGGCGATGGAGTGGATTCCGGAAGGAGCGCGGTGGGCCGCGTTCCGGTGCGTGCTCGCGCTCGCCTCTCCCGACGGCGAGGTGCAGCTCGCGCAGGGGGAGTGCCGCGGGACCATCCTCCGCGCGCCCCGCGGGACGGGCGGCTTCGGGTACGACCCGGTGTTCCTGGTCCCCGAGCTCGGGCGGACGATGGCCGAGCTGTCGCTGGAGGAGAAGGGACGCCTCTCCCACCGGGCACGGGCGCTGGACGCGCTCGAGCCGCTGCTGCGCGAGGCGGCGGGCCGGGCCGCTCCCTAGGGCGAGCGAGATGCGCCGGAAAGCTCGTTGCCCTGGCGGCGCGTTCTTCTTGCTCATCTCTGAACCGACCGTTCGGTAGGCTTCCGGGCCGGAACACCGGGCGACTCCGGCGGGGGGTCCGTGGGCAGCACGCCGGTAGTCTCCCGCTCCTTGCCGGGGAGGCAGGCGATGCGGACGAGGCGGCTGGTCGGCGTGCTGCTGGTGCTCGTTGGCGGGGTGGCGCGGGCGCAGGGAATCGAGTCGAACTTCCGTCCCTACCTCGTGGGAGGTCGAGCGGCCGGGATGGGAGGGGCCTTCACCGCGCTGGCCGACGACGGATCCGGGGCCTACTACAATCCCGGGGGCCTGGCCTTCGTTCGCGCCTCGTCGCTCTCGTTCTCGCTCAACGCCTACGGTCTGGTCGGGGGCAGGGTGAAGGATGCGCTCGGCGACGGGCACGACTTTCCCTACCAGGACATGAACGTCTTTCCGGTCGTGTCGTCGGGCATCAAGAAGCTCGGAGAGCGGGAGCCGGAGACGGGCGTGCCGAAGCACACCCTGTTCTTCTCGGTCTTCATCCCGGACGGGCTCTACACCGATGATCGGGCCCAGCTTGGTGACAGCGCGAACGCCTACTTCTCGCAGCGAAGCAACCAGACCCTCTGGATCGGCGGAGGGTACGCGCACCGGCTCGGCCGGGTGGGAATCGGCCTCGGTGGATACGTTCTGATCGGCGCGCTCAGCCGATTCCTCGACCTGAACCTCATCACTCCCGACGGCAAGAACTTCGTCATCCTCTCCCAGCGGGACGATCTGAGCACCGTCGGCTTCGTGGGCTCGATCGGCGTGCGCTGGGACGTGACCGACCAGCTCCACCTCGGGCTCTCCGTGTTCACCCCGGACTGGGGAGGCGGCTCGCGAAGCTCATTCCTCCGTGTCGGCGGCGCGGGAGACCTCATCGACACCGTGATCTTTTCGCGGCAGAAGGACCATCTCGCGGCCACGCCCTCGCTCCCCTACCGCGTCCAGGCGGGGGTCGCCTGGGAGACCGGGCGGTGGACTCTGGCGGGAGACCTCATCCTGCTCGGTCCCCGTCACACCCATGACAACCCCGAGCTGCAGTCCGAGGGCCTCGACTACCTGGTGATCCGCCACCCGGTGCTGAACGTCTCTGTCGGCGCCGAGCTTGCGCTTGGAGGCGGATTCGCGATCCGGACCGGATTCTTCACCGACTTCGCCTCGAGCGACCCGTCGCGGGTTGACGTCGAGAACACGTCGCACGTGAACCATTATGGCCTGAGCCTCTCCGGGGGGCTCCGGACGGAGCACGTGCGAACCGACGTGGGCTTCACCGGCTGGTGGGGCAAGGGTACGGACGTGATCCCGAAGAACTTCACCTTCCCTCCCACCGCCCGGGCCAACGCGAAGGAGTATGGCCTCTTCGTGTTCCTCGCCACGGCGTACGATTTCTGAGCGCCGATGCAGGTGCCCGCCGCGGAAATCGGCTGGCCGGTGAGCCGTACCCCATGGGTCAGCTTCCCTGGAGCCCCCATGCCCTTCGAACCAGCCGATCTTGCCTCCATCCTCGGGACGATGTTCGTCGGCGCCTCGACCCTGCTCCTCACCGCGGCCATCGCCTGGCGGATCGGGGTGAAGCCGACCATGCGCGCCTTGATGGAGTATCGCGCCGCGCGCCCGGCGGCCGACCCGCAGCTGCTCCGGCGCCTGTCCGAGCTCGAGGACGAGGTGCGCTCGCTGAAGGCCCAGGTGGCCCCGGTTCCCGAGGGCGGCATGCGCGCGCTGCTCGAGTCGCCCTGGCGGCCCACCCGCGATCGGGCCTGAGAGATCAGGTCGGCTGCGCCGGCCCCGGGGCGAGACGCTCGTCGAGGCGCCGCTCGAGGAAGGTGAGGTCGAGCCAGCGGCCGAACTTGCACCCGACCTGGTGCAAGGTCCCCGCGCGCTGGAAGCCCAGCCGCTCGTGGAGCCGGATGGAGGTCAGGTTGTCAGCATCCACGCCGGCGACCATCACGTGCTTGCCGAGCCCGACCGCGCGCTCGAGGAGCACGGTCATCAGCCCCCTTCCCACGCCGCGACCGCGGGCGTCCGCCCGGACGTGGACGGTGTGCTCCACCGTGTGCCGGTAGCCGGGCCAAGTGCGGAAGTCAGCGAAGGTGGCGAAGCCGAGGACGCCGGAGTCGTCG
>JBKPMY010000061.1:0-6167 GCA_046732375.1 Myxococcota bacterium
GTGCTGCTCCAGTGCGTGACGACGCAGGCCCAGAAGGGGACCTGTGACAGCTACCTCGCCTTCCTGCTGGACAAGGCGGTACCGCTCACCGGGGAGAGCCTCGCCGGGGCCGACGCCAGCCGCAGCCAGAACAGCAACGACTTCGAGGTGAACCTCTCCTTCGACACCCAAGGGGGGATCGAGTTCGGGAAGCTCACCGGGGACAACGTGGGCCGGTACATGGCCATCGTGCTCGACGAGAACGTGAACTCCGCCCCTCGCATCAACGAGCGGATCCCCAGTGGCCGCGCCCGCATCACCATGGGCCGTTCGCTGGGCAAGACCGACGAGCAGATGTACCAGGAGGCCAAGAACCTCGAGCTGGTACTCCGCGCCGGTGCGTTGCCGGCTCCGGTCACCACCGGCGAGATCCGTCAGGTCGGGGCGAGCCTGGGGGACGAGCTGGTCCGCAAGGGTAGCCTCGCGGCGATCGTCGGCCTGGCCCTGGTGGTTTCCTTCATGGCCGTCTACTACCGGAAGTCCGGTGTGATCGCCGACGTGGCGCTGATCCTCAATGGCCTGCTGATCCTCGCCGGCCTGGCCCTGTTCAACGCGACCTTGACCCTCCCGGGCATCGCCGGGTTCGTGCTCACCCTGGGGATCGCCGTGGACGCCAACGTCCTCATCAACGAGCGTGTTCGCGAGGAGCTGGCCGCGGGCAAGAGCGCCCGGGCCGCGGTGGACCAGGGCTACGACCGGGCGTTCTGGACCATCTTCGACGCTCACGTCACCACCCTGATCGCCGGCCTGATCCTCCTCTCGACGGGGACCGGCCCGGTGCGCGGCTTCGCCACCACGCTGATCATCGGGATCGTGGCGTCGCTCTTTACCTCGATCGTCGTGACCCGGGCGATCACCACCTACTTCGTCCACGGGCGTGGCGCCAAGGTCTCGGTCTGACGATGCAGATCATCAAGCACAAGACGAACATCGACTTCATCGGGAAGCGGAAGCCCGCGCTGTTCATCAGCTCGGTGCTCAACCTGGCCATCCTGGTGGGCATCGCGATCTTCGGCTTCAACTTCGGGGTCGATTTCGCGGGTGGCACGGTCGTCGAGCTCAAGTTCGACCACCCGATCCGCGCCGACGAGGTGCGGGCCCGGGCGGAGAAGGCGGGCCTGCACGACGTCAGCGTGCAGGGGATCGGCAGCTCCAGCGAGAACAGCTACCTGCTCCGGCTGGGTGGCGTGACCCAGCTCACCCCCGAGAGCGCGGTCATCGCGAAGCAGGCCCTGGAGGCGCTGGGAGGCATCAGCAACTTCCACGCCGACGTGCAGAACGGGATCATCAACTTCCGCTCGGCGCAGAAGCTGGACCCGGACCGGGTGCGGCAGGCCGTCACCGGCTCGGGGACCGGGGTGAAGGAGGTCCGTGACCTCGGGCCCGCGCAGGGCGGGGGACAGGACTACCAGGCTGTGGCGTCGGGCATGGCGGACCGGATCACCTCCGCCATGGCCTCGGGCCTCGCACAGCCCGACTTCAAGGTGCAGCGGGTGGACTACGTCGGCCCGCAGGTCGGAAACCAGCTGCGGAACAAGGGAATCGCCGCCCTGCTCTACGCGATGCTGGCGATCCTCGTGTACGTGGCGTTCCGCTTCGACTTCAAGTTCGGACCGGGCGCGCTGCTGGCCATGGTCCACGACGTCATCATGGTGAGCGGCTATTACCTGGTGACTCGCCGCGAGTTCAACCTGACGTCGATCGCGGTGCTGCTCACCATCACCGGCTACTCGATCAACGACACCATCGTCATCTACGACCGGATCCGGGAGGAGATGGCCCGGTACAAGGGCAAGCCGCTGCCGGAGATCATCAACATCGCGGTGAACGACACCCTGTCGCGCACCATCCTCACCTCCGGTGTCACCGCGCTGTCCTTGGTGGGACTGCTGATCTTCGGCGTAGGGGAGATCTGGGACTTCGCGATGGCGATGCTGGTCGGCATCATCGTCGGGACCTACTCCAGCGTGTACATCGCCAGCCCGCTGACCATCTGGCTCGACGAGCGCGCGGCGCGGAAGAAGGCCGCGGGCGGAACCATGAAGGTGCGGCCGGCCTGAGCTCGGCTCCGCCGGCGGAGTGTCGCGGCCCACGCCCTTGACGGCCGGTTCCGGCTCCGGGAACGTCCCGGTCCATGCCGGACACCGGCCGCTCCACGATCGTCGCCGGGCTCTTCTCCAGGGCACTGGACGTCGCGGCTCGCTGCGGCCTCGATCGGCAACAGCTGCTCGGGGAGATGGGCATGGCCCCGGACGTCCTCGAGGACCGGGACAATCGGCTGCCGGTGGAGAGCTTCGCCCGCCTCTGGAACCTCATCTCCGCCCGGTGCCCGGACCGGCCGCTGGCCCTGGACTGGATCGCCACCTTCAAGATCACCGATGCGGGGCTGATGGGTTACCTGGTGTCCCATCTGAAGACGGTCCGGGAGGCCGCGGAGACCATGGGCCGCTTCGGCCACGTGGTGAACCAGGCCGCCACTCCGGCCGTGGTCGAGGGCCCGGCCACGTCTCGTATCCGATACAGCCTCCTGCCGGTGCTCCTCGCGACCCAGCACGCCCCCGAGGCGATGATGGTGAGCCTGACCGCGTTCCTGCGCGGTGTGGCAGGCCAGGGCTTCGCGCCACTCGCTGTGCGGCTGCCCTATCCGGCGACCGCCCGGACTCCCGCGCTGGAGAAATTCTTCGGGACGGCGATTCACCACGATGCGGGCGAGCTCTCCCTGGAGTTCGCGACCGAGGTCCTGGACCGCCCTCTGCCCAGCGCGGACCCCGTCCTGGCCGCCTACCTTCGCCGGCAGGTGCAGGAGGTGGTGCAGCAGATCGACTCTCCGAACTCCGTCAGCCAGGAGTGCGCCAGGCGAATCGCCGAGCGACTCGGGGCCGGTGAGCCCTCGCAGAGTTCCGTCGCGAAGCAGATGGCGATGAGCGAGCGCACCCTCCAGCGGCGGCTGCAGGCCGAGGGAGTCACCTTCAACGAGTTGCTCGAGCAAGCACGGCGGACCTTCGCCTGCTCCTACCTCGCCGATCGCAAGCTGGCCGCGTACGAGGTGTCCTTCCTGCTCGGCTACTCGGAGCCGGCGACCTTCTTCCGCGCCTTCAAGCGCTGGACCGGGAAGACGCCGCAGCAGTACCGGGCCAGCGCCCTCCATGGCTGAGCGCCCGCTCACCGTCGTCGCCGGAATCCTCGCCAGGATGGTGGAGGTGGCCGCCGAGTGCGGGCTGGATCGGGCGTCCCTCCTTGCCGAGATCGGGGTGGAACCCGGAGCCCTCGCCGAGCGCGACAACCGGCTCCCGCTGGCGACAGTCCTCCGCGTCTGGGGGGTCCTCAACGGACGGTTCCCCGACCGGACCCTCGCGCTGGACTGGATTCGCTCGTGGAAGCCGACGGACCTCGGGGTGATCGGCTACGTCGTTGCCCAGGTGAGCATCGTGGGCGAGGCGATGGAGGCCGTCGCTCGGTACGGGCAGCTCATCGACGAGAGTCAGTCGTCACGGCTCCGGAGGGAAGGTCCCACCTCGCGTCTCGAGTACGGGCTTGCCCCGGCCGTGCTGGCCACCGAGCACGCCGCGGAGACGATCCTGACGAGCCTGGTGCACTTCCTGCGCGGCATCGTGGGCCAGGGCTTCGTGCCCATCGCGGTCCGCCTTCCGCATCGGGCCAGCGCCCGGACGCCGGCGCTGGAGAGGTACTTCGGATGCCGCGTCCTTCACGAGGCCGGCGAGGTCTCCATCGAGTTCCCCACCGACCTCCTCGATCGGCCGGTGCCCGGCGCCGATCCCGCCCTCGCTGCGTATCTGAAGGCCCAGGCCGACACCCTGGCGCGGCGGCTCGCCGCACCGGACGTCGCGAGTCAGGAGTGCGCCCGCCGCATCGCCGAGCGGCTCGGGATGGGCGAGCCGTCCCAGACCGTCATCGCCCGCCAGATGGGGATGAGTGAGCGGACACTCCAGCGCCGCCTGAGTGCCGAGGGCACCACCTTCAACGAGCTCCTCGAGGATTCGCGCCGGACGATGGCCATGTCGTACCTGGCCGACCGCAAGCTCGCCGCGTACGAGGTGTCCTTCCTGCTTGGGTATTCGGAGCCGGCAACGTTTTTCCGCGCGTTCAAGCGCTGGACCGGGAAGACTCCCCAGCAGTACCGGGCGACGGCGCTGCCTGCCTGAGCGGAGGGCGCTTCGTCGCCACGCCGGTCTCCGCCAGTAGCTGCGCTCCGTGGCCCCTCAGCTCCGAGCGGGGCCGCGCCGCTTCTCCGCACCCCCACCGGCCGCGCGGTGCTGACGATGGCCCGGAAGTGCTCGCCGGAGCCGATCGGCCCCGCCTCATCGAACGCCTCGACCTTGAAGCGATGGAGCTTGCCCTCCATGCCCAGCGAGGTCGCCACCGCGCGGACCCGGCAGCCGACCGGGGTGGCGGCCCCGTGGCTGACGCTCACCGAGACCCCGACCGACAGCTCCCCCTCCTTCAGGAGAGGCCTCATCAGCCTGGCGGCGGCGATCTCGATGAGGGCGATCATCCGCGAGGTGGCGAACACCGCGGGGAAGGCGTCCTCGTCGGAGAGGCAGAGCGCCTCCGCGGTGTCGTCCAGCTCGACGGTGAGGCTGGCTTCAGCGGACTGCCCCGTGAGGTCCATCGTGATCTCCTGTGGTCGAGCGGCCCGAGTCGGCGAGTGAAGGATGCTCCGGCGGCGCGCGGAAGGCAGTGACCTCGCCCGCCAGTTTCCTTGCACCCTGCGACGCGCCGCTGTGACCTCGCACGCTCGAGGTGCTGCGGCGCCGCGTGGTGCGGCATCGGCCATCATGCGGCGAGCGCCTCGCGAGCCACGACCGGTCTCGCGCGCCGGACCGGCACCGGGAGCGGGGCAGGGGACTCCGACCCGGACAGCACGGCGTAGCGGCGGTGGATGGCCAGCGCGACGCCGATCCACGCCAGGCAGAGGACCAGGTCCACCCGGGCGAACACCGCGGTGCTCCAGCCGAGGTGACTCCCGGCCCAGATCGCTGCCGCCCCCAGCGCATCCCCGGCGCGCATGAGAAACGCGTCGATGAACGCCTTGGCCTTGTACTTCGCGTCCCGCGAGGTCACGAGGTACAGCGCGTTCCCGGCGGTGTTCTGGAGCGAGTAGTCCACGCCGTTCTCGACGACCTTCGCCCCGCGCACCAGCGCGAGCACCGGGAAGCAGGCCATGAAGGCGTTCCCCACCAGCGCCACCGCGGGAAGGACGAGGAGGGCCCGGCCGACACCGAGGTGCTTGATCACCCGGGAGGCCAGGAAGAGCTGGCACAGTACGCCGAGGACGTTGACCGCCCCGAAGTAGTCGGCCTTGAACTCGGCGACGAAGCGGGTGGTGGAGACGTGCGCCGCGGCGGCTAGCTCGGGGGCGGCGGCCACCAGGGTCCGGTCGAGCACGTACTCTCCGGTGCTGTTCACCCAGTTGCGCAGGAGCGCGAGCACACCGATCAGGAGCAAGTACCGGTCGCGCAGCAGCAGCTCCAGGCCGCTCTCCCGTCCCAGGGGAGCTCCGGCGCGCTCGGCTCCGGCCTTCTCCCCGCCGAGCCGCCTGTGCACCAGGGCGAACAGCCCGAGACACACCATCAGCAGGCCAGCGGCGAAGAGCATCAGCCCGGCCGGATCCACGAAGCGCGCCAGTGCCCGGGCCAGGGCCGCACCGGCCACCGCTCCCACCGAGCTCCCTGCGCCCAGCAGCGCGAAGAGCCGCTTCCCCTGCTCCGGACGGTAGACGTCGTTGGCGAAGCTCCAGAACGCCGCCAGCGCGGTGACGCTGAAGATGCCCACCCAGAGATAGAAGGGGATACCGACCGGAAGCCCTGCGCCCACTGCCGTCGCGAACAGCACGAGGTCGAGCGCGAAGAAGGTCAGCACGACGGCGAGCAGCGCCAGCCGGCCCAGACGGCGGGCGATACCCTCGTAGACCTTGAGCACTCCGACGAGGAGCAGCGCCTGGCCCGCGGCTGAGTAGGCCTTCACCTCCGCGCCGCCGCCGAGGAGGATCAGCGGCTCGCGCGCCACCTTGAGCAGGTAATAGGCGGTGAGCAGCAGAAAGACGGTGAGGGAGAGGGTGAGCGCCACCGCGGCCTCGCCCGGACGAACGTCTGCGACCGCCCGTAGCC
>JBKPMY010000062.1:0-4622 GCA_046732375.1 Myxococcota bacterium
GATCGGGCGCCTTCGCCGGTCCCTGGAACACCTGCACCTCCAGCGGGACGCCCAGCCCCAGCGTCAGGGTGAGGGTCTTCTCCGCCGGGAGCCGGGTGTTCCGGTCGAGCACCCGCACCTGCCCGAGCTCGGGAGCGAGGATCTCCAGCGGCACCCCGAGCACCTCGTGCAGCGCGGTCCGGGACGCGCTCTTCGGCCCCGCCGAGGTCAAGAGGTGAGCGAGCGTGGCCGCACCGGTGGACACGGCGGCGGAGACGTCGACGTCGGTCCGCGCGTAGCGGCCCATCGCGTCCTCGATCATCCGCCGGACGTGAGGGAGCCGGGTCGCGGAGCCCACCAGGACCAGCTCGTCGAGGGACTCGGGCGCCAGGGAAGCCGAGCGAAGGACCTCACGGGCGAGAAGCACCCCGCGCTCTACCAGCGCCGTCGTACGTCCCTCCAGCTCGATGCGGGTGAGCCGCGCGCTCTCGGTCCCGGCCTCCTTCAAGGTGGCGTCCTCGAGCTGGGTCCGCAGCTGCGCCGCGTCGGCGATGCGCTTGCGGAGCACGGCGGCGTCGGCACGGGCACCCTTGTCGAGCGCGAGCGCGATCTGCTCGTCGAAGTTCGCCGACCCCAGCGAGGCATCACCGCCGCAGGCCACCATGTCCAGGTCGTTGCCCGAGGCGGCGAGCACCGCGATGTCGCAGGTGCTGGCCCCCATCCGGAACACCAGGATCCGCCGGCGCGCGAGTCCCCGGCCGTGCGCGAAGGCCATCGTCGCCGCGGTCGGTGCCTGGACCAGCCGCACACCCTCGAAGCCGGCCCGCTCAGCGGCCTCGCGCAGCCGTTCGCGCTGGACGGTGTTGAACGCCACCGGAACGGTGAGCACCACTCGTCCCGCCTGGTGGGAGGTGAGCTCCTCCGCGCGATGGCGGACCCAGCGGAGCAGCGTAGCCACCAGCTCGACCGCTGCGACCGTGCCACCCTCGAGCGCGAAGGCCGCCTCTCCGCGGTCGTCCGGAACCACCCCTGCGGGCCAGCGCCGCGCGACGGTGCGGGCCACGTCGGACTCGGCACGGATTCCGAGGAAGGGCAGCGGCGCTCCGACCCAGAGGGGAACCTCGGGTGCGTCGGGAGGGAGCATCCTCGGAGGCGCTCCAGGCTCGCGCACCAGGCGAACCGGTATCTCGTGGCGCCGGCCGACGGGATCGAGGACCAGCGGCTCGGGCCGCCCGTCGTGGAACCAGCTGGCACGGACCGATTCCGGGTTGATCTCGATCCCGAGCTCCGTCGTGCCGACCGGGGCGACGCGCACCGGAGCCGGAGGAATCTCGCCGGCGGGAATCTCGGCAGGCGGCGCCATCGGACCGGGCACTTCACGCTCGCCGGCCTCGATCGGCGGAGCGATCGAGAGCGGGGCCGCGGCGGACTCAGGGGCCGGGGCCTCGGCGCGCGGAAGGTCCGTGCCGGGCTCGAGCCGGATCGCGCCCTCCTCGAGGACCGGAGCCTCGTCGAGCGGCGGTGGTGGTGGGATCGGCCGCTCGTCGTCGGCGGACGCCTCCATCGAGGGGAGGAGCGGGATGGGCGTCGTCGGGCGGTCGTGGACCGTTCCCGGCTGCTTCAGGGCATGTGCGACGTCGTGGAAGGACGACTCGGGCACGTGGAGCGGCTCATCGCCCCGAACGGGCGCGTCGAGCTGGAAGCGCTGCGGCGGCTCGGGTGGCGGCTCGTCGAGCGGTGTGGCGACGAGCGTCCCCGCAGGTGGGGTGATCGCGGCGTGCACGTCGGCCGAGGCGCGGGTGTGCTCGAGACCGGCGGGCCGCAGCGGCGTCGGCCCCTTGAACTCGGTGACCACCAGCTCCGGTAGCTCGGCGTCGTCGAGCGGTGGGTGGGGCCCGGTGATGCGGCCTCGCGGCCGGCCCGTCTCTGCGCTTTCGGTTCCCGCGACGGGAAGTGGCCCGGCATCCGCGGCCGGGGCAGTGGGCGCGGCGGGGGGCTCGTGCGCCGCGGGCCCGGAAGTCTCGCTCACGGAGCCGAGGGAACGCGCGGCCGCGTCCTCCTCGGCCGCTGGACGCGCGCCCTCCGTCAAGACGCCATCGCGCCCTGCCGTCCAGGCCTCGCGCGACGTGTCCTCCAGAGGGGCTTCGGGCTCCGCCACATCCGCCGGGGTGTCAGACGCCTTCGACACCTCGTCCCGGGCGGCGAGCCCCTTCTCCTCGGGGCCGGGTTCCCGGGCAAGGTCCGAGGTATCAAACACCTTCGACGCTGCCTCGGTGCCGGGACCGGAAGTGTCAGACACCTTCGACACCGCCTGCGTGTCTGGACCGGGGGTGTCAGAGACCTTCGACACCGCCTGCGTGTCTGGACCGGGGGTGTCAGATACCTTCGACACCGCCTCCGTGTCTGGACCGGCGGTGTCAGATACCTTCGACACCTCTTCGGGGCTGGCGGTCACCTCGGCGGCGTCGGCAGTCGGCGCCGGCGACTCCGAGGCGATGGGCGCCGACTCCGGAGGCGCCGACCCGGTGCCGGAGGCCGCCTCCTCGTCCCCGGCAGACGCCTCGGCCACCTCGTCGGGAGAGACCTCCTCCGGTTCGGGCCGGGTCGTCTCCGGCAGGGGGTGAAACGGCGTGGGAGGCTCCGCGCGGGACGGTCCGGCGGGTGGGGCCCACGCCTCGCGATGGGCAGGCCGGGCCATCGTTTCCCGGGCGGACGGCGCCGGGGCGGCGCTCGGCCCGGACGGTGCGGCCCAGGCACTGGGGTGGGCATGGGCCTCGGCCGGCGCGCTCCCCCGGGCAGGTCGGCCCGAGACGATGCGCTCCACCAGCGCCTTGCCGGCTGCCTCGAGCCGGACGAAGCGGAGCGTCATTCCCGGGCGCTCGCCCGAGGCGTTGGACCGGACCACCATCCCCTCGCCCCGCAGGATCGAGCTCCCGTCGGCGAGGATCAGGTCGAAGAGGAGCATCGCACCGACCGGCTTCGGCGACTTCGTGGCGAGGAAGAACCCGTCACGGCCCACGTGGGCGCCATAACTGGCGACGAACTCGTCCTCGCTGCGGAAGGGCAGCCGGACGCGGAGCGGCGTCGGCGCGGACATGCGTGGGGGTCAACCATGCCCCGAATTCGCTTCTCCCCCAAGTCTTCGAGCGGCAGCTGGCCGGGCCCCCCTCCCCGGTACTCCGGGTCCGCCGCCGGAGTGTGTCAGCGCCGCACAGCGGGCTTTCCCGCGGCCGGCGCAGGCTCCGAGGGAGGGTTCGACCGCCCGCCCCCGGACTCGGTCTCGACGCTTTCCCCCGGCTGCGAGCTGCTGGTGCGTTCAGCGGCTGTTGTCGAGCGTAGCTGGAAGTCGGGGCCCTCCATGTCCAGGTAGGACTTCAGATCTGCCTCGGCTCTGGAGAGCAGCGGCGACCTTGCCCGCTCGTAGCACCGCACCCGAAGCGCAAGCGGCTTTGCCTCCCAGATCGGGTACGGCTCGAACGGAGCGAACGCGGGCATGCAGCTTCCGAGGTCGATCTCCGCGAGCGCGATCAGCACCTGGCGACGCATCGATTCGAGCCCGTACACCGCAAGTGGCTGGTCGAACGCCTGGACGAGCCGGGGGACGCGGGAAGGCTCCCTGCGTGCGATCTGGACGGCGAGCGGCCCCGCGAAGACCAGCGCGCCAGGAATCTCCCACGGGTCGCCGGTGCGGAGCTCCCGGAGGATGTCCTCCACGGCGCTCTCGGCGGCGGCGGTATCGCCCTGCTCGAAGCTGGTCCGGGCGGAGAGAGCCCGGCTCATCATCGGCTGGTACTCGGCCAGTTTGCGGTTCACCTCGTCGGCTTCCGGTGCATGGGTGTAGGCGAGCACCTCCGCGGCAAGGGGCACCTGGACTGGCCCTCGGATGCTGGACAGCATCGGCTCCAGCTCCCGCCGCGCCTCGGCGTAGTTCCTGGCTCGATGGGCGAGCAGCAGGCGATGCAACCGCGCCGTCGCCTCGGAGGCGCCGGGCTCCAGCTCCGGCGGCTCGTCCCAGACCGACTGCAGCTCCATGCGAATCTGGTCGACCCGCTCCCAGTCGACGTCTCCGACCAGCGCCGGCCGTTCGGCGTGGATGGCCTTCGCGCTGTCCCTCAGGCCCCGGATCGTCAGGCCGCGCGAGCGCCCGACGCTCCGGGCGAACCCGAACTCCAGAATGGGGTGATCGTCGGTGTTGATCTTCCCCTGCTCCTCGGCGGCGACCGCGCTGACGAGCGCCGGTGCGGCGACGAAGTAGGCGAGAAAGCCCTCCGTGTCCTCCACGTGCCAGGCCTTGCGCAGGGCACTCCGGAAAGGTTCTGCGCTCGCCCGGGCCCGGAGCCGCGCGACGTCGTACACCCGCGGGCGCTCCGAGGCCGCGAACACCAGATCGGCGGAGAGGGTCTGCCACGTCTCCACCTCGGGGAACACCGAGCCGAGCGTGGCCATGGCGCAGCGGAGCGTCTCGGGGAAGATCTCGTAGGCCTGCACCCACTGCAGGAAGACTCCGTCCGGCCTCAACCGCGCGCGCACCGCGCCGTAGAACTCCTTGCTGAAGAGGCTCGCCACTCCGACCCGGTAGGGATTCGACGGCTCGGAGAAGATGAGATCGTACTTCTCCGACGAAGCGAGCAGCACCTCACGGG
>JBKPMY010000063.1:0-4618 GCA_046732375.1 Myxococcota bacterium
GTATAAGAGACAGCAGCGGCAGCGGAGTGCCCACGGCGCTCCATCAAGCGTTCACCCTGATGGTGCGAGCCTGCGCTCCCGCCCTGGGCTGCGCGATGCTCGGCGCGGTCGTGGCCGGACTGGCGGCGTCCGGCTGGGCTCCGACGACGGCGGTGCTCGCCCCCCGGCTGGAGCGGATCGACCCGCTCGCCGGGCTGCGCCGCCTGTTCAACTGGCGAACGGCGACCGAGCTCGCCCGGTGCCTCGCCGCCGGGTTGCTCCTCATGAGCGTGCTCGTCGCCGGGGCCTGGGTCCTGCTTCCCTCGGCGATCCGGCTTCCCGGCCTCGAGACCCCCGCGGCGGGACTGGTTCTGCTCCGGCCGGAGGCGCTCCGGATCTGGACCCGGGCGCTTCTCCTCGCGATGGCGATCGGGATCCTCGATCTGATCCTTGCGCGACGGCGCCACCACCGCTCTCTTCGAATGAGTCGCGACGAGGTCCGGCGTGAGCACCGGGAGCAGGAGGGTGATCCTCGTCACCGTGCACGCCGCCGTGCCGCGCACCGGCAACTCGGGCTCGCGGGCCGCGCCCGCGGTGTGAAGGCGGCCTCGGTCGTGGTGGTCAACCCCGTGCATGTCGCGGTCGCCCTGCGCTGGGCTCCCGAGGAGTGCGAGGCGCCGTACCTCGTCGCCCGCGGACGGGCCCGGGAAGCAGCTGCCATCCGCGCCGAGGCACTGGTCCTGGGAATCCCCGTGGTGCGCGACGTGGCGCTCGCCCGGGGGCTGGTCCACTACGACGTGGGCGAGGAAGTCCCCGAGGAGCTCTACCGGGCTGCGGCCGTCGTCTTGCAACACGCCCTCGACCGGGCCGAGGGGGCTCGATGACCGGCCATGTTCGCCGGGCCCTGGCGAGCATCCGACGACATCGGGAGCTGCTCCTCCCCTTCCTGGTCGCCGCGATTCTGGCAGCGCTGGTGGTCCCGCTTCCCGCATGGCTGCTCGACCTCGGGCTCGCGCTCAACCTCGTCGCCGCGGCCGCGCTCCTCGTCGCGGCACTCCGCGCGGCGGGCCCGCTGGAGCTCAGCGCGTTCCCGACGCTGCTGCTGGTGACGACGCTCCTCCGCCTCGCGCTCAACGTGTCCTCCACCCGGCTGGCGCTGGCCGAGGGACACGCCGGCGCCGTCATCCAGGCATTCGGGGAGTTCGTGGTCCGGGGCGACTACGTGGTCGGCGGAGTCGTCTTCGCGGTGGTGACGCTGGTCCAGTTCCTGGTGGTGGCGAAGGGCGCGGAACGGGTGAGCGAGGTCGCCGCGCGCTTCACCCTCGACGCAATGCCCGGCAAGCAGATGGCCATCGATGCCGACCTGCGGGCCGGGCTCATCGACCAGGGCGTCGCCCGGGAGCGCCGTCGCAGTCTCGAGCGGGAGTCGCAGATGTTCGGGGCCATGGACGGGGCCATGAAGTTCGTGAAGGGCGACGTCCTCGCCGGCCTGGTCATCGTCCTGGTCAATCTGGTGGGCGGAGTCCTGGTCGGAATGCTCCAGCGCGGGCTCGAGGCGCAGGAGGCGCTCGCCCGGTACGCCCTGATCGCCATCGGCGACGGGCTGGTCAGCCAGGTGCCCTCGCTGTGCATCGCGGTGGCGGCCGGACTCGTGGTGACCCGTGTCGCGCCGGGTGAGGAGGGGCAGGGGCTCGGCGACGACATCGGCGTGCAGCTGTTCGGTAGCCGTGGCGCGCTCTACCTCCTTGCCGGCGTGGCCGGTGCGCTGGCACTGGTGCCGGGGATGCCGCAGCTGACCTTCCTCGGCCTCGCCGGTGCGCTCGCCGCTCTCGGACACGGCTGGTGGCCGTCGCCGGCCGCGTTGGCCGCCGAGACTCCCTCGATCCAGCCTGCCCCGGGCGCGACCCCGGCCGAGAGCTCGGAGACGGTGACGGTCTCCCCGCTCGCCCTCGAGCTCTCGCCCGGCTGGATCGAGTCCTCCGGTGGCGCGCGCCCCTTCCAGGAGGCGCTCCGCCGCCTGCGGGCAGCGCTCGAGTCCGAGCTTGGCTTCCGGATGCCGGGGGTGCACGTCCGCGCCGGCACCGCGCTCCCGGACGGCTCTTACCGGATCCTCGTGGACGAGGTCCCCGCCGCGTCGGGGCGCCTGCCAACGTCGGGTCTGCTGGTGCGAATCGCGGCGACCGAGCTCGGCTTCCTCTCCATCGAGGCAGATCCGGTGGAGGACCCGCTCACGGGCCGTCCGCTGGCCAGGGTCCCCGAACCGGCACGCGAACGGCTGGAGCTCGCCGGCCTCGAGCCGCGTGCCCCTGCGGAGGTGGTGGTCGAGCACCTGGCGAGCGTGGCTCGCCGGCACGCGCCCGCCCTGCTGGGCCTCCAGGACGTGCAGATGCTTCTCGACGGCCTGGAAGCACGCTGCCCGGCGCTGGTGCGTCCGGTCCTGGAGAAGGTGCCGCTCCCGGTGCTGACCGACGTCCTCCGTCGCCTCCTCCACGAAGGGGTCAGCGTGCGGAATCTCCGTGGGGTGCTGGAGACGCTCGCCTCACCCGCCGTGGAGGGTGATCCCGCGGTGCTCACCGAACGGTGCCGGCAGGCCCTTGCAAGGTGGATCAGTCACCGGCACGCCCCATCGGGCGCGCTCTTCGCCTGGCTGGTGGATCCGGCGCTCGAGGAGACGCTCCGCACCCGCGTCATCGACGGCGCGCCGGCGCTCGAGCCCGAACGGGTGCAGGGGCTGCTGGAGGCGGTGGCTGCGCTGGTGGAGGACGGTCGCGCGGTGCTCCTGGCCTCGGGAGACGTCCGCCGTCCGCTGCGCGCGCTCTGCGAGGGCGCGTTCCCCGAGGTGGCGGTGCTGGCGTACGCCGAGCTGGACCCCGCGCTCAGGGTCAAGCCGCTCGGACGGCTGTCGGCCTGAGCCCGGTCGCCGGCGAACCCGCTGGCAGCTAGGCCGCGTCGTCTTCCGTCGAGCCGTCCGCCCGGGCCGTGGTCGGCGTCGCCCGGTTGACCCGGTCCCGCAGCTCCTTGCCGGTCCGGAACAGGAGGCCGCGCTTCGGCTTCACCGGGATGACCTGGCCGGTCTTCGGGTTCCGCCCCTGGTAGCCGTCGTAGTGCTTCACGTGGAAGGCCCCAAGCCCGCGGATCTCGATGTTTTCTCCCCGGCAGAGGGCGTCTTTCATCGATTCGAAGATCGTCTCGATCGTCGCCTCGGCCTGCTTCTGGGTGATCCCCCGCTTGGAGACGAGGATGTTGATGAGGTCGCTCTTCAGCATCGCCCCGGACGCTCCCTCGGCAGGTCAGCGAACCCGCCAATGGTTACCGACACTTGCAGAATCCGGCGCCACATGCAAGCTGGCCGCTGCGACAAGCTGCGGCAATGCCTCAGGATTTTGGTGTAGGCGGCCGGCGCTCGAGGTCGGCGAGGTCCACCCACGACCAGGACTGGAGGCGGCGCGCGGACTCGACGTCGGCGGACAGCAGCACGGCGTCGATCTGCGCCAGGTCCCGCGCCGGGAGCGACGGGTCCGGTTCCTCCGGAGTGCCGAGCCCGGTTCCCCACAGCGCCGCTGTCACCTGGCCGAGGGTGAGCTGGGCCGGGTCGCGGGCTGGGCTCCATCCCGAGTGCCGGCCCTCGTGCACCAGGTCGGCATCCCGGAGCGCCTCGAGAATCGGCTGGACCACGTCCTCGGGAAGCTCGATCTCCCGCGCGAGCGAGGCCTGGTCCGGCGCGCGTTGCTGGTCGAGCCAGGCGCGGGTGAGGTGCTGGACCACTCGCACGGCTGCGAGCTCCTTGCCCCGCGGATGGTTGACCAGCGACGGCCACACGGACTGGAAGCGAGCGTGCTGGAGCGCGTACGCCAGCCGGGCCCCGGCAAGGACGATGAGCCAGCTCAGGTAGAGCCACAGGAGAAAGAGGGGGATCGCCCCCAGCGAGCCGTAGAGCACGCCGTAGCGGAAGGTCTGGGCGCCGAAGCTCGCATACCCGGCGCGCAGAAGGGTCCAGCCCACGCCGGCCAGGGAGGCGCCGATGAAGGCCGGGATCCAGCGAACCCGGCAGTTGGGTGTGACCACGTAGAGGAGGGCGAGCGCGGCGATGGCGGTGAGCATCGCCACGATCGAGAGGATCTCCCCACGGAAGGGGATGCCCGACTCCTGGAGGAGGCGGCGCAGCAGCGAGTTGGCCGAGACGGCACTCCCGAGCAGGAGCGGAACCGAGATCAGCGCCGCCAGCCAGACGAGGATCCGCACCGCCAACGGGCGGTTCTCGTGGACGTTCCACACCTCGTTGAGCGAGTGGTCCAGCATCCGGATGAGCGGGACAGCCGCGACCACCAGGGCGATGAAGCCCACGCCGCCGGCCACCTTGGCCGAGGCGTCGGTGAGGATGCCGCGAAGGGTCTCCAGCGTGCTCTCCGCGAGACCGGGCGACAGGAGCCGGAGCACCAGCCCCTCCATGCGGCGCTCGAAGCTCGCCTCGCCGAGCTCCCGGAGCAGGACCAGGCCCACCACCGCCAGGGGCACGAGGGAGAAGATGCTGATGTAGGTCAGAGCGGCGGCGCGCAGCCCGAGGTTCTCTCCGCGATATCCGGAAAAGACGGCGCGGATGCGTCGCAGGGCCTCGGCGGACCTGCGGGGGGTGAGGGCC
>JBKPMY010000064.1:0-10234 GCA_046732375.1 Myxococcota bacterium
GTCCGGCGGGAGGCGCTGCAGCGTGCCCGCGTCCAGCCGCTCCGCTCGAGCCTCCAGCGCCTGCGGCGCACCCGGGCCAAGGTCGAGGTGGAGGCCGGCCGCGACACCGTCGCCGGGGAACACCGGCGCTGGGGTGAGCTCCTGTCCCGCGCCCTGGATCGGGTTCCACGTGGCGCGCGGTCGATCATACTGACCGAGTGGACCGCCGAGGGTCCACGGGAGGTCGAGGTCCCGCTGCAGCCCACCCTCGCACCCCGGGCGCAGGTGGAACGCCACTTCCACCAGTACCGGCGGCTCCTCCGCGGGAGCGCGATGGCCCGGGAACGCCTGGCGGCGCTGGACCGGGAGATCGCCGAGGCCGTGCGTGCGCTCGCCGAGGCCGAGGCGAGCACCGAGGCGGAGGTGGTCGCTCCGGTCGCTCCCGTTCCCACTCGCTCGCCCCGGAAGCGGTCGGCGCCGGCCCACCGCCCCTACCGGGTCTTCCGGGCCTCTGCCGGCCAGCCGATCTGGGTGGGCCGGGCCGGCGAGGACAACGCGGCGCTCACCTTCCAGGTGGCGCGTCCGCACCACCTCTGGATGCACGCACGGGGAGTCCCGGGCGCACACGTTGTGGTGCCGCTCGACCGGGGAGCAGAGATCGAGCAGGAGACGTTGCTCGATGCCGCGCACCTCGCGCTGCACTTCTCTCGGCTGGCGGGTGAGCCTCGAGGCGAGGTCGCCTGGACGCGGGCCCGGCTGGTGAAGCGGGTGAAGGGCGGTGCAACGGGACAGGTGACCTATACCGGCGAGAAGGTGCTCGGGGTGCGGGTGGAGCCGGGACGCCTGGAGCGGCTCCTTCGCTCGCGCGAGGACGGCTCGACCTGAATCCGCCGGGTGACCAGCGAGCCTACCGGCGCTCGCCGAGGGCCGGCGACCGGGGCGGGACCGGCGCCGCCGGCGTTGCCGGAACCTGCGGCGTGCTGGTCTCGGCCGACAGACGAGCGCGCCGGGCGGCAAGCAGCTCCCGGACGACGATCTGCGCCAGCGCGACGGCGGGGACCGCCACCACCGCACCGGCGATTCCCAGCAGCTCGGCGAGGAACAGGACCGCGAGCAGCGTCACCAGCGGGTCGAGCTGCACCGTCCGGCGAAAGACGAACGGGCCGAGCACGTTCCCCTCCAGCTGTCCGTAGAGCAGGAAGTACCCGAGGGTGATCAGTGCCTTGACCGCTCCTCCGGTGATCAGCGTCACCAGGGTGATGAACCCTCCGGTGAGGATGGGGCCGGCATAGGGCACGAGGCTGGAGAACCCGCTCAGCAGGGCGAGCGGGAGGAAGTACGGGGTCCCGATGATCGCGAGGACCGCGGTGGTCAGTGTGGCGTTGATCGAGCAGATGAAGAGGATCCCGCCGAGGTAGCCACCCACCGCGCGGTATGATTTCGCGAGCACGTCCTCCCAGCGCGGCCGGTCGGTGGGCCGTGCAAGCGCGAGCAGCCGCTGCACCATTCCGCCCCCGAACACCAGCATGAACACCGTCAGGGCGAGGACGGTCAGGAACCCGGCAACGGCGCTCAGCGCCGAGGTGACCGCGGCGAGGATGGGATTCACCGCGCTCTGGGCGAGCCCGAGCGCGCCGGAGAGCGCGTCCTTCAGCCGCTCCTCGAGCCCGAGCCGCTTGTTCCAGGACTCGAACCACGGCGAATGGCGCAGCGACTCGAGGATGCGTGGAGTCGAGGCGAAGAACTCCCGGAGCTGGGCGACGGCCGCGGGCACGACGATCAGCATCACCCCGGTCAGGAGCAGCAGAACCGCCAGCGTGGTGAGGGCGATGGCCCATCCCCGGCGGAGCCCGCGCGCTTCCATCCGCTGGACCACGTGATCCAGGGCGATGGCCAGCATCATCGCCGCCGCCGTGAGGGTGAGCGCCACGCGGGTCTCGAAGATGAAGACCACCACCGCCGCCGTGGCCAGCACCGCGAAGCAGACCGTCAACGCCGTCCTGAGTGTCACCTGCGAACGCACGGCGCTAACCTTGCTCTCCCGATGACCGCTGGCAAGGACCGCTCGCCGTGCGCGCGCTGTGCCGAGGCGCTGGGCCGCTCCTGTTGTCAGCCCGGCCCCGGAGAGCGCCTGGCCACCCTGACCGCCACGGACGTGGAGCGGATCCGGACCGCCACCGGCTGGCGGCGGGACCGCTTCGTCGAGCACGAGCCGCTCGAGGCGGAGGAGGCGCTCGCCTACGAGGCGCGGCGACCCGGCTACCGGGGTTACTTCCGGGCCACCACCGTGCGCTGGGGCCTGCGGGCCGAGCGCGGAGCCTGCGTCTTCCTGGGAAGGGAAGGGTGCACGCTTTCACCCGTGACACGGCCCACCGCCTGCCTGCTGTACCCCTTCGAGCCCGGCGAGTACGGCTGGACGCTCGCGGTCGAGCGCTCGGGCTCGGTGGAGCTCGCGGCGCAGAGTGGCGAGCCACGCTGCCTCGCGGCCGAGGAGGCCCGGAGCAGGGGAACGCTCCTCCGTGGCTTCAAGATCGACGTCGAGGGCTTGACTGCGCTGATCGATCGCTTGCGGGCCGAGGTGCAGGCCCACCCGCAGCCGCTCGGCGCCGTCAAGTCGCGCGAACGTCGCTCCGTCGCCGAGGCGGCGGATCGCGATCGGTCCGCACGCTTGCCCCGGCCCCGGCTGCGGTAGACTGCTTTCCTCAGCCGTGAGCGATTCGTCTCCTCGTCAGCTTCTGCTCTTCGATCCCCAGCTGCGCGCCCGCGCGTGCGTCCCGGCACGGGAGGTCGCGGTTCACAAGGCCGCCTCGCTGGCCCAGCACCTCGCCCGTGATCTCGGTGTGCCGGTCCGGCTGTCCGTGACCGACAACCGGAGCACGATGATCAGCTTCCGCCGTGCTCCCTCGGCACTCCGGTTGCGGCTGCACCACATGTTCCTCGATGCGCCCGGTCCGGTGGTCCAGGCGGTGGCGGATTACGCCGGCCGGGGCCGCCCCCAGGCCGGCCGGGTGCTGGACGAGTTCATCAAGCGGGAGCAGCCGCGCATCCGTCAGGAGCGCGACGATTCCGACGAGCGCTTTTCACCCGAGGGCCGCTTCTTCCACCTCGAGGAGATCCGGGACGTCCTGAACGACCGGTTCTTCCAGGGCGGGGTTCGGGCGAGCATCGGATGGGGCCGCGCGCCGGGACGGAGGCGCCGCAAGTCGATCCGCCTCGGCGTCTACGACCACCAGACCCGCGAGATCCGCATTCACCCCGCGCTGGACCATCCCGCGGTCCCCCGCTTCTTCGTGGAGTTCATCGTCTTCCACGAGATGCTCCACCAGCTCTTCCCCAGCTCGAACGGGCCGGGGCGGCGCGTTCATCACCCCCGGGCCTTCCGCGACCGCGAGCGCGCCTTCCCGCTCTACGAGGCGGCCATCGCCTGGGAGCGCGAGAACCTCCGCGCCCTCCTCCAGCGCTAGCACACCATGAGACGCGCCAAGATCGTCTGTACCCTCGGCCCCGCTTCGCTGAAGCCCGAGGTCCTCGAGGAGTTGCTGAACGCCGGGATGGACGTCGCCCGGCTGAACTTCAGCCACGGGAGCCACGCGCAGCACGCGCAGACGCTGTCCATGCTCCGGACCGCCTCCCTCAAGGTGCGCAAGGCGGTGGGAGTGCTGGGCGACCTGCAGGGCCCCAAGATTCGCACCGGGAAGCTGGTGGAGGGGAAGGTGGAGCTCGTCCCCGGTGCCCCCTTCTCCATCACCACCGACGAGACGGTGCCCGGGACGCAGGAGCTCGTCTCCACGACCTATCCCTTCCTGGCCTCGGACGTGAACCCGGGCGACCGCATCCTGCTCGACGACGGACTGCTCGAGCTCCGGGTGCTGGAGACGGACAAGAAGCAGCTGGTCCGGACCGAGGTGGTCCACGGCGGCCTGCTGAAGAACAACAAGGGCATCAACCTGCCAGGAGTCGTCCTCCGGGCGGAGGCGTTGACCCCCAAGGACCGCGAGGACCTCGTCTACGCCATCAAGGCCGGGGTGGACTACATCGCGCTGTCCTTCGTCCGACAGCCGAGCGATCTCGATCAGGCGCGCGCCGCGATGGCCGAGGCTGGGCGACAGGCGCCGATCATCTCCAAGCTGGAGAAGCCCGAGGCCATCGCCCGGCTGGATGCGATCCTGGAGAAGAGCGACGGGGTGATGGTCGCTCGCGGCGACCTGGGAGTGGAGCTTCCGCCCGAGGAGGTCCCGGCGATCCAGAAGGACATCATCCGGCGGGCGAACCTGCGCGGGCTCCCGGTCATCGTCGCCACGCAGATGCTCAACTCGATGATCGAGCATCCTCGCCCCACCCGCGCCGAAGCTTCCGACGTTGCGAACGCCGTGTACGACGGGGCGGACGCTCTGATGCTCTCGGGGGAGACGGCATCGGGCAGCTACCCCGTTGCCTCGGTGAGGATGATGGAGCGGATCATCCTCGCCGCGGAGAGCGCGGCCCGGACCCACGGCAAGGCTCCGGCCCGCATCGGCGGGCTGACCTTTCCCGCCTCCTTCCCTGACGTCATCTCCGCCGTGGCCTGCGAGGCGGCGCGCACGGCGGGGGCGGTGTTGATCGCCGCCTTCACCCTCTCCGGCCACACCGCGCGGCTCCTCAGTCACTACCGGCCGGCGGTGCCCATCGTCGCCTTCTCCCCGAACCAGGAGGTGCGGCGGAAACTCTCGCTCCTCTGGGGCGTGGTGCCGCGGGTGCTCGAGCCCGTGGACCGGACCGAGGAGATGGTCCGGCGAGTGGAGGAGGAGCTCCTGAGCCGGGGGCTCGCGCACCGCGGGGACCGGGTGGTGATCGTCTACGGCGCTCCGGTGGGCCAGCCGGGGAAGATCAACAGCATGCGGCTCCACGAGATCGCCTGAGCCTCCGGCGGAGCGCTGCCGGCGTGTCGGCGATCGCCACCACCACCGCGGTTCCCGTGTCGGCGCTTCCCGCGCTTCGCCGCGCCTCCCGGCCGAGGAGCACCTTGCTGGGGTGGAAGGAGGACCTCTTCCCCGAGGCGCTGGCCCGGCACGGACGCGCCCTGGAGGTGCTCGACCCTTCGGGGGAACCGCTGGACGCGCTGCTCCTCTACCTCGAGCGGCGGGGCATCGCTCTCTCCCGGTCGAGCCACGACGAGACCGCGCGCGAGATCAGCGCGGCACGAGGAGCCACGTTTCTCATCCTCTCCGAGGAGCACCTCCCCCACCTCGCCGAGCTGGACGAGGCGCTGCATGCGCCCGAGGAGCTCGCCGCGTTCTTTGGCGAGCTCCATGGAAGGAGCATCGGGGGGAGGGAAGGAGAGAGGATGCGCGAGGCGCTGGGCTTCCTTCGCCGGGGCGTCGAGGCGGTCGGCCCGGGAACGGTGGTGCTCCTGGCGATGCTCTGAGCGCGCACCGCAAGGTTCGACCGCCGACCAGGTCCCCGCCGTCCGGACCGCTCATCGCCGTCCGGAGTCAGCGACGGGTCGCGCCCGAACGGCTCCGGCGCCGCGCCGTCCCGGACCGCCGCGGCCTGGGCCGAGGAGCTGCCTTCTCCCCGGCGTGTGCCTTGCCCTGCACGACCGCCCAGAGGGCCTTCGGCGCGATCAGCCGGTAGCTCTCCAGCACCAGGGCGCGGACCTCGCCCCAGTCGCGGACGCCCTTCACGTCCATGCTGATCCACCCGTGCTGGCCCACGTAAGGCGCTCGGGTGAAGCGGGGGTCCTGGATGGCGGCGTCGGCATGCTCGCGCTCGAGCTTGAAGCCGATGCTCTCCGTCCCGCCGTGATCCCCGAACCCGGCGAAGATCTTCCCCCGCACCCGGAAGTGCGGTTGCCCCCAGGTCATGGTCTCGGTCGCCTCGGGCAGGCCGAGGCAGATGCGGCGCATCTCGTTCAGCGGGCTCGATCGAGCCATCGGTCGTCCTCCCTCATCGTCCCCATGCTCGACGGACCGCCGCCGGAGCCGCTGCCGGGCGGTCGAACCAGGAGAGCCATTCGCTCAGGAGCCCCAGCCGAGCATGCTCCACACGGTACACCCGCCGCCGGCCTCGCCGCTCGAAGTGGACCAGCCCTGCGTGCTCCAGGACCCGCAGGTGGCGGGTGGTGGTCGGCCAGGCGTGCGAGAAGCGCGCTGCAACGTCTCCCGCGCTCATCTCGCCGCGGAGGTGCATGGTCAGCAGCATCTGCCGGCGCGCGGGGTGCGCGAGCGCGGTGACCACCGCCTCGAGGGCGGCCAGCTTGGCCGCGGGATCGAGCCGGGGGCTCACAGCGGCTGGAGCTGCCGGATCTCCAGCCCCTCGAGAAGCGGCTCCATGGGCTCCCAGATCGCCATCACCTCCGGAGTCTGGTGCGCCACGTCGGAGGCGCGGCCGTCCTTCCAGTCGAAGATCTCGACGTAGGCGGCGCGGCCGGCGCGCTTGTCCTCGGCACGAAAGGCCGCCGACTGACCCGTGCCGAGCAGCCCGAGCCCCCGCAGGGTCGGGATGTGCTTGCGGATGAGCGCCTCGAGCGCGGGCTCGGCGCCGGCCTTGGGACGGTAGATGACGAGGGTGGGAACGGGTTCGCTGGATGCCATGTGCGCCTCCGGGCAGAGGAGGCGTCATTTAGCCACGAGGCTCAATGAAGGTCCAGCCGCAGGAGACGGAGGGGAGTCGGTCTGGCGCCTCGCTTGACCGCGCCCTCGTCCAGCGCCCGGACGAAGGCTCGCCGCGCCTCGACGTAGGCGGAGGGGCGTCCCGAGGCGGCCCCGGGAACGCCGCCGTCCGCGCCCAGCCGCGCCGGCAGGAGCACGAGGAGCGTGCGCATCGCACACCGTGCTCTCACACCCGCGCGGGGCGGCGTGCCACAATCCGCGGTCCATGCTCGCCCTGCAGCTGGCTGCTCTCTTGCTGGCCGCCGCGCCCCAGAAGCTGGACCTGATCATCGAGCGCGGCCGGGTGGTGGACGGCTCGGGAAGCCCGTGGTTCCGCGCCGACCTGGGCATCAAGGGAGATCGTATCGTCCGCATGGGAGACCTGCGCGACGTCCCGGCGAAGCTCCGCCTCGATGCGCGAGATCGCGTGGTCGCGCCGGGATTCATCGACCTGCTCGGCCAGAGCGAGCTCTACCTCCTCGTGGATCCCCGCGCCGAGTCGAAGATCCGGCAGGGCATCACCACCGAGCTCACCGGAGAGCTGGGGAGCGTCGCTCCCGTGGACGACGAGATCCTCGGCGGCGTGATGGGCTGGCTGAAGCAGCACCAGGTGAAGATCACCTGGCGTGACCTGGACGGTTACTGGAAGGTGCTCCGGGCGGCACGCCCCGCGATCAACGTGGGGACGATGGTCTCGTCCGCGCAGGTCCGGGCGGCGGTCATGGGCCGCGGCACCGGTGAGCCGACTCCCGAGCAGCGTCTGCGGATGCAGATCGAGGTCCAGAAGGCGATGCGGCAGGGGGCCTTCGGCGTGGCGGCGTCCCTCGAGTATCCGCCGGCGAGCTACCAGAGCACCGAGGAGCTGATGCTCCTGGCGCGCTCCGCCGCCAAGTACGGCGGCTTCTACGCCACCCACCTGCGCAGCGAGTCGGATGAGGTCCTGGACGCGGTGGACGAAGCCCTGACCATCGGGCGCGAGGCGGGCGTGCCGGTGGAGATCTGGCATCTCAAGATCAGGGGGACCCGGAACTGGGGCCGGATGCCCGAGGTGCTCCAGCGCATCGCGGCAGCTCGCGCTCAGGGCCAGGACGTCACCGCAAACGTGTACCCCTACCTCGCGGGCGCGAACATGCTCCACGCCGACGTCCCCGGATGGGCACAGGCCGGCGGGGACAAGCAGATGCTCGCGCTGCTCGCGGACCGCTCCCAGCGAGCCCGGGTGGAGAAGGAGATCGTCGCGAGCTGGAAGGACGGGACGGAGCCCGATCGCATCGTGGTGCTCTTCGCGCTCTCGCAGGACGCGAAGCGGTACGAGGGGAAGACCCTCACCGAGGTGTCGAAGGAGCGGGCCACCTCGCCGGCGGCAGCGCTGGTCGACCTCGTCCTCATGGACTCGGCCAGCACCTTCGCCCTCCGGTTCGTCGCCAGCGAGTTCGACCTTCGCGAGGCGCTCCGCCAGCCCTGGGTCTCCATCGGGGTGGACGCGAGCGCCGACGCGCCGGACGGCCCGCTCGGCCCCGAGAGCACGCATCCCCGCGCCTTCGGGTCGATGGCCAGGCTGCTCGGGACTTACGCCCGGGACGAGAAGCTCTTCACCCTCGAGGAGGCGGTCCGCAAGGTGACCAGCGGCGCCGCCCGGAGGCTGGGGTTGACGGACCGCGGCCTGCTCCGGCCCGGGATGATGGCCGACGTCGTGATCTTCGACCCGGCCACGGTGAAGGACGTCGCGACCTACGCGAGCCCCAAGCGCTTTCCCGAGGGCATCGAGACGGTCCTGGTCAACGGGCAGCCGGTGCTCGTCGACGGAGTCCGGACCGAGGCCCGCCCGGGGCGCCCCCTGCTCCATCCCGCACCCGACGCGGCCCGGTGAGCCGCGCTGTCTCGGGCCCCGGTCGTGCGCGGCCGCCCGGGCGACGGCGGGACTCCGCCGCTGTCAGTCCGGTTCTCCGGCCCGCTTCGGCTCGGGGAAGCGCCGGAACCAGCTGCCCTGGTTCCAGGTGGGTCGCGACGGTGCCTGGGCGATGGAGACACCGAGCAGGAAGTTGAAGCGGGTCAGCTGCGCGAACGGCTCCCAGTCGCGGTCGGGCTCGAAGTTGTCCTGCGGCTGGTGGTAGCGCTTCCGCCAGAACTCCCGGTAGGCCTTCAGCTGCTCCGGCGTGAGCCCGGCCACGCCGTTGAAGGTCTGCGCCGCGGGGATGCCCTTCTTCACGAAGTTGAAGTTGTCCGAGCGGACGAAGTAGGCCTCCTCCGGCTCGGGATCCGGGGAGATCTGGAGCCCGAGCGTCGCTGCGGCCCGCGCCACGTCGCCCCCGAGTGAGCTCTCGTCGGTGCCGAGCGCGACCACGTCCTTCAGCGGACCGATCGGATACGCGCCGTCCACGTCGATGTCCGCGACGATGTCCTGGAGCGGCACGGTCGGATGCCGCGCGAACCACTCCGAACCGAGCAGGCCGCGCTCCTCGGCGGTGACGAAGAGGAACAGGATGCCTCGCCGCGGAGGCTTCTCCAGCCGGGTGAAGGCCCGCGCGGTCTCGAGGAGGCTGGCGACCCCGGCCGCGTCGTCGGACGCTCCGTTGTAGATGTTGTCCCCGTCGACCGGCTTGCCGATGCCCATGTGGTCCAGGTGGGCGCCGTACATCACCATCTCCTTCGCCGTGGGCGAGGCCGGGTCACCGGGCAGCAGTCCGATCACGTTGTCCGAGGTGATGCGCCGGATCTTGCTCTCTCGCCGGACGCGCGCCCGCAGGCCGAGAGTGAAGCCTCGCGGCTTCCCTTGCGCCGACGCCTCCACCAGCCCGGCGACGGTGTCGGTGCGCCCGGCCTTCTTGAGGATGCGCTCGAACGCCGTCACGCTCATCACCCCGCCGGGGAGGAAGGGCGGTTCGTCTTCCAGTCGCATCGCCTCGAACCCGTAGTGCCCGGCCAGAATCTTGAACGGGGTGAGGGCCTCCTTGGAGGGTGGCCAGACGAAGATCACGGCGCGGGCCCCGCGGCGCATGAGCTCCCTCGCCACCCGCTCGCTCTGGCCATGGACGGCCGAGGCGAGGCTGGGAAAGAAGTCGGGCCGATCCGAGCGGGGCGCCCCGGCGAGGGCCAGGACGACCTTGTCCCGGACGTCCACGTTGGCGAAGTCGTCGTACCTGTACTCGGGCACCGAGAGCGCGTACCCGGCGAAGACCACCTCGCCCGTGACGTCGGTCATCCCCGTGTCCGTGTCGGTGAGCAGGAACATCTCCTCGCCCTGGGCGAAGGACAGGGGAGCGCCGGACCCTCCGCTGAACTCCACCGACGCCGAGACCGGGGTCGCACGGACGAAGGGCACCTTCTGGAAGTAGGTTCCGCCCTCTCCCGCGGGCCGGGCGCCCAGCGCCTGCAGCTGGCTCGCGACGTAGCGGGCGGCCACGTCGTAGCCGTACGTGCCCGGATCCCGTCCGCCGAGCAGATCGTCGGCGAGGAACCGGATGTGGCTGGCGATGGCCTCTCCCCGGATGCCGGCGGCTGCGGACTTCGCGGAAGCGGTGAAGCCGTTCGCGTCCACGGCATTCGGATCGGGCCGCGGCGCGGAGGTGGCGCAGGCCAGGGTCAGGCAGGCGAGGAGGAGGGGGGCGCGCATGAAGCCCGGGAGA
>JBKPMY010000065.1:0-9154 GCA_046732375.1 Myxococcota bacterium
GACCGCGGCGATGGTGAACCAGGCCACCCAGCCCTGATCCTCGACCCCGAACTGGCGCCACCCGTAGATGCAGGACTGGCGGAAGACCACGGTGCGCAGGCCGTAGATGCGCGCGTAGTCGCGGACGTACTGGTCGGCAGCCCCCTTGCTGCAGCCGTAGGGCGAGTGGAAATCGAGCGGTTCGGACTCGGAGATGCCCCGGGGACGGTCCCGGAAGACGTAGCGGCCCTGGCGTTGCTCCACGCCCACGTGCTCGAGACCGCCGTAGACCTTGTTGGTCGATGCGTAGAGGAAGGCCGCGGAGGGAGCGTGACGGCGCGCGGACTCGAGCAGGTTGAAGGTGCCGAGCGCGTTCACCTCGAAGTCGTGCCGCGGCTCGGTGACCGAGGTGGTGACCGCCACCTGGGCGGCGAGATGGAGGATGACCTGGGAGTCGCGATGGCGGGCCAGCGCGGCATCGAGGGCGGAGGCGTCGCGGAGGTCGACCCGCTCGAAGCTGAAGCGGCCCTGGCTCTGCAGCCACTCGAGGTTGCTGTCCACCCCGCGGCGCGACAGGTCGTCGAGGACCACCACCTCGTGCCCGCGCCCCATCCATCGCTGTGCGGCGTTGCAGCCGATGAACCCCGCACCACCCGTCACCAGGTATTTCACGCCGCTTCCGTCCTCCACCGTTGGCGGGATCGAAGCTTAGTCGGGGTGCTGCTTCGCTGGGCGGCGATGGTGAGCCGCGGCGGACGCACTTCCGCGGGCCCTGTCGGGGAGAGGACGCTCTCAGACGGAGCCGAGCTGGACGGCAGTCACAGCGAGCGCGCCGGCGGTCACGTCCTCGAGCACGGCCCACGGAAGGTCGGGCGTCGCCGTGGCGTGAGGGAGCCCCGTCCGAACCCGTGAGCCGAGGAGCGCTCCGGCGAGGGCTCCGGCAGCTCCCGCGAGGACGAGCGGCACAGGATGGCGCGACCGGGTCAGCCAGGCGGCACCGAGGCCACCGGCGACGATCCGGGCCGCCAGTGGGACGGGGGCGAGCCGGCTCCCGGTCCCGGGCAGCTTGTCGCGGACCAGCTCCGTCGCCGCGAGCGGAAGGAGCAGAGCCTGCAGGCCCCTCGGGGTGCCCTGGGTGACGGAGAGCACCGCGAGCGGGAGAAGGGAGCGCATCCCGGAGGCGACGCCGAGGAGTGATGCGGCAGCGAGCGGGGCGGGGGAGGGGGAGCGGGTCATGGCCGCCGCAAGATGAGCACGGTCGTCGAGGCTCGCCGCAGCCTTGGCTCAAACGCTCGAGTCCGTAACGAGGTGTCTGGCACCTTCGCGGCGCACCTTCGCGGCGGCCCGCGCTAGGTCAGGCCAGGTGATCGAATCCTTCGATCCGGCCCGGGCCGAGACCAGCCAGGTGCACTCCCCTGCCGCGGCGAACCTCACCGATGCGAGTGAGGCGGAGCCCGAGCCGGCGGCTCAGCCGCTGGATCGAAGCCTCTCGCGAGCGAGGTGAGGTGAAGAGCAGCTCGTAGTCCTCCCCGCCGGTCGCCGCGGCACGCGCCCGTGCCCGAAGCTCGGGGTAGGCCGCTGCGAGCGCGGTGGAGACCGGCAGCGCGTGAGCGTCGAGGTGGAGCGCGACCCGGCTCGCCGCGGCCAGGTGTCCCGCGTCCTGCGCCAGCCCGTCGCTCAGGTCGATGCACGAGGAGGCGATGCCCACCAGCGATGCCCCGAGTCCCAGCCTTGGCTCCGGACGACGCTCCCGCTGCATCGCACCCCGCGCGAGCCGGGGCGATCCGCGGAGCCGCCGGGCTTCGGGACTCCGCGGATGCTCGAGGAGCAGGAGCCCCAGCCGGGCATCGCCCAGAGCGCCGGAGACCCAGACGACGTCGCCGGGGCGCGCGCCCGAGCGCAGCAGTGCCCTGCCCCGCAGGACCTCTCCCCCGACGGTGACCGTCAGCGAGAGGCCCGGCGCCCTTGTCACGTTGCCCCCCACGAGCGCCGTCCCGGTTTCACGCGCCAGGGCGCCGAACCCCGACCCCAGCCTCTGCGCGTCAGCGAGCCGGAAGCCGCGCGGAATGCCGAGCGCCACCAGCGCCCACCGGGGGCTCGCTCCCATCGCCGCGAGGTCCGAGAGATTGACCGCCAGGGCCTTGTGGCCCACGTCCTCGAGCCGACTGCGCGCACGGCGGAAGTGCACGCCCTCCACCACGGCGTCCACCGTCACGCAGCTCTCGCCTCGCCCGGGGCGGAGCACCGCTGCGTCGTCGCCCGGGCCGACGGGCGCGCGCGGCGACGCTGCCGCCGCGGCCACGAAGGCGTCGATGAGCTGGAACTCCGGGCCCATCGTCGCAGCGTACCCGGCTCAGAATCGCGCGGGCGGGGGCGGCGCCGGCTCGGACAGCGGCGGGGCAATCACCGCCCGGGGCGGCGGCGGGCTGACCGGGAGGATCACCTCGAAACGCGAGCCCTGGCCGAGCTCGCTCTGCACCCGGACCTTTCCACCGTGTCCCTCGACGTAGCTCTTCACGATCGCCAGACCGAGGCCCGCGCCCCCAAACTCGCGCGTGCTCGAGTTGTCCACCTGGTAGAAGCTCTGGAAGATCTTCTCCAGCTGGTCGACCGGAATTCCCACCCCCGAGTCCTGGACCACGAACTGCCAGCCCTCGGCGTCCAGCTCGGGCTGGAACTTCGCCTCGGTCACCAGCACCTGCACCCAGCCGCCCTTGGGCGTGAACTTCACCGCGTTGGAGAGGAGGTTCACCATCACCTGGCGAACCTTCTCGCGGTCGGCGCGGACCTCCACCGCTCGCGCGGGCAGCTTGAGATCGACGGTCAGCCCCTTCTTCTGGGCCTGGGGCTTGATGCTGGAGACGGCGGAGGACACCAGGTCGCCGATGTTCACCGGCTCGAAGGTCAGCCGCACCTTCCCGGCCTCGATCTGCGTGACGTCGAGGATGGACGAGATCAGCTTGAGGAGGGTGTCCCCCTTCTCCATGATCGTCCGCACGTAGTCGGTCTGCTCCGAGTTGAGCGAGCCCACCAGCCCCTCGGAGAGCATCTCCGAGTAGCCGATGATCGAGGTCAGCGGCGTCCGCAGCTCGTGGCTCACCGTGGCCAGGAAGCTCGACTTCAGCCGGTCCATGTCCTTCAGCTGGACGTTCATCTGCTCCAGCCGCTTGTTCTGCGCCTCGAGGTCGCGGTTGCTCTCCAGCGTGGCCTCGATGTGCACCTGGCTGGTGAGGAAGGTCTTCTGCCCCGCCGCGACCAGCGTCTCCAGCAGCTGCGCGAAGTGGAGCAGCACCTTGACGATGGTGGACTCGGGCGCGCGGCGGATCTTCGCCAGGTAGGCGCCCGCCTGCGCCAGGTCGATGCCCGGAGTCAGATCGGTGAGAGACGGCGGCAGCTCACCGAGCTCCTCGGGCACGAAGGGTCCGAACACCACCCGCCCCAGCACGTCGCCCTCCCAGAGGATGGGCAGGACCAGATACCGCAGCCCGGTGAAGCAGGGCACGGCGATCATCCCGTGCAGCTTGGTACCCGCGGCGGCCTGAGGCGCGCGCGCGTTCTGCGTCGTTGCCAGCGGCCCGTCCTTCACCCGGGCGACGGTCTGGGTGCAGCAGCGCTTCCCCTCGGTGAAGGAGAAGACGTAGCCGCAGAAGTCGCCGTTGCCGCTCTTGATGTCCGCGAGCCGGTTTCCCTTCTCGTCGAAGACCTTGACTCCCAGCTTGTAAAGCTCGGCGAAGCTCTTCACCAGCTCGGCGAAGGTGCTGGTGTCGAGCATGTCGGCCAGCGTGAGCCGGCGCTCGAGGACCGACACCGGCCGCTGATCCAGGCGGTGCGTCTCCTCCCGCGGAGACCCTGGACGGCCGTTGTCGCCGGCATCGCTCACGGCGGCCCTCCTCCCGAGGTCAGCCAGTCGGTCACCTGCGTGCCGTTCAGATCCATGCGAGCGAAGACGAGCTTCAGAAACTCGGCCTCACTCAGCCCGATGTTCCGGCTCAGCCCCGCCTGCTCGTCCATCTTCCGGTACGCGAGCTGGAGCACCGAGTAGAGCGTCTCCAGCACGCCCTCGCCGCGGATCGCCACCGCGCCGATCACCGGCTCCTTGCCCCGCGCGCGCGTCTCCTCGAGCTCGGCGTCGCTCTTGCTGTCCGGCAGATCGCGCTTGTTGAACTGGATCACGATCGGGACCTGGGCGGCGTTGAGCCCGTTCTCCCGCATGTTGGCCTTGAGGTTTTCCCAGTACTGGTTGTTCTCCTGGCCGGCGCTGCGTCGACTGTCGGCGATGAACGCCACCGCGTCTGCGTTCTGGAGCACGACACGGCGCGTGGCGTTGTGGATGACCTGCCCCGGAACCGTGAACAGCTTCACCTTCACGGTGTAGCCACCCTTGGTATGGAAGAAGACCGGCAGCAGATCGAAGAACAGGGTGCGGTCGTCGTGAGTCTCGACCGTCAACAGCTTCCCCCGTCCCTCGCTCGCGGTGCGGGCGTGGATCATCTGCAGGTTGGTCGTTTTCCCCGAGAGACCGGGGCCGTAGTAGACGACCTTGACCGTCAGTTCGCGCTGGGCGTGGTTGAGTTGCACGAGGCAAGGCTCCGGCCGCGCGCCGCGGTGGCGGGGGCAGGAGTCAGCCCCGAAGAATACAGGAGGGCGCCTCGCGTCGAGAATGGAGTCTCCGTACGACCCTGGACCACAAAAGGGGCCTCATTTTCGGAAGGTGCATGAATGCGAAGCCTGGGGTTAGGATCCACGGGAGGTACGAGGGGGTGGCGGAGATGACGATGAAGCGGGTGGAGACAGTGACGGAGCAACCGACCTTGCCGCCGCTCGATGTCGCCAGCCTCCCGGCCGACCTCCCGGGCGCCCTCAAGTTCTCTCCCCTCGGCGAGACCGAGCTCCAGCCGGTGGCCTCCCTGCGAGGCACCTCGGAGCCCTGGGCAAAGCGCGGGGAGACCCCCGAGGAGTCCCTCCAGGCCATCACCCAGCTGCGGCCATTCATCCATGTTGCGCGCCTCCAGGGGCAGATCGTGGGCTACGTCACCGTCGAGCGGGACGGGCCGGTGGCTGGCGCGGCGTACATGCGGAACATCGTGGTCAAGCCGGAGCTGCGGCACCGGGGCGTGGGGATGGCGCTCCTCGATCACGCCCTGGGGGTCGCCCGTGACATGTACCGGAAAACCCTGGCACTCCGGGTAGATCCGGCCAATGCGCCGGCGGTGGCCTTTTACAGGAAGGCGGGGTTCACCACCGTCGCCACGGTGGTGAGCAAGAAGTCCGGAAAGCTCCGGCTCCTCATGTCCCGGGAGCTGTAGCCCGGGGGGTTCGCCGTCCGCTGCGGGGGCTCCCTCGCTCGCTGCAGCCTCAGGGTTGCCGACGGAATCGTCCGTAGATACGCACGTTCTCCCCGCGGTTGCCCATGCTCGCCCATCTGCGCCGGTTCGCCGGCCTCGTTCTCCTGTGGTCCATCCCCGGCGTCGCCGTGGGGCTGCAGTCCAAGGCCTGGGAGCAGGAGGGCGCTGCCTGGGGCACGAACCGCTTCCTGTGGTTCTACTCCGGCTGGGTCCTCTGGGCGTTCCTGACTCCGATCGTGGCGTGGCTCGTCCGTCGCTTCACGGTGGAGCGCTACGGGCTGCTCCGGGTGGGCGTGCTCCACGTGCTCAGCTGCGCCGGCCTCGTCGTCTTCCAGGAAGGGCTCCTGGCGGCACTGTCGCGGGTCATCGGGCCGTACAGCCTGCGGAAGATGAGCTACGGAGCTGCGGTCCTCGATCTGGTGACCAAGAGCGCGTTCCTGGACACCATGGTCTACGTGATGACCGCGGGGGTGCTGCTCGCCATCGACCTCCGGCGACGGCTGCGCGCGCAGGAGCTGACCGGCGCGCGACTCCAGGCCGAGCTGGCCAAGGCGGAGCTCGACGCGCTCCGCGTCCAGCTGCATCCCCACTTCCTCTTCAACACCCTGAACGCGATCTCCATGCTGGTCCGCAAGGGGGAGGGCGACACCGCGGTGCGGATGATCGCCGGTCTCAGCGACCTCCTCCGGCTGGCGCTGGCCACCGCCGGGCAGCAGGAGGTTCCGCTGCGCCAGGAGCTGGACTTTCTCGAGCGCTACCTGTCCTTGCAGCAGATCCGCTTCCCGGACCGGCTGCAGATCCAGATGCGGATCGACCCCGACACCCTCGAGGCGAGGGTACCGAGCCTGGTCCTCCAGCCGCTCGCGGAGAACGCCGTGCGACACGGCATCGCTCCCTCCATCGCCGGAGGCTCGGTGGAGGTGGCGGCGGTGCGCGAAGGGGAGCAGCTGGTCCTTCGCGTGCGTGACACCGGCGTGGGGCTGAGCCCCGGCTCCGAGTCCGCCGGCGGCGTCGGCCTGCGCAACGTGCGAGCGCGCCTGCAGCACCTGTACCCCGGTCAACACCGCTTCCGGGTGTCGAACCGGCTGGAGGGCGGCGTCGAGTCGCTGCTGGCAATTCCTTTCCGCGGTCCGGAGGTGGTGCGTGCCTGAGCCAGTGACGGTGGCGGTGGTGGACGACGAGCCGCTGGCCCGAGAGGGTCTGCGGATGCTGCTGGCCGAAGATCCCGAGGTGAAGGTGGTGGGTGAGGCCGGCAGCGGTGACGAGGCGGTGGCTCTCCTGGCCCGGACCCACCCGCAGCTCTGCTTCCTCGACGTGCAGATGCCGGGGGGAAGCGGCTTCGAGGTGCTCGCGCGGGCGGAGTCTCCGCTCCCGATGGTGGTCTTCTGCACCGCGTACGACCAGTACGCGCTCGAGGCCTTCCGGGTGCACGCCTTCGATTACCTGCTCAAGCCCTACGAGGACTCCCGGTTCCGCGAGACGCTGGCCCGGGCCAAGGAGCAGCTCTCCCGCGAGGAGGCCGCCCGCCTTGGCGAGCAGCTCCGGGCCAAGGCGGTGGAGGCCGGGCTCGTCACCGCGCCCTCGTCGCGCATCGTGGTGCGCGATCGCGGGCGGATCATCTTCCTCGAGGCCGAGGAGATCGACTGGATCGAGTCGGCGGACTACTACGTCGAGCTGCACGTGGGTGCCCGGACGTACCTGCACCGCGAGTCGATGGCCGCGCTCGAGAACCGCCTGGATCCGACGCGCTTCGTCCGCATCCACCGGACGGCCATCGTCAACCGGCGGGTGCTGCGCGAGCTGCGGCGGACGGGCAGCGGAGGCCTGGTCGCGGTGCTCGCCACCGGGGCCGAGCTGCCGGTCGCCCGCAGCCAGCAGGCACGAATCCGGCAGCTGCGGTAAAGGGAGGTCGTGGACGTTCTCGCCCCCAGCGCCGTGCCCCGGAAGGGGTGGTTCCTCGTCCGCTGGTGGGCGCTGGCGCTCGCCGGGGCGACCGTGCTGGGCCTCCTGAGCTGGCTGCAGATGCGGACCGAGATGCCGCCCAACCTCCGGGCGGACTACCGGCTCGCCTCGGTCATCTCCTGGCTGCTCTGGGTGCCGGTGCTGGCCGTGCTCGGCCGACCCGTGCGGCGGCTGATCTCCGTCCGCGCGCGTCCCGCGGTCCTCGTCGGGGCCCTGCTTGTCGGCTTCCTCGCCGTGATGGTGTACGTCAACGGCGCGCAGGCGCTGCTCTCGCGGTTCGTCGGTCCGCCCACGGTGCGGAAGATGCCGATGGGGCGAGTCTTCCTCCGAAACTTCAAGGGCATCGTCGGCCCGGGAATCAACTACCTCGCCATCATCGGCATCCTGGGGACCATCGAGCTCCGGCGGCGGCTGCGGCAGGAGGCCCTCTCCGCGGCGCGGATCGAGGCCGAGCTGGCCCGGGCCGAGCTGGATCAGATGCGGGTCCAGCTCCATCCTCAGCTGCTGGAGGACACGCTGCGGACGACCGCGGAGTTCGTCCGCTCCGGTGCCTCCACGCAGGCGGTGCAGCTCCTCGCGCGGCTGAGCGACGTGCTCCGCCTGACCCTGGCCACGCTCGGACAGGAGCGGGTGGCGCTGCGGCAGGAGCTGGAGTTCCTCCAGGCCTACCTGTCGCTGCAGCAGATCCGCGCTCCCGGTCGGCTGCGAAGCCGGGTGGACATCCCTGCCGAGGCGCTGACCGCCGAGGTTCCGTCGCTCGCGCTCTTCCAGCTGGCGGAGCTGCCGGCCTCGCCCTGGGAAGGCGCGCTGGAGCTCACGGCGGCGGTGGCGGACGGACGGCTGCGCATCCGCCTGCACCAGCTGGCCACCGCTCAGCCGGGGGTCGAGGTCACCGAGGCGGCGGATCGGCTGGTTCGTCTGCGCCAGCGGCTCGAGCACCTGTATCAGGGGGACCACGTCCTCCAGGTCAGGCACGAGAACGCCGGGCTCCTCTGCACCCTGGACATCCCGCTGGTGCACCTCGAGTCGGCAGAGCTGTTCCCGAGCGCCGGGCTCCGCGCCGCCGCGCGGTAGTGTCGCACGGCGGAAACGGTCACCACACCTCGCAGCGCGTCTGGCGGACCATCGGCTCGCCGGCCTTGCAGCCGAACGTGGCCTGGAACTGGGGCATGTTCGACAGCGGCCCGTTGATCCGGAAACGCGCGGGCGAGTGCGGGTCCACCGTGACGCGGCGCCGTAGCTCCTCCGGCCGGATGTTGCGACACCAGGCCTGACCGGCGCCGAGGAAGAACTGCTGCTCGGGAGTGAAGCGGGCGTCGCGCACCACGCGCTCCGGATGCTCCCTCGCCCAGGCCTGCATCGCGGCGAAGGCAATCTTCAGCCCTCCGAGGTCGGCGACGTTCTCGCTCAGCGTCAACGCTCCGTTGAGGTGCAGGTCGTCCACGGAGACGTACCCGTCGTACTGCGTCTTCACGCACGCAGCGCGCTCGACGAAGGCCTTCCCGGCGTCGGGCGACCACCAGTCGGTCATGTTCCCATCGCCGTCGAAGAGCCGGCCCCGGTCGTCGAAGCCGTGGGTCAGCTCGTGACCGATGACCATGCCGATCGCGCCGAAGTTCACCGCGTCGGTGGCCTCGCGCGAGTACATCGGCGGCTGGAGGATACCGGCGGGGAACACCATCTCGTTGAGCGAGGAGCTGTAGTACGCGTTCACCGTCGGCGGTGTCATCCGCCATTCGGTCCTGTCGAGCGGCTTGCCGATCTTCCGGAGGTCCCTCGCCGTCTCGTACGCCGAGGCCCGCATCAGGTTCCCGAGGAAGCTCTTCCGGTCGGTGGCCAGCTCCTCGTAGCGACGCCACCGGTCGGGG
>JBKPMY010000066.1:0-9467 GCA_046732375.1 Myxococcota bacterium
CGAGCGCGTCCAGCCCGGTCTCGGTGCTCCCCTCGCAGGAGGCGTGGAAGTACGCTTCGATCGGTGCGAGCTGGAAGGTGATGACCTGTCCGGCGGTGGCCGCGGTCGCTGCCCGGGTCCGCGAGTTCTCGCGATTGACGCCCCCGTAGACCTGGGCCAGCACGCTGCTCCCGAGGTGGACCGGCTGGCCCAGCGCCTCGATCTTCCGCTGGAGCGCGTAAGTGCGGGCGGCGACCGCCTGGGCCTTGAGGGCTTCCATCGGGAAGCTCACCGGCATCTCGCCGCCGAGGACCGCGGCGACGTAGTCCTCCATGGGGAGGACGTTCACCAGGAGCACCTTGCTGCCCTTCGGCAGGGCGACGACCTCACCGCGAACGTCGATGGTCCCGGCGCGGATCTGGTGCTCCGTGTCCGAGGTCCGGAACCGCACGGGGCCGTCGACGCGTGTGCCCTCCACCTCCATCGAGTCGCCCACGTGCCGGATGCGGACCTCGTCCCGGTCGAGCGGCTGGAACGGCCCATCCTCGGAGTCCGGTCCGAGCTGGAGCCCCTTGCCGCGGATGACGACCTCGCGCTCGGGGCGCTCGCCCATCGCGATGCGGACGGTCTCGGCGGCGTGCGCGGCGGTGGCGGCGGCGAGGAGCGTGAGGGCGAGGACCGGGCGCATCCGGGAACCCGAGGATCGCCGCTGCCGAGCGATCACGCCAGAATCCGCGCGGTCACCGACCCTGAGACGGGGCGTATCCCATCGGGTACCAGACGCCGCGCCGGTCCGGCGGCAACATGTTCGGAATCACGTGGCCCTGATCCAGCGTCCTGACGTCCACGTCCTCGATGCTCGAGGCGATGAGCACTGGCATCGGTCCCTTGAAGACGTGTTTCTCGAGCAGAGCCATCGCATCCTCGAGATCGAAGGCGGTCACTCCGCACCCGAGCTCGAGCCCGAGCCCCGCCCGACCCGGGTCAGCGAAATGGATCCATTATCGATGGAGCTTCACGGATGTCAGTGCTTCGCGCTGGGCCCCGGCCGAGCCACACGGCCTCGTATGGGCAGCTGCAGTCCGTCTCCTCGGGCTCCGGGTACACGTACGGCTCGCCACGGTAGTTCCGGAACACGGTCTCGTGGCCGCGGCGCTCCACCACGTACTCCGGCTGGAGCGTCACCTTCCCTCCCCCGCCGGGGAGGTCCACCGCGAGGTGCGGGACGGCGAGGCCCGTGGTGTGCCCTCGCAGCTGCTCGAGGATCGACACCCCGGTCCCGATGGGAGTCCGGAGGTGCTCCAGCCCCTCGGCCACGTCCATCTGGTGGAGGTAGTACGGCCGGACCCGCGCGCGGAGGAGCGCGTGGTTCAGCTCCTTGAGGATGCGCGCGTCGGAGTTCACCCGCCGCATCAGGACCGTCTGGTTCTCCACCGGGACGCCGTGGTCGACGAGCCACTCGCAGGCCTCGCGCGCCTCGGGCGTCAGCTCCTTCGGGTGATTGAAGTGCGTGATGACGAAGAGCGGAGCGTGCCGGCGGAGCAGACCCGCGAGCGCCTCGGTCACCCGCATCGGCAGCGTCACCGGCACGCGGGTCCCGATGCGGATCATCTCCACGTGGGAAATCGCCCGGAGCTCGCCCAGGAGCGCGTCCAGCCGCTCGTCGACCAGCAGCAGCGGATCGCCGCCCGAGACCAGCACGTCCCGCACCTCGGGATGGGCGCGCACGTACGCGATGCCCTCCGCCCAGGCCTCACGGCCCAGCACCGCCTCCCCGCCCTTCGTGATGCGGCGACGGGTGCAGTGGCGGCAGTAGGTCGAGCAGCTGTCCAGCGCGAGGAACAGCACCCGGTCCGGGTACTTGTGGACGATGGCGGGAACGGGTCGGTGCGGATCCTCGCCCAGCGGGTCGCGCAGCTCGCCCGGACGGACGCGAGCCTCGGCCCGGGTGGGAATCGCCTGCATCCGCACCGGGCAGAAGGGGTGCTCCCGGTCGACGAGCGACAGGTAGTACGGCGAGATTCCGAGCCGGAAGATGGCTGCGGTCTCCTCGCAGCCTCTTCGCTCGTCCTCGGTCAGGGGCACGAGTCGCGCGAGCTGCTCCGGGGAGCGGATGGAGTGGCGCATCTGCCACCGCCAATCACGCCACTGCTCCTCGCTCGCCTCGGGGAAGAGGCTGCGCCAGTCCGCGCTCGACACGACGTCCCTCACGCCAAGGCTTGCTGGCGCCACCACTCCTGGCCCGATTCGGGGAGCGTGTACACCGGGTCGTAGTACTCGTAGCGCCGCTCGAGGGCGTACGGGTCGGAGAGCTCGATTCCGGTCCGGTAGTTCTTGGTCCAGTACGAGATGCCGTGCTCGCGGTCGTACTCGGCCACCTGGTGCACCCAGCGCTTCCCCACGAAGGGCACGTCGCAGACGATCCGCGGCGTGGCGAACCCCGGCAGGTAGCCCATGATGTCGTGCTGGAGCTGCTGGGCCTCCGCGACGCTGGTCCGCCAGTGCTCGGAGTTGGGGATCATGTCGCACATGTAGAAGTAGTACGGGAGGATGTGCGCGTGATCCTGGAGCGTGAAGCACAGCTCGAGGAGATCCTTCGTCGTCGCGTTCACGCCCCGGAGCAGGACACCCTGGTTGCGGATGTCGCGAAAACCGGCGTTCAGGAGCGCGTCTGCCGCCTTCTGCACCAGGGGTGTGAGCTGGCGCGCGTGGTTCACGTGGGTATGGAGCGCGAGCTGGGCGCCTCGCTCAAACGCCTTCTTTGCCAGCCGGGTCAGGCCTTCCAGCACCTTCGGCTGGAGGAAGTGCTGCGGCAGGCCCATGAACCCCTTCGAGGCGAGCCGGATGTCACGGATGTTCTCGATGTCCAGGAGCTGCGAGACGAAGCTCTCCAGCGTCTGGATGGGCAGGTTCGCGATGTCTCCGCCGGAGACGACGACGTCGCGAACGCCCGGCGTGCGGCGGAGGTAGTCGAGGATCTTCTCGTAGCGCTCGGGCTGGGGGAGCGCGAAGCGGTGCTTCTCCACCTGGGGCACGTCGTTGCCCACCAGGTCCATGCGGGTGCAGTGGCCGCAGTACTGCGGACAGGTGGAGAGCATCTCCGCGAGCACCTTCGTGGGGTACCGGTGAGTCAGCCCTTCCACGACCCACATGTCCGACTCGTGGAGGCTGTCGCGGCTGGCGCGCGGGTGGTTCGGCCAGTCGGTCCGCCGGTCGTCGAAGGCGGGGAGCATGTAATTGCGGACCGGGCAGTGCCAGAGGTCGTCCAGGTCCATGGTGTTCAGCATCTGCGGCGGGATGAGCAGGGACATCGTCGCCCGCTCGCGCTGGTCCCGGTCGATGCTGGCCAGCAGCGTGTCGGGGATGAGGCCGCCGAGCGTGTCCTTCAGCTCGCGCAGGTTCTTCACCGTGTGCCGCCGCTGCCAGAGCGCGCTCTCCCAGTCGGCTCGGGAGGCCGAGCGGTACCCGGGGATGCGGGTCCAGTCCGGCTCCCGGAACTCGCGCTCGAGCGGGTAGACGAAGGGCTGAGGGGCCGTCGCCGCGACCGGAGGGCGTCCGTCGGCAGACGAGGCGGGAGCGCCGCGCTTGGGCGCGGGGGGATTGAGGGGCTTCACGTCCATGCGATGAGTGGTCCTACTACAGGAACCTGGACCCTGGTGCCCAGAGGGTCACCAGCGCCCTTCCGATTCCACGCTGGCGGTCCCTCCCCCGGCGCAGAGGCACGCCAGGGACCAGGCCGAGGCTCAGTCCCGGAGCCCTCCCACCCGGAACATCAGCTGAAGGAAGAGCCCGTGGATTCCGAGCCCTCGGAGCGGGAGCGCGAACACCGCGCCGTCGCGCAGCCGGCCCGGGACCGAGAGCTGGACCAGCTCCTCCTGTTCCTCCATCCCTTGCCCGTTGCACCGGCGACAGGGGAAGGAGCCGAGCGTGCCGCCTCCGTGGCAGGAGCTGCACGGATAGAACACCGGGACCGTCAGCTCCAGGAGCCCCCCGCGCGCAGCGCGGTCCGGCGGGAGTACCACCTCGAGACGGAGGGGCTCGGGGCGCTGGGATTTCGGCAGGTCGGGGTGGGTGAAGCTCCGGCGGAACCGGCTGGCGACCTCCTCGATCCCCGGCCTGCGCACGGCGAAGTCGCGGAACAACGAGATCGGCACCGGAGACAGCGGCTCCGGCTGTGGCCAGGACGCCGGGGTGATGGGCCTGCGCGGGGGCCCCGCACCGGCACCGGCATCCCGCAGTCCCGCGTCGTAGGAGGCGCGGCGCTCCGGATCCGAGAGCACCCGATACGCGGCGATGATGTCCTGGAAGAACGGCATGCCCCGCGACCCGGCGCGGTCGGGGTGGTAGCGCTGCACGAGCTCGCGGAACGCGCTCCGGATCCCGTGCGTCGACTCCATCGGATCCACGCCCAGGACGACGTAGTAGTTCCTCGTCTCCATCGGCCCGCCCGGCCAGGGCAGCCTCGCCCGGTCTGCGCTCAGCACTAGCGCACCGAAGCGCGCCGTCAAGCCACCCGGGGAGAGGGGTCCCGGGACCGCTTGTTGCACCTGCTGGACGGAAGCTGACCTCAGGAGGTCGTCATGGCCGCCGTCCTCGTCGTCTACGCCACCCGTGATGGGCAGACCCGGAAGATCGCCGAGCGCATCGCGAACGTGCTCCGCGTCCGCCGGCACGTCGTCGAGCTGCTCGATGCCGCGCGGGCACCGCGGGATCTTGCTCTGTCGCGGTTCCAGGCAGTGTTCATCGGCTCATCGGTCCATGCCGGGGGCTACCTGCGCCCGGTGGTGCGCTTCGTCCAGTCGCACCGCGCGCAGCTGGAGCGGCTCCCCACCCTCTTCTTCTCGGTGGGACTGGCGATCCTGAGCAAGATCAACGACGGCCGGGCTCAGACCATGCGGCTCGTCGCCGAGACCGGCTGGCGTCCGCTCCGGATCGAGCTGCTGGCCGGGGCGCTCCCCTACACCCGCTACAATTTCCTGATCCGCTTCGTGGTGCGGCGGATCGTAAAGGCTGAAGGCGGGGACACCGACACCTCGCGCGACTACGAGTACACCGACTGGGCCGCCGTCGACCGGTTCGCGGCGGAATTCGTGGACGAAGTCACCGCGAGCCGTCCGATCGACGTCCCGCTGCCCGGTCGGGCCATGAGCGCGCCGGCTGCCCACGCCTGAAGCCTCGCTGGACCGATGCAAGTGACGCGTCCCACGCGGCTCGGGACGCAGGCGCTGCCGACCGCCGCACGGCCTGCCACCGCTCCCGGGGAAGCGCGGGGGGGCAGTCTCGTGACGTCCTTTTTCGCGCACGATGCAGGGCGCCATAGATGCAACCATATTGCAACGCTCCGGACCCTCGGGCCAGACTCGCCGCTCCGTTGCAGAAGCACACACTCCAAGCGGAGGTCTTCTCGTGAAGCGAGCCCGTTCCAGCGTGTCCCGGCGTGGCTTTCTCGGTGCTGCAGCGGCGGTCGCCGCGGTGCCGGTGGTAGCGAAGGCCCAGCAGGCGCCCATCTCCCTACGTTTCCAGAGCACCTGGCCGACGAAGGACATCTTCCACGAGTACGCCCTCGACTTCGCGAAGAAGGTCAACGAGATGGCCGGGGGGCGGCTGAAGATCGACGTCCTTCCCGCGGGGGCGGTGGTCAAGGCGTTCGACCTGATCGACGCCGTACATAAAGGAACGCTCGACGGCGGCCACGGCGTCTCCGCGTACTGGTACGGGAAGAACTCCGCGTACTCGCTCTTCGGCACCGGTCCGTCGTTCGGGATGGACGCCAACGAGCTCCTTGGGTGGATGGAGTACGGCGGCGGCAAGGACCTCTACAACGAGCTGCAGCAGAAGGTGATGAAGCTCAACGTGGAGGGCTTCCTCTACGGGCCGATGCCCACGCAGCCACTCGGATGGTTCAAGAAGCAGGTCAAGGGTCCCGACGACTTCAAAGGGCTCAAGTTCCGTACAGTCGGGTTGTCGGTCGACGTCTTCAAGGAGATGGGCGCGGCGGTGGTGGCCCTCCCCGGGGCGGAGATCGTTCCCGGGCTCGACCGTGGCCTCATCGAAGCCGCGGAGTTCAACAACACCTCCAGTGACCGGCTCCTCGGGTTCCCCGACGTGTCGAAGACCTGCATGCTCCAGAGCTACCACCAGCCGCTGGAGTGCTTCGAGGTCCTCGTCAACAAGACCAAGTACGATGCGCTGGCTCCGGATCTGAAGAACATCATCCGCTACGCGGCCCAGGCCTCGTCCGCGGACATGTCCTGGAAGGCGATGGCCCGGAACTCCACGGACTACTACGAGATGCAGAGCAAGCAGAACGTGAAGTTCTACCGCACGCCGAAGGAGATCCTGCAGGCGCAGCTCGCTGCCTGGGACAAGGTGGTGGCTGCCAAGTCGGCGGAGAACCCGTTCTTCGCCAAGGTGGTCGATTCGCAGCGGAAGTGGGCCCAGCGGGTGGTGGGCTGGTCGCAGGACGTCACCGTCCCCTCGGACGTCGCCTACCAGCACTACTTCACCAAGAAATCCTGAGCGCAGCCGGGCGCACCCACTCCCTTGGAACGCATCCTCCACGGCGTCGACGCGGTGAGCGCCTTCGCCGGCAAGGCGTTCGCCTGGTTGATCGTCGTCCTCACCGCGATCATCTGCTACGACGTCGCCGCCCGTTACATTTTCCGGGCGCCCACCGCCTGGGCCTTCGACGGCGCCTACATCCTGTACGGCAGCCTGTTCATGATGGCCGGGGCGTACACCCTCTCCCGGAACGGGCACGTCCGGGGTGACGTGCTCTACGGGTTCTTCCCTCCCCGGGTCCAGGCGGGGGTGGACCTGATCCTCTACTTCCTGTTCTTCATTCCGGGGATCGCCGCGCTGGCGTACTCGGGCATCGAATTCGCACAGTTCAGCTGGCAGCTGAGGGAGCACTCCTCGACCATCGCCGGCGGACCACCGCTGTATCACTTCAAGACGCTCATCCCCATCGCCGGGGCGCTGGTCCTGATCCAGGGTTTCGCGGAGATCATCCGCTGCATCCAGTGCCTGAAGACCGGAGAGTGGCCCCGGCGGCTCCACGACGTGGAGGAGGTCGATATCGACGAGCTCAAGAAGCAGGTGAAGGCGGATCCGGCGGCGGACCTCGTGCCGCCCGGTCCGTCCTCGGAGGGTCAGATCACGTGAAATCGGGGATGAAGATCGGAGTCATCTCCCTCGTGCTGGTGATCGCGATCATCCTGGTGGTGTTTCTCCAGACGAAGAACATCACCAGCGGCCACGTGGGCCTCTTGATGCTGGCCCTGATCGTGGTGGCGATCATGCTCGGCTTCCCCACGGCGTTCACCCTGATGGGACTGGGGATGCTGTTCGGGTACTACGCCTTTCACGAGAAAGGACAAGCGCTCGGCGACAACCGGATCTTCGACCTCATGGTGCAGCGCACCTACGGGGTGATGACCAACGACGTCCTGATCAGCATCCCGCTCTTCGTCTTCATGGGGTACATCATCGAACGGGCCAACGTCATCGACCGGCTGTTCAAGAGCATCCAGCTCGCGGCCGGGGCCATTCCCGGCTCGCTGGCGGTGGCCACGGTGATCACCTGCGCCATCTTCGCCACCGCCACCGGCATCGTCGGAGCAGTGGTGACCCTGATGGGGCTGCTCGCCTTCCCGGCGATGCTGCGCGCAGGGTACGACATCAAGCTCTCGGCCGGGGCGGTCACCGCCGGTGGGTGCCTGGGCATCCTGATTCCCCCGTCCATCATGCTGATCCTCTATGGGGCCACTGCCGGCGTCTCGGTGGTGAAGCTCTATGCGGGCGCCTTCTTCCCGGGGATCATGCTGGCGCTGCTGTACGTGGTCTACGTCATCGTCCGCGCGGTGCTGAATCCCAAGGTGGCGCCGCGGCTGCCCGAGTCGGAGCGGACCACCTCCTTCGGCGCGACGCTGCGGTTGCTTCTCACCTCGTTCTTTCCCCTTGCGATCCTGATCCTCACCGTGCTGGGGAGCATCGTCTTCGGGCTCGCCACCCCGACCGAGGCGGCCGCGGTGGGATCACTCGGTGGAATTCTCCTCGCCCTGGCGTACCGGCAGCTCACCTGGGCGCGGTTCAAGGAGGCGGTGTTCCTGACTGCCCGGACGAGCGCGATGGTGTGCTGGCTGTTCGTGGGGTCGGCGCTCTTCTCCGCGGTGTTCGCGCTCCTTGGAGGTCAGGAGGTCATCGAGAAGTGGGTGCTCTCCCTGGGGCTGAACGCGTTCACCTTCATGCTGCTGGCCCAGGTGATCATCTTCCTCCTCGGATGGCCGCTGGAGTGGACGGAGATCATCGTCATCTTCATGCCGATCTTCCTGCCACTGCTCGGGCACTTCGAGATCGACCCGCTGTTCTTCGGCCTGCTGGTGGCGCTCAACCTCCAGACGGCGTTCCTGTCACCACCGGTAGCGATGGCCGCCTTCTATCTGAAGGGGGTCGCGCCTCCGTACGTCACACTGAACCAGATCTTTGCGGGGATGATGCCCTTCATGGTCATCCAGTTGGTGGCACTGGCGCTGCTCTACGCCTTCCCGCAGATCGGTCTGTGGCTCCCGGAGGTCCTCTACAAGTGAGCGGGCAGCTCGGGGGGTCTGGGGGCCGGCGCCGATCCTCGGAAGCGAACAGTCGGCTCCGTCGCGGTAAACGGCGACGCTCGGCGCTCAGGGGCTCGGGCCCCGCCGGACGCCGACCCGGCCAACCTCTTCCACCTCTATGACCCAGACGAAGCGAGACTGGTTGTCGTAGAAGCGGGCGTTCTCGCTCGCGTCGGTGAGACCATTGCGGAGGTCTCGGGCCGAGGTCACGGCCAGGAACAGCGGCATGACCAGCTCGCTCGGAAAGGGCCGCTCGTCCGCGAGCGCAAACTCCTACTCGAGCGGGGGACGGGTGAGCAGAACGCTTCGGGGGTTGCGCCGCACGGCGAAGACGTGATGTCCGCTGACCCGGATCGACTCGGGCGTCTGATCGAAGTCCGTCGCACAGAGCTCGTTCGAGGCGTGGCTGAGCCAGGGGCTGCAGGGGAACAGGCCGCCCCAGGTGCCGTCGGGGCGGCGTGACATCTGGACCCGCAACCCGCTCACCCGCTCGGTGCTGAAAATGTTCTCGGCGAACTTCGCCGAGAGCCGCCCGTGCGACGCGGGTGGGGCAGTGGACGTGGACGGACCGGTGGCGCAGCCAAGCACCAGGCAAAGGGCCAGACAGCCGACGGATCGCAAGGGCTCCCCCCTCTCGTTTCGCCCGGCGGGAGTCGCGGGCGAGGACGGTGAGGGATTCTGCCACGCCTCCGGCCCGAGGGAGGACCCGCAAACGCCGACGGCCGCCAGCCCCTCGAGAAGGACTGACGGCCGTCAATCAAAAAACCCGGCGGCGACCTACTCTCCCGCGCGGTTTCCCGCGGAGTACCATCGGCTCTGGAGGGCTTAACTTCCGTGTTCGGGATGGGAACGGGTGTGACCCCTCCGATATAGCCACCG
>JBKPMY010000067.1:0-8072 GCA_046732375.1 Myxococcota bacterium
GTGCGGAGGAAGGGCGCGTCACCTCGACCCTCCAGCGCCTCGCCGTCGAGACCAGGCGGGACCGGCGCGTCGGGCACCGGCGCGAGCGGCTCGCGGAAGGGCACGTCGAGGTGCACCGGGCCCGAGGGACGGCCGGTCGCCGCGGAGAGCGCGCGAGAGGCGACGGCCCGGAGGTGGCGGAACGCAGCCGAGCTGGCCTCGGGAACGGGGAGGCTCTCCGACGTCCGGACGAAGCGGCCGAAGAGGCCCTCCTGCGGCATCGTCTGCGGGGCGCCGAATCCATGCAGCTCCCAGGGCCGGTCCGCGGTGAGAACCACCAGGGGGATCCCCGAGGCCCACGCCTCGACGAGCGCCGGGAACAGGTGCGTGCCTGCGCTGCCGGAGGTGACGAGCACGCCGGTGGGCCGACCCGACTCCAGCGCGAGCCCCAGGGCGAAGAAGGCCGCCACCCGCTCGTCGAGGACCACCCAGCTCCGCACGTCCGGACCGGCCTCGGCGGCGGCCAGGGCCAGCGGCGCGCTGCGCGAGCCGGGGCAGATCACGACGTCACGCACGCCGCTGCGCTGCAGTTCCTGGAGGAGCGCCCGGCCCCAGAGCGTGTTGAGCGAGGGCATCGGCTCAGCCCTCCATCCCGAGGGCGCGGAGCATGAAGCGCGCCTTCACCGCGGTCTCGACCCACTCGCCCTCGGCGGTGGAGCCGGGCACGCATCCCGCCCCGGAGAAGAGCCGCGCGACGTTGCTGCGGACGAGGGCACAGCGAAGCGCGACCCGGAGATCGGCGCGGTCGGGGCCGAGCCAGCCGATGGCCCCGGCGTACCACCCGCGGGCAAGGCGCTCGTGACTGCGGAGGAATGCCAGCGCCTCGTCCCGCGGCGTTCCACCCACGGCCGCGGTGGGATGCAGGGCGCGGACCACCTCGGCCGGCGTCACGCCGTGCCGGAGCCGCGCGCGCACCGGGGTCCGCAGATGCGAGACGTAGCCGAGCGCGAGGGGCTCGGGCGCGGCGCCGATCTCCACCTCCGAGGACAGGGGAAGGAGGGCAGCGCGGATGCTCTCCACCACCGCCGCGTGCTCACGGGCCTCCTTCCGGCCGCCGGTGAGCCGCTCCAGCTCGCCGGGCGCGGCGCTGCTGGCGAGGGCCTGGGTCTCCAGGCGTCCGGCCTCGAGCGTGAAGAGCCGCTCGGGGCTCGCCCCGAGGAGCGTCGTGCCATCCGCGGCGCGCAGCTCGTAGGCCACTGCCGGGCCGGCGATGGAACGCATGCGTTGCCGAACGGCCGGCACGTCGAGAGGCGCGTCGGCCTCGATCTCCAGCGCCCGGGCGAGAACCACCTTGCGCAGCTGGCCCGACTCGAAGGCGGCGAGCGCCTCGGACACCAGCGCGTCCCACGCGGTGCGGTCCTGTGGGCGAGTGCGAGCCGCCGGCGCGGGCGCAGGGGTCGCGCCGGGAGCCTGCGGGTCCACCAGCCGCGCCTTCGCCTCCTCCAGGGCGGCGGCGGCACGCTCCCGGGCGATGGAGACGCCTGCCTCGCCGACCGGCGCGAAGGCGAGGAGCTCGGCGGTGCGCCCGTCCGTTCCGAGCAGGAGCTGCGGCAGCACGGCCCACGCCGGAGGGAACGCTTCCCACCACCGGTCGAGGGGCGCCGTGGGATCGAAGGCGAAGCCGCCGAACCACGGGGCCGGCGGGCGGGCGCCGCTCCCCTCGACCACGACGTCGGAGTCGCCCACCGCCTCGAGCAGCTGCACGTGACCCGGAGCGCGCATGACCGCGGATTCCCCGGTCCCGGCCCAGCGCCATGCCCCGTCGGACCAGGACAGTGTCCACGGTTCGGGAAGGCGCGCCGAGGGAGACACCCGGGCGCCGATGCCGAGGACCTGCACGCGACCGGAGGTGATTCCTTGCATGAGGTGACGCATCGAGTGCTGGACGCGGATGCAGTTGAGGTTCTACGTCCGGCGGGCTATCCCTGCACGCGGAAGTTCAAGGAGCCTTGAACCCCTTGAATTCCATATTCCGATGAGACCGACAAGCCCTGCCGCTGATCCCTCGATGCCGGCGCGGGTCCTGCGGAGCGCCCGCCCCGGGGGCACGCGGGTCGGCGTGGGCCCGGTGGAGATCGGCGGACCGGCCTTCGTGGTGGCGGCCGGACCATGCGCCGTCGAGAGCGCGGCGCAGACCGAGGGGACCGCCGAGGTGGTGGCCGGCGCGGGCGCGCATCTTCTCCGGGGCGGCGTCTTCAAGCCCCGCACCAGCCCCTACGCCTTCCAGGGTCTGGGGGAGCCGGGGCTGACGATCCTCGGCCGCTCGGGCGCGCGGCACGGCTTGCCGGTGGTGGCCGAGGTGCTGGAGACGTCCCAGCTCGCCTCGATGATCGACCACGTGGACATGCTCCAGGTCGGCGCCAGGAACATGCAGAACTTCGCTCTCCTCCGGGCGCTGGGGAAGGTGCGCCGGCCCGTGCTCCTCAAGCGGGGCTTCGCCGCGACGGTGGAGGAGTGGTTGCTGGCGGCCGAGTACCTGCTCGAGGGGGGAAACACCCAGGTCATCCTCTGCGAGCGGGGCATCCGCACCTTCGAGACCGCCACCCGGAACACGCTCGACCTCGCCTCGGTGGCGCTGGTGAAGCAGCGGAGTCACCTTCCGGTGCTCGTCGATCCCTCTCACGCGACGGGACTGCGCGAGCTGGTCATCCCCATGGCCCTGGCGGCGGCCGCATCGGGAGCCGACGGGCTGCTGGTCGAGGTGCACACCAGTCCCGACGAGGCGCTCTGCGACGGGCGCCAGGCATTGACGCCCGAGATGTTCATCGAGCTGATGCAGCGTCTGCCCGCGGTGCTCCAGGCGGTGGGCCGTCACCTCCATCCTCGGGTGTCCACCGCGCCGGCGGTGCGGGCCGTCTCGCCATGAGCGAGCAGGTCCGCGAGATGTTCTCGTCGATCGCGACGAGGTACGACGTCACCAACGTCGTCCTCAGCTTCGGAGTGGACCGGTGGTGGCGGCACGTCACGGTGAGGACGGCGCGGACCGGCCCCGGAATGCGGGTGCTCGACTGCGCGACGGGCACCGGAGACCTCGCGCTGGCCTTTCGGCGGACCGGGGCCGAGGTGGTGGGGACCGACTTCTGCGCGCCGATGCTCGAGCCGGCGCGGGAGAAGGCGCGGGCCGCCCGCCTGGACGTGACCTTCGAGGTCGCCGACGCGATGGCACTCCCCTACCCCGACCGGAGCTTCGACGTCGCCTCCATCTCCTTCGGCATCCGCAACGTGGACGACCCGGTGCAGTGTCTCCGGGAGATGGCGCGAGTGGTGAAGCCGGGCGGTCAGGTCCTGGTGCTCGAGTTCGGTCAGCCCGGTGGTCTCTGGGGAGCGGTGTACCGTCTCTACTCGCGGGTGGTGATGCCCACCGTGGGAGGGCTCCTCACCGGAAACCGGGCGGCGTACCAGTACCTGCCGCGGACGGCGGCGGCGTTCCCCGCGGGAGAGCGCTTCCTCGAGCTCATGGACCGCTCGGGGGGCTTCCGGGAACGTTCGGCGCGGGCGCTCACCGGCGGGATCACCTGGCTGTACCGGGGCATCGTGGCCGGCTGACGTCGGCGTCTGTACCGGCAACGTTGGACGCCGGGCTGTGTCGTCGGTTTTGACAACTGATGATCCGCCCTCGGCGGCGCGGACCGGCTAGGGTGCGCGCTCCCAATTCCCAGGAGACTTTTCGATGACCGTCACGCGCTTCCTGTTTTCTGTGCCCCTGCTGGCCGCCCTCGGCTGTGCCACCACCGAGTCCGCGGCGCCCGCGGCCGCCAAGGCTGCCGCGCCGTCCCGCCCCACGGTTCCCGCAGAGATCGAGGCGCCGGCGAGCGCGACCCTGGTCCTGCAGCTGTTTGCGAAGGGGACGCAGAACTACCGGTGCCAGGCCACGTCTGGGAGCGCGGCGGAGTGGAAGCTGGTGGCTCCCGAAGCCGAGCTCTTCCGAGGCGCGGAGCCGGGCGGCGACCTCGCGGGCACCCATGGCGCGGGGCCGTCGTGGACGTTGAAGGACGGGAGCGGCGCCAAGGGCGATGCCCCGAACGCCAAGCGCGCGCCGTCCCCCGAGGCCGGATCGATTCCCTGGCTGCTCATCCCCTCCCAGTCGAACGGGCAGCCCGGGGAGCTGCAGGGCGTGACGCTGGTCCAGCGCATCGGGACGAAGGGTGGCGTCGCCCCGGCGGGCGGCTGTGACGCGGGGAGCGTCGGCGCCGAGACCAAGGTGCCGTACACGGCGACCTACGTCTTTTACCGGTAAATCTTCGGCTCCCGTCCGCGGGTGATCGAACGTTGTTCCTCGCCTGATCAGATCGCCCGCGGTGTCGCGGGTGGAGGCGTCGCTCGCGGATGGTCCGAAGCGCGTCTTCCCGCGCGGTATGCGCGGGGTTCGGGGCCTGATCAGCGGAAGATCGTCGTGAGGGTGAAAGGAAATGCCCCGAGCTCGTGCAAAAGCGTTTCCGTCGTCCTTTGCGCACGGGCCGACATGGGGTCCGCGGAATAGCGTCGGTATCGAATCTCCAGCGGGGGACTGCATCGGGATGCTCGGACCTCGACTTCATCTGCATCCTCCTGCTGGCCCACCGTCCCACTCGTGAGTCCCGCGTGGCAGAACCGGCGCTCGAGCGGAGGGATGTCCGTGGGATCAAGCCTGCGCCAGCGTCGCCCTCGTCCCAGCACCTCCTCCGAGCCTTCGAGGACGACCAGACCATCCTCGTAGACCTTGAGTGAATAAAGCCATGCATGAGTCTCTCGGGCCTGGGTGACGCTGATCACGACGGGTGCCGTGGGGGTAGGCGCCGGGTCGGTGCTGAACCCTGTTCTCACGAGGCTCATCCCTAGCCCGAACTCGGCCGGAGTCGCGCAGATGTGCGGAATCGCCGTGGACACTCCTGGCTTCGTCCAAAGACACTGGAGTCCCGAGGGGCAATCCTCGTCCGAGTTGCACGCGTACCCGCACATGGGAGACAGGTCGCTACCGGAGTAGCAGGACATCGGTCGCCGACACTCTGCGTCCTCGCGACAGCTGACACCTCGCTCGCGTCCGGCGCATCCGGCGACGCTAACGACGACGCTTGTGACGAAGAGGGTGCGCAGTCTGGAGCCGCCGGGTTGGGTCCCCGTGGCGAGAATGAGAGCAGAATCGGCCCGACTCAAGTCCGCGGCTCGAGACGACGTGCCAGCGTCGACAGGCCCGAGCGAGAATCGAGGTCAGGACTGATTCGTTTCGGCAAACGAATGATCAACGACTTAACTACTCGTTCAGGCGAACGAACTTGTCGTGCCTCGTGCCCTTGCACCCCCGGCGCCACTCCGTGACGACCCGCCGCGCCCGGAACTCGGGCCAGCGCCGTTGCGGCACGGCGCGAGCCCCCGAGCCGCGCGGCGTCCACCAGGGGCCATCTGCCGGAACTCCATCGCCGCACTCGCGCCCGGAGGCGGCTCAGCCTTTACAGCCTCGACCCCTCGAAGTCGTAGATCTTGTCCACCGCGATCTGCCGGTACCGGTCTGCCTTCAGCGCCCTCTTCGCGGCCTCCCAGGTGAGCTCGAGGGGCGGCGCCTCGGGCATGACCTTCTTCCGGCGCTTCACTTCCTTCTTGATCGCCTTCACCGCCTCGCGGGGGTGGAAGCAGAAGGCCGAGCTGAAGACCAGCGACCCGTCGAAGGGGATCAGCCGGGCCTCGAGGATGTCCCCCTTCTCCAGGCCCACGGTGTGCCGGCGCTCGCTGACGTCGAACTCCTTTCCACCGAACAGCTCCCTCAGCCGCACGGTGCCCGGCTTGACCTTCCGGACCTCGAACAAGCCGTGCACGGTCTCGGTGAAGCTGCGGAACACGGCGAGCTCGGCCGGGTCCTCCGCAGCCGAACGCGCCTCGAGGAACTCGTGGGCCGGCGTCTTCCCGCTCTCCGGTCGCTGCCGGTCGAAGAGGTAGTGGTCGAGGAACGACGCCATCCTCATCTCGAACTGCTTGTCGTCCTCGAAGACCTCACCGGTGCGCTGGAAGTACTCGGCCTTGGCGGCGAGGAGGTCGGGCTTCCGTTCCTCGGTGCTGGCGAACGCGATGAGCTGGTCCAGGTACGGTTGGTAGGACAATGGACGTATCCGGGTGGCTGGGCCGCGCAGACTCTAGCGTGACATCGCCTGCGTGAAGCGGGCGAAGAGATGCCGCGCATCGTGCGGGCCTGGGCTCGACTCGGGGTGATACTGGACACTGAAGGCCCGGGCGTCGGGTATCTCCAGCCCCTCCACGGTGTGGTCGTTGAGGTTGAGGTGGGTGACGTTCGCCTTCCCCTTCACCGAGGCCTCATCCACCGCGAAGCCGTGGTTCTGGGCGGTGATCTCCACCTTCCCGGTCAGGAGGTCCTTGACCGGCTGGTTCGCCCCTCGATGGCCGAACTTCATCTTGTAGGTCGTCCCGCCGATGGCGCGGGCGAGGATCTGATGACCGAGGCAGATGCCGAAGACCGGCACCTTCCCCAGCAGCGCCGCCACCGCGCGGTCCGCGCCCGCCACCGCGGCCGGGTCTCCGGGACCGTTGGTCAGGAACACGCCATGAGGCCGCTTCGCGAGCACCTCCGCCACCGGCGTCGCCGCGGGAACCACCGTCACCCGGCAGCCAGCGTCCACCAGGAGCTGGATCATCGCCTTCTTCAGACCGTAGTCGTAGGCCACGACGTCGAACCGGAGCTGCGGGGCCGCCCGACCCGGAGTGAAGACCGAGGGGCTCGGTTCGCTGAAGAGGTACGGCTTCCGGGTGCTGATCCCCGTCACCAGGTCCTGCCCCTCCATCCCGGGCGCCCGGCGTGCGCGCTCCACCAGCGCCGCCGGCGAGTGACCCTCGCTGGAGACGATGCCCATCTGGGCGCCGCGGGTCCGGATGTGGCGGACCAGCTTCCGGGTGTCGATGCCCTGCAGACCCACGACCCCGTGCCGCTTGAGGTAGCCGTCCAGGGTCTCCGCGGCCCGCCAGTTGCTCGCGGACTCGGACAGCGACCGGACGATCATCCCCACGGCATGTGGCCGGGCGCTCTCGTCGTCGACGGGATTGGTCCCGACATTGCCCATCTCCGGGGCGGCCATGGTGACGATCTGGCCCAGGTAGGACGGGTCGGTGAGGATCTCCTGGTAGCCGCTCATCGAGGTGTTGAAGACCACCTCGCCCACCGTCTCCCCGGTGAAGCCGAACGCCTGGCCCTCGAACGTCGTCCCGTCCGCCAGAGCCAGGATGGCTCGCTTCGTCATCGTCTCTCCTCGAGAGGCCACACCGTCCGGCCCCCCACCACGGTCCGCACCACCCGCCCGACGACCTTCCGGCCCTCGTACGGCGTGTTCCGGCTCTTGGACTGGAATCGCGCCGCCTCCACCGTCCACTCGGCGCCCGGGTCCACTAACGTCACGTCCGCCGGCGCGCCGGGGGCCAGGTGCCCGCCGGGGAGGCCGAAGATCGCGGCCGGCCCGGAGGTGAGCAGCTCCACCGCGCGCACCGGGCCGAGGACGCCGGCCCGGACCAGCTCCAGGGTGAGGGGAAGCGCCGTCTCCAGACCGATGACCCCGTTGGCCGCCTCGGCGTAGGGCACCTGCTTCTCCATGACGCCGTGCGGAGCGTGGTCGGTGGCGATGGCGTCGATGGTCCCGTCGGCCAGCCCCTCCCGGATGGCCGCCACGTCGTCCGGGTGTCGCAACGGCGGGTTCATCTTGGCGTGGGTGTTCCAGCCCTCGACTGCCTCGTCGGTGAGGGTGAAGTGGTGCGGCGCCGCCTCGGCCGTGACGTGCAGTCCCCGTCGCTTGGCCTCGCGAATCAGAGCCACGCTGGCTGCACAGCTCAGGTGAGCGACGTGGAGCCGCCCTCCGACCTCCTCCAGCAGGACGAGGTCTCGAGCCACCATCACCACTTCGGCCGAGCGCGGGATCGGGAGCAGCCCCAGGCGCGTGGCCCGCGGGCCCTCGGTCAGCGCCCCGCCGGCGGAGAGGGTGAGGTCCTCCTCGTGCACCATGACAGGTAATCCGAGCGGCCCCGCGTAGCCCAGCACCCTCCGCATCAGGCTGGCGCTCATC
>JBKPMY010000068.1:0-10086 GCA_046732375.1 Myxococcota bacterium
GGTCTCGTGGGCTCGGAGATGTGTATAAGAGACAGAGGTGCGCCAGGTCTGCTTGAGCAGGAGCAGGATCGCCGAGATCAGCGTGCCGGCGTGACCGATGCCGATCCACCACACGAAGTTGGTGATGTCGAAGGCCCAGCCGACGGGGATGTTGTTGCCCCAGGCCCCGATGCCCTCCACCAGGGTTACGGTGATCGCCAGGACCAGCGCGCCGGAGCCGGACAGGGCGATCATGAACGACAGCAGCCACCCCTTGTCCGGCCGCGCCCAGACGTGGGCCAGGAGATTCCCGGTCAGGGTGGTGTTGTCCTGCTTCCCGACCATCAGGGGATAGGTGTCGAGCGCGTCGGCGCCGGAGGCTGCAGCGGCGTGTTCGGCGGCGGCCATCAGCCCAGCTCCGGGTTGGGGTTCTTGATCTTGGTCAGGTACACGGTTCGAGGCTTGGTGTTCAGCTCGTGGAGCACGTCGAAGCGTCTCGGGTCTGCATGGCGCTGGCTGACCTGGCTCTTCGGATCATGGAGCGAGCCGAAGGTCAGGGCATTGGTGGGGCAGACCTGCTGGCAGGCGGTCTTGAGCTCGGTGTCGCCGATGGTCCGGTTCTCGATGCGGGAGGCGATGCGGGTCCGCTCGATCCGCTGCACGCAGTAGGTGCACTTCTCCATGACGCCGCGGGCGCGCACCGTGACGTCCGGGTTCATCAGCATCTTCTCCACCTGGCTCTTGTCCTGGGTCCAGTGGAGGTAGTTGAAGTGCCGGATCTTGTGGGGACAGTTGTTGGAGCAGTACCGGGTGCCGATGCACCGGTTGTAGACCATGTCGTTGAGGCCCTCGTCCGAGTGGACGGTGGCGTTCACCGGGCAGACGTACTCGCAGGGCGCGGTCTCGCAGTGCTGGCAGAACATCGGCTGGTTCACCATCTCCGGTGACTCCGGCGGGCCCGAGTAGTACCGGTCCATGCGGATCCACTGCATCTCGCGGCCGCGCCCGACCTGGTACTTGCCCACCACCGGGATGTTGTTCTCTGCCTGGCAGGCCACGACGCAGGCGCTGCACCCGGTGCAGCGGCTCATGTCCACCGCCATCGCCCACTTGTACTGAATCTTCGAGTAGTCGATCCCCGGCTGGACCGAGGGAAGGACCCTTCCTTCCAGCTCCTTGCCGCCGGGGAGCTCCTTCGGCGAACGCTGCTCGGGCGCCTCGGGATGCTTCTCGAACTCCTCGACGCTCTGCATGAGCGCGATGGGCCGGCCCTCGGTGACGTTGGTCACCTGGGTGGTGGAGATGCGGTACTTCCGGCCGGTCTTCTTCACCTCCAGCCCGGTGACGAACCAGGGGCTGGCGGCGCTCCGGAGCGGGTAGACGTCGTGCCCGACCACCACCGGCTCGTCGGCATCCTTCACGCCGAGGGTGTGCTGCTTGCGGCCGTAGCCGAAGGAGACCGACACCGCGTCGTCGGCGTGGCCGGGCTGCACCCAGGCCGGCACCTGCACCGAGCGCCCGGAGACCGTGAGGGTCACCAGGTCACCGTTGACGAGTCCCAGCTGCTTCGCCATCCCCGGGCCGAACTGAGCCACGTTGTCCCAGGTCACCTTGGTGATCGGATCCGGCAGCTCCTGGAGCCAGCTGTTCAGCGCGTAGCGTCCGTCGAGGATCTTGTAGTCGTGGACCAGGTCCAGCTCGAGGCCGGCCGGCGCGGGCCTCGCCTGGGCAGCCGCGGCGCGCACCCTCTCCGTCTGAAGGGACGGCGTCACCGCAGGGCTGGCGGTGCCGGGCACCACGCCGTTGGCCAGCCAGACCTCCCACTCGCTGTCGAAGTCGGTCTTGGCCCGCGTGGCATGGAGCGCCTTCAGCCGGTCGTAGGGCTTGATGTCCTCGGTGAGGAACGCCGCCAGCAGCTCGGCCTCGGTGATGCCCCCGAAGAGCGGCTGGATGAGCGGCTGGACGATGGAGAGGGTGCCATCGCGGGAGCGGGCGTCCCCCCAGCCCTCGAAGGCGTGGGCGGCGGGGAGGAACCAGTTCACCGCCCGCGACGTCTCGTCGTCGTGCAGCCCGAGGTAGACCGCGTTGGGCACCTTCTTCAGCAGACCCGGCAGATCCAGGTCGCCGGGGGTGGTGAACACCGGGTTCCAGGCGGTGATGACCAGGGTGTCCACCGTGCCGGCGCGGAGGTCGTCCACCAGCGCCTGCCAGCCCGCGCGCCCCGTGGCGGTGTCCAGGACCGCGGGCTCGGTGAAGGTGACGGTGGCGCCGATCGCGCCCAGGCTCGCGTTGATCGCCTGGGCCACGGCGTGGGTGAGCGCGGTCTGCCGCTCACCGGGGATGACCAGCGCCGCGCCGCGCTTGCCGGCGAGATCCTTGGCCACCGCGGCCACGAACTTCGCCCGCGCGCCGTCGAGGGGCGCAGGGCTCCGGTAACCGGAGAGCGCGGGCAGGCTCTTCCCCAGCTCGGCGGCGAGCGACAGGGTGAAGGCCTCCATGTCCGCGCTCCGCAGCCGCAGCCGGTTGTCGGCCATGCCGCCGGTGATGCTGAACCGCGGCTCGACCACGTAGAGCCGGTTCATCCCCTTCGGGTGATGCGGCTCGCGGCGGTTGGCGAAGCCCAGGTTCTGGTCGACGGTGTCCGGCCGCGCCTCGAGGAAGTCGGCATCCAGCGAGAGGACGACGTCGGCCTTCTCCACCAGGTAGTGGGGCTCGAGCGCCTTTCCGAACGCCAGGGCCGTGCCTTCGTAGACCGAGTCCCGCGGGGTCGCGCTCCAGGCGTGGAACCGGGCCTTGGGGAAACGCTGAGCGATGGCCTCGCGCAGCGAGCCGACGAGCGGCGAGCCGCTCGGGCCAGAGAGGAAGCGCAGGCCGGCGCCACCGTCCTTCTCCCACGCTCCGGAGCGGATGCGCATCGCCTCGCGGAACCCGCGCCAGCTCCGGCCAGCCCCGCGCTCCTTCAGCACCCGTGCCCGGAACGGGTCGTAGAGGCTGGCCAGCTCGGCCTGGGCGTGTGGCCCGGTGGTGCCGCGGGAGATGGGATGGCCCGGGTTGCCCTCCACCTTCGTCGGGCGGCCTTCCCAGCTGGTGGCGAGGACGCCCAGGCCGATCCCGTCCTGCACGAAGGCGGTCGCGTAGTGGGTCGGATTTCCGGGCACCACCCCGTCCGGCGCCTTGTTGTAGGCGAGGATCCGCTCCACCGGCTTCTCGGTGCACGCGGTGAGCCCGGCCAGGGCGACCGAGGCGCCCATGAGCTGAAGGAAGTCGCGCCGGGCGAATCCCTTGGGCACGTCGAACGCACCGGGGGGGAACTCCTGGTCCCGGTGGGGAAGCGCCGACTCGCCGTGGAGCTGCTCCTCCAGGCTCCTCCAGTAGCTGCGGCCGTAGCCGTGCTCGGAGCCGGGCTGGCGGCCGGGGGCGAAGCTGGCCTCGTCCGGGAGGTCTACCGCCCGGGGCTCGACGGGGGCGCTCGAACCGAGGACGGGGAGCGGGAACCGGGGAGTGGTCATCGGTGGCATGCGTCGCAGGAGATGCGCGTGTGAACGTTGTACTGCTGGGCCAGCTGGGCCCCGAGCTTCTGCCGATCCACCGAAGGGTCTGGCTGCCAGCTCATGCTGGTCATGAACTCCACCGGGCGAAGGTGCGGCTCGGGGTTGCGGTGGCACTCGACGCACCAGCCCATGGAGAGCGGCGCCTTCTGGTTGATGAGCGCCATCTGGTCCACCCGGCCGTGGCAGGTCACGCACCCCACGCCCTTGTTCACGTGGATCGCGTGGTTGAAGTAGACGAAATCCGGGAGGTTGTGGACCGAGTTCCAGGGGATTGGCCGCTCCTTGAAGTGGTACTCCCGGACCAGCCCGAGCAGCGGGCTCTTGTTCCACACCTGCGCGTGGCAGCTCATGCACATGGTGGTCGAGGGAAGCCCGGGGTACGGGCTCTTCTCCACCGTGTAGTGGCAGTACCGGCAGTCGATGCCCTCGTCGCCCACGTGGTGCCGGTGGTCGAACTCGATGGGCTGGACGACCTCCCGGTCCTGCTTGGTGCCCCAGGTGGACCGGACCACGATCATCAACCCCGCGATCGCGACGGCAGGGAGGGCGAGGAGAATCACGCCACTGAGGCGTGAGACCGTATTCGTCCAGCGTGGGAAGAGGGGCATCTCGTTGCCTGGCAATCGGGGGGAGAGCGCGGAATCTGCGGGGCGCGTTCTACGGAACGGCCGGGCAACCTTCAATCTCTAAGTCACGATGATCCCTCGACCCCGTTCATCGAGGCCTGTAGCCAGGGTTCAGGTGGGGCGGGGGCGGGCCGAGGCTGCACGCCGCTTCTGCAGCAGGCGGGTCACCACCTTCACCGACCGGGCGGTGCGACCCTAGCGCACGTCGGCCGCCGCCCGTTCTCGTGGTCGCAGCCGGCGCAGGCGAGCGCGAGGGCAGCCACTGCGATGAGATGTGCTCATCGAGCCACCCGGGGGTATTTCCCTGCCGACTGCCGGTACACCGCCGTTGCGGATCGTCCGGCAGCCGGCCGGGCGTGTCAGAGCGCCGGGAGCCCTCGCTCGGTCCTCACGAAAGGCTCTCCATGCCGGGCGTTCACCTCGGGGTGACGCTGCGAGGCGGCGGGACCAGACGGTCGGCGTTGCCGGAGAAGACCGCCTGTTCGTCCTCCGGGCCGAGACCGAGCCCGCGCACGTGGGCGACGACCTCCGCGAAGGGAAGGCCCAGGCTGGGGAGATCCGAGCCGAAGAGGATCTTCCGGGCGACGCCGTCCAGTTCACCCGGTCGCAGCGGAACGGGATGGAACACCACCGGTGTGAGATCGGCGTGGAGCGAGCGATGCCGGCGGAGCAGGGCGAGCGCCTCGTGCACCGAGGGGGCGGCGAGGTGGGCGAGCACGATGCGCGCCTCGGGCCAGGCGTTCGCCACGCGGTCGAGCGCCGCCAGCTCGTCCGGCTCCGTGGGCCCCGCCGGCGAGTGGCCGAGGTGCACCACCACCGGGAGGCCGCGGTCGGAGACCCGCGCCCAGAACGGGGCGAGCCGCTGGTCATCCAGGGAGTAGTCGCCCACCGCGCAGTGGAGCTTGAACAGCCGCAGCCCGAGGTCCAGCGCCTCGTCCACGACCGAGGCCACCTCGTCCCCCGGGTGCACCGTGCCAGCGGGCTCGACCAGCGAATCGTCTCGCCAGGTCTCGGCCATCCATCGGTTCAGCGCCTGCGCGGAGCCCGGGCGCCGGACGTAGGCGAGCGACCAGCAGCGAGCGACACCGGCCGCCCGGAGCGCGGCGTGCGCCAGGTCGGGCTCGGGGGCGTAGGGGAACGACTCGGGGGGGATGGCCTGGAGGAAGTAGGCGCGGATCGCCCGGCTCAGACGATGGGGAAGCAGGTGGGTATGGGCGTCGACGATGCGCACCGGACCGGAAGGGCGGTCTAACTCGGAGCCGCTCCCGGCGCTCGCTTCCGCTCAAGGATGGGGGCAGTGACCGTCGATGAGCGGGAGGAGCTTTCCGAGGAGCTGGAGGGTGGTGTCGCTCGCGGTCTCGTCGATCGGAAGACGGACGTCGAGCCGGTCGCCGCCCGCGAGCGGGACGTGCTCCAGGTCCAGGAAGTCGCCCAGCCGCACGTCGCCGGACGGGAGCGAGCGCAGCCGCTCCGAGTCGCCGCGCAGCACCGCCTCCACCTGGTCGGTGAAGAGCGACTCCATCGCGGCGTAGGTCTCCTCGGGAAAGTCGGAGTATCCGTTGAAGGCGGGCGGAACGTCGGTGCTCACGTTCGCCCGCGCGGGGAAGATCGTCCGGAAGCACCGAGGTGCGGCGGACGCCGGCCCACCGACGGTCACGATGTCCGGGCCGGAGACGGCCGAGCTCCAGCGGATGACCGAGGTCCGCCGCCCCTCGTCCGCGGGCGTGCTCCCCTCGACGGCCTGACACCCGATGGCGAGGACGCCCGTCCAGAGAACCACCACGAAGCGTCCCCTCATGCTGCACCCCCGAACCGAGGGGACAGTGGTCCTCGGACTCCGGGCGATCAAGTCGTTCCGTTCGCTCCCCCGCAGACGCCGGACAGTGACCGCGTCGAGGTGGGGCGCTCAGGACCCGGCGGGGCGCCCAGCACCAGGGATCATCCGCTGCAACGTCTGCAGCGTGTCCGCCTCGCTGGCCGGCTTGTCGGTGCGCCAGCGGGCGATGCGGGGGAAGCGGACGGCAACCCCCGACTTGTGGCGCGTGGAGCGGGCGATCGCCTCGAAGTGCAGCTCGAACACCTGGCTGGGCTCGACCGCGCGGACCGGCCCGAAGCGCTGGATGGTGTGCGCCCGCACCCACCCGTCGAGGTGGCGGATCTCCTCGTCGCTCAGCCCCGAGTAGGCCTTGGCGATCGGCACCAGCTGGCCCTCGTCCCAGACGGCGAAGGTGTAGTCAGTGAAGAGGTTCGCCCGGCGCCCGTTCCCCGGATGGGCGTAGAGGAGCACCGCGTCCACCTGGAAGGGGTCGATCTTCCACTTCCACCAGTCGCCGCGCCGTCGGCCGGTGCGGTAGGGCGACTCGAGCCGCTTCAGCATCAGCCCCTCGACCTTCCGCTCGCGGGCCTCGAGCCGCCGGGGGGCGAGCTCCTCCCAGCTCGGCTCTCGCAGGACCTCGGAGACGAAGAAGCGGCGGTGCCGCCCGGCGAGCAGCGCCTCCAGCCGGGCGCGCCGCTCGGACAGCGGCACCTCCCGGAGATCGTGGCCGTCCTGCTCCAGCAGGTCGTAGGCCATGAACGCTGCAGGTGCGTCGGCCAGGACCTTCGGGGTGAGCGTCTGCCGTCCGATGCGCGTCTGCAGCAGCGCGAAGGGCAGCGGCCGGTCCTCGCCGTAGGCCAGCACCTCCCCATCGAGCACGGTGCCGTCGGGCAGCGTGTTGCCCGCGTCGACCACCTCCGGGAAGCGCTCGGTGATCAGCTCCTCCCCGCGCGACCAGAGAAACACGCGACCCTCGCGGCGGATGAGCTGCCCACGGATGCCGTCCCACTTCCATTCCACCTGCCAGGTCGAGCGATCGCCCAGCGACTCGGGGGGATCCTCGAGCGGGGAGGCGAGGAAGAATGGATAGGGGCGAGAGGCGTCGTCGCTCTGGTGCTCCCGGGCGAGGATGCGCTCGAGGAACTCCGCCGAGGGAGTCCAGTCGCCCATGGTCCGCTGGGCCAGGAGCGGCGGGGGGAGATCCGCGGCCTCGGCGAGCGCGCGGAGCACCAGCGTCGCCGAGACGCCGACCCGCAGCTCCCCGGTGAGGAGCTTGTTGAGGAGGAACAGCTCGCGCCCGTCCAGCGTGCGCCACCAGCCAGTGACCCGGGCGCGCTGCTCCTCGGCCTCGAGCGTGCGGAGCGGAAGGATCCGCTGCTCCATCCACTCCGAGAGCGGCGTCTCGTCGGGGTGGGTCACCCGGGTGCCGTCGTCGAGCAGGAGCGCGATGCACTCCGCGAGGTCCCCCACCACCGCGTAGCACTCCCCGAAGAGCCAGTCCGGCGTTCCGGTGAGCTCGAGCGTCCAGCCCACCAGCGCGCGGACTCCGAGGAGCCGCTTCGGCCGGCGCCCGGTGAGAAACCACAGCGCCCAGGCGGCGTCGGCTGGCGGCGCCTCCCGGAAGTACCGCCGCATCGCGGCCACCTTCGCCAGCGTGGAGGTGGTGGAGTCGAGCGCCTCGTAGAGGTCGGCGAAGCGCTTCATGGCTCGAAGACCAGCGGGGGCCCGACCGCCGGCGCGCGGAGGCGGGTCCGCGCTCCGTCGAGATCGCCCTCCAGCCAGTCGCGCTGCTGGTCGGTGCGGTGCCGGCTCCCGAGGTGGCCGGACACGCCCAGCGGCAGCACCAGCGTGGTCGCGTCGGGATCGGAGAAGTCCACCACGAAGCGCATGCTCTGCCCGAAGTGGGGGGTCGCGACGCGGACGCAGCGATCACACCCGGTCAGCGCGGGCTGTGGTGGGTTGAAGATCCACGCCAGGGGCCCGCCTCCCCGACCGAAGGGATGCTGCACGTCGAGCCGGTTCCGCTCGCCCCAGGTCCCCTCGAGCGCCACGTCGCGGACCGCCGCGCCGAGCACCGCGTCCCGATCGCCGAGGCCCGCCTTCCGCCAGGACTCGGCGCTCGCCCGCAGCGCGGCGAGGAGGGTCGGGTCGCTGTTGTACCAGTGCAGCTCGCCCGCACCCACGCCCGAGCCCTGCAGAACGGCGGTCACCACGGCCTGGTAGGCCCGGCGGCGAATCTCCTCCGCGGCGCGGAAGAGCCGGGATCCGGCGTCGGCCCGCCCATCCCAGCCCTCGAAGGCTCGAGCCACCTCGGATCGGAGGAGCGGGGCCAGCCGCTGCACCACCTCGCGGTGGACGATCGCCACCGTGTCCAGCTGCATCGCGCGCACCTGCCGCGCGTCGATGCCCTCGGCCGCCAGCAGCTCTCCGATGCGGCGAGCGCGCGTCGGGGATGCCCACGAGGAAGGCCAGATCAATCCGGTGGAGGTTCCGATGGCGCGCTGGTTCGCGGTGACCAGCCGACCCGAAGCGGGGTCGAGCACCCGTGGCATCCGCGCCTGCCCGAGGTAGCCGGACCAGTCGTGGGCGGTGGTGCTGCCGTCGAGCGGGACGCTCCCGTCGTCGCCGGGGGCACGGAGCGGGAGCACGCCCGACACGCGCCATCCGATGTGCCCATCGACGTCCGCGTACATGACGTTCTGTCCGGGGCCGAGGAAGCCGTCGACCGCAGCGTTCAGGCTCGCCCAGTCGGTGGCGAGCATCAGCTGCGCGATGGGAGCTCGCAGCGTGGACGGTTCGAGCGCCGCCCAGGACAGTGCGAGCCCGGGGCGTACCATCGGCCCGTGGCGACCGAGGGAGACGGTCAGGGTCTCGGCCGCGGCGCCCTTCACCCGGATGGTCTCGACCCGCTGGCCGATCTCCGGCTCGCGGTAGAGGTCCTGAACGTCGGTCCCGGTGTTGGTGTAGCCGATCGCCAGGCGGTCGTTCTGGAAGATGACCACGCCCGGAATCCCTGCCGGAGCGACGCCCTGGATCCAGCGCAGGAGCTTGCCGCCGGCGTCGACGAGCTCGATGCGAAGTGGGTACCAGGTGCCGGGGATGCCGAAACCGAGATGCGGGTCGTTGGCGAGGATCGGCTTGCCCCTCGCGGTGTGGGCCCCGGCCACGACCCAGGCGTTGCTGCCGACGTCGGGAGGCGCTCCGCCGCTCCAGGGCTCGAGTGGAACGCCGAGGATCTCCAGTGGCGCATCTGCCGGCGGCACGGCGATCGGACGCGGCTCGGGCGCTGCGCGGGTGAGCAGCCTCGCGGTGCTCGGGGCGGGGCGGGGCTCGGCGTCGGGCAGGACCAGCACGTCGTCCGTGCTCACCTCTGGTGTCAGGAAGTCCCGGCGAGCCCGCGGGAGCGCGGCGAGGGACTCGTTCACGAGATCGTCCTGCCAGGTCTCGGAGAGCTGCTGGTGGAGGAGGAGCACCAGCCGGATGCTGTCGGCGGGCGTCCACGGACGAGGCTCGAGCCCCAGGAGCTGGAACTCGACGCCCCAGCGTCCGGGGTGCGAGGCGATGAAGGCGTTCACGCCATCCGCGAGGGCCTGGGCGTCGGCACGCTGGTCGTCCGGGGCGGTCCGGCTCGCTTCCTCCGCGACGTGGGCGAAACCGTACACGCGCTGTCGCCGGTCCAGGGGGGGCGCCACGGGCCCCACCAGTTCGGACAGCTCGCCTCCCGCCACGCGCCGCGCCAGCTCCATCTGGAAGAGGCGCTCGCGCGCCTGGAGGTAGCCCTCGACGCGGAACGCGTCGTGAAGCGACCTGGCGCGCACCGTGGGGATGCCACGAGCGTCGAACCGGACCTCCACCGGTGCGACGAGCCCCGGGATGCGCGGGGTTCGCCGGTCCGGCAGCTGGCCGCGAACGTCGATGACTGCAACCACCACCGCCGCGAGGAGCAGCACGGCGAGCAGCCCCGCGATCCGTCGGATCCAGCGCCTCACCGGGCACCCTCGCCGCCAGCTCGCTCTTCCTGGTCCCGTCCGTAGGGCGTCTCCAGCGCCTCGGCCTCGAGCCCCAGCTCCCGCAGATGATGGGCCAGGGGAACGGCGTAGCCGTGCGTCACCAG
>JBKPMY010000069.1:0-6848 GCA_046732375.1 Myxococcota bacterium
GGGCACGAGCGAGCGTGCCTCGTGCGCGAGCTTCGGGCTCCAGCGACGCCCGATGAATCGCTTGGTCGCGGCCGCCACGTCCGCGGGGCGAGAAATGGCGAGCAGCCGAGCCTCCTCGCCGATGACCCGGTTTCCGTCCGGCGTGAAGCCCACCAGAGACGGGGTCAGCGACCGGCCGGCCCGGCTCGTCAGCACGCGCGGCTTGCCGTTCTCCACCGTGGCCACGGCGCTCGTGGAGGTCCCGAGGTCGATGCCCACCACCGGTTCGCGCATAAGCGGAGAAGGCCAAAGCGTCCCACGTCGCGTGCCGGTGGGAGCAAGGGCGTCCATGCACGTTGCGACGGCCGGGGCCCGGGTGCTAGAGGCCCCGTCCGTCATGGTGAACGTGTCCGTCGCCCGCCGTTACGCCCGCGCGCTTCTCGAGGCGAGCGCAGCCGCCGCCGTGGTCGCCGATCAGCTGAGCGCGCTGACGGGGCTGCTGGCGTCGAATCCAGCGCTGGCGGACGTGATCGTGAATCCCGCCTACTCCCGCGCACAGCGACACGGGGTGGTGGAGGGGCTGATCCAGCTGCTGAAGATCGAGTCGCCCGTGCTCGGCAACTTCCTTCGCCTGCTGGTGGACCGGAACCGGCTGGCGATGCTCCCGGACGTCACACGGCTCTTCCGGGACATGGCGGACGAGAAGGCCGGGCGGGTGCGGGGAACCGTGGTGAGCGCCATCCCGCTCGACCCGCAGTCCATCCGACAGCTCGAGTCGACACTGTCACATGTCGTGAAGAAGCAGGTGGTCCTCGAGACCCGGGTGGACCGCGAGGTCCTGGGCGGCGTGAGCACCCAGGTCGGCTCGCTGGTGTTCGACGGGACACTGCGCAGCCAGCTCGACGACCTGAAGCGCGCACTTCAGAGTTAGATCGGCGCGGATGTAGGCACCGCGTTTCCTGCCCGGACGCTTGCCGGCAGCGCGCGAGTTTGTGGTTTCATCACCCGAGCAGTCCGGTCATCTCCTCCCCGGAGCCCGTTCGCATGCTCGAGGGCGATCCCCAAGGCCCTGTTCCATCCGTCGTCGGCGCCGCCGATCCGCTAATCGGCCGCATCCTGAACGACCGCTTCCGCATCCTCTCGCCTCTGGGCTCGGGCGGGATGGGCAAGGTCTACAAGGCGGTGCAGACGCCTCTCGACCGCGTGGTGGCGCTGAAGATCCTCAACCCGAACTTCCCGGCGGAGAAGGATCCTGCATTCAAGCGGCGCTTCTTCCTCGAGGCCAGCCTCACCTCGAAGCTCCGCCATCCGAACACGGTCACCGTCATCGACTACGGGCAGACCGAGGACGGCATCTACTTCATCGCCATGGAGTACATGGAGGGGCAGACGCTGGCCGAGGTGCTGGCGCACGAGAAGACCCTTCCCTGGCGGCGGGTGCTCGACATCGCCCAGCAGATCTGCCGGTCGCTGCGCGAGGCGCACAAGCTGGGCGTCATCCACCGTGACCTCAAGCCGGCCAACGTGATGCTCCTCAACGAGGCCGACCACGACATGGTCAAGGTCCTCGACTTCGGGCTGGTGAAGTCGTTCATCGCGGCCGACGGCCAGACCGGCGATCCCGAGGTCACCCAGAACGGAGTCTTCCTCGGGAGCCCGCAGTACATGGCGCCGGAGCAGGCGCGGAACGTGGCGGACCCCCGGAGTGACGTCTACTCGCTGGGCATCCTCGTCTACCAGATGCTCGCCGGACGCCCGCCATTCCAGGGCAAGGATTACCTCGAGGTCATCTTCCAGCACATGAAGGAGTTGCCGCGGCCGGTGCTGGATCTGAATCCTGCCGCCGAGGTTCCGCCGGAGGTGGAGGCGGTGGTGCTTCGCTGCCTCCAGAAGGATCCGGCGGCCCGCTACCAGTCGATGGACGAGGTGCTCGAGGCGCTGCGCGAGGCCGCGCATCTCACCGGGATGAGCAGCATGTTCCCCGAGCGGCGGACGACCACCGGTTCGGGTCCGATGTCCACCTCGGGGATCCACGTGCGGACCGGCTCGGGTCCGATGTCGAGCTCCGGGCTGCACGCTCGCAGCATCTCGGGTCCGGTCACCGCGCCCCGTGCGCAGGTGGACCGGGAGATCGACATCGAGGACGCCGGCGAGCCGAGGAAGGGCGGCAAGCTCCTTCCGGCGCTGCTCTTCGTCAGCGCGGTCCTCCTCGGATTCGTGGTGGTGTGGCTGCTCCTGCCCAAGGGAGAGCAGGCCCAGGTGGTCACCACGCCGCCGCCGCAGGCGGCGCCCGTTCCGGCTCCGGTGGTCGCCGCGACGAAGCCGCCCGAGCCAGCTCCGGCACCCGAGAAGAAGATGGTGCGGTTCCACGTCTCCACCGAGCCGGCCGGGGCGCACGTCTTCATCGGGCGTCACGACATGGGAACGACTCCCACGGTGTTCGAGATGCCGGCCGGTGCCGACGGAATGGCCAACGCCGAGATGGTGCTGGTGCTAGACGGCTATCCGACGCAAGCCATCACCTCCGGTGGCTCGGGCGACGTGGTGGTGAACGCCAAGCTGCAGAAGAAGGTCGTGATGCGCATGGAGAAGCCGGTGCCGCTCACCAAGCGCGAGGAGGAGCGTGAGCGCGAGGAGGGCAAGGCGGCTCCGGTGGCGGTGCGTCCCGAGGCCGGGGCCGCGGCGGCGGTGGCTCGGGGCTCGTCGACCCAGCCACAGGCCCAGCCTGCCTCCGTTGGTTCCACCGCGACGAAGCCGGCGGCGGCGCCTGCGGCTCCGGTGGCGGAGGCGCCCCGAGACGTCGTCCCGTTCGGCGAGGGCATGACCCGGCCGGTTCTGCTCCAGTCCGGACGGCCCATCACCTACACCCGCGAGGCGATCGCCGCCCGGATCGAGGGGGTGAGCATCGTCCGCTGCGTCATCACCGCCGAGGGCGCGGTGGAGCGCTGCAAGGTGATCAAGCCGCTGCCGTTCATGGACGAGGCGGTGCTCGAGCACCTCCAGTCACAGCGGTTCCAGCCCGTCACCTACCAGGGCCACCCGGTCTCGGTCGGGTACAACTTCTCCGTCCGCCTGACCCTCCCGAAGTAGTCCCCGAACGCCCAACGACGGCGTCGCGCCGGGCCTCGAGCCCGCAGCGCGGCTGCCGTCAGCCCACCTCAGAGGGGGCCCTGCTCGGCGCGCGCTCGATATTCATTCGAGATGACGTGGGGTTGGGCGAGTTGCTCCCCGGAAAGGTGTCAGACGACTCGTAATGAACCGGTAACGAGGCGAGGTGTCCGGCAACGAGGTGTCTGGCACCTCTCCGGGGCACCTCTTGGGGTCGGTTCATTCGCACGTCGGCGGGCGGGCAAGCAGGCACCGCGTTCGCGGACAAGCGACGTGCCTCCCCGCCCGGCCCCGGCCCGGTCACGAGGTGTCCGGTAACGAGGTGTCGGTAACGAGGTGTCTGGCACCTCTCGGGTCGGCACCTCTCGGGTCGCGCATCTCGGGTCGCCGCCGCCCCGCGCGGACCCAGTCGAGCGCCGGCCCGCCGGCTGGAACGGGTGCCCTCGGCGGCCGGAAGCGCTCAACTCGGCGGAACAGCGCCACTTCTCGCCACGGAAAGCGCCGTCCCACCGCTTCCTCTGCCGTTGCGACCGCTCCACACCGATGGTAGAGCCCCCGCGCCCCCACGGGCTCAGCACCCCGGGCGACGTGCACGCCGGGAGCAGGACCTCGCCGCAGCGGCTCCTGCCCACGTCCCCGAAGCGCTCCCGGCTCCGACAGACGAGACCATGGACATCCGCGCCGACGAGATCAGCAGAATCCTTCGTGAGCAGATCCAGGACTACGGCAAGAAGGTCACCGTTGCCGAGACCGGAACCGTGCTCAGCCAGGGCGACGGCATCGCCCGCATCTATGGCCTGGAGGGCGTCCTCTCCGGCGAGCTGGTCGAGTTCAAGAACGGGGTGAAGGGCCTCGTGCTGAACCTCGAGGAGGACAACGTCGGCGTCGCCATCATGGGCGACTTCAGCGAGATCCGCGAAGGTGACACCGTCCGCCGTACCCAGCAGATCGCCTCGGTGCCGGTGGGGAAGGCGCTGCTCGGCCGGGTAGTGAGCGCGCTCGGAGAGCCGCTCGATGGCAAGGGCCCGATCAACGCCACCGAGACCCGCCGCCTGGAGATCAAGGCGCCCGGCATCGTGAAGCGGAAGAGCGTCCACGAGCCGATGGAGACCGGGATCAAGGCGCTCGACGCGCTGGTGCCGATCGGGCGTGGTCAGCGCGAGCTCATCATCGGTGACCGGCAGACCGGCAAAACCGCGGTGGCGATCGACACCATCATCAACCAGAAGGGCAAGAACCTCTTCTGCATCTACGTCGCCATCGGTCAGAAACAGTCCACCGTGGCCCAGGTGGTGGAGAAGCTGAGCCGCTTCGGAGCCATGGAGTACACGACGGTGGTCGCAGCCAACGCGTCGGACTCGGCGCCGATGCAGTTCTTCGCGCCGTACACCGGCTGCACCATGGGCGAGTACTTCCGCGACAACAAGATGCACGCCCTCATCATCTACGACGACCTGTCGAAGCAGGCGGTCGCGTACCGGCAGCTCTCGCTGCTCCTGCGCCGGCCTCCGGGCCGCGAGGCGTACCCGGGCGACGTGTTCTACATCCACAGCCGGCTGCTCGAGCGCGCCGCCAAGCTGTCCGACGCCGAGGGCGGTGGATCGCTGACCGCGCTCCCCATCATCGAGACCCAGGCCGGTGACGTGTCGGCGTACATCCCCACCAACGTCATCTCCATCACTGACGGGCAGATCTTCCTCGAGACCGACCTGTTCTACGCAGGCGTACGTCCGGCCATCAATGTGGGCCTCTCGGTGAGCCGGGTGGGCTCGGCCGCGCAGATCAAGGCCATGAAGCAGGTGGCCGGAGGCATGAAGCTCGCGCTGGCGCAGTACCGCGAGCTCGCGGCGTTCGCCCAGTTCGGCTCCGACCTGGACAAGGCCACGCAGGAGACGCTGGCCAACGGCGAGCGCCTGGTGGAGATCCTCAAGCAGGGCCAGTACGAGCCGATGCCGCAGGAGGACCAGGTCCTCCAGATCTACGCCGCCACCAATCGCGAAGACGAGAAGAAGCGCGGCTGGATCCGCGACATCCCGACGCCTGACGTGCAGCGATGGGCGAAGGAGTTCATCGAGTTCGTCCACTCGAAGTATCCGCAGATCGCCCAGGAGATCCGGGAGAAGAAGGAGATCTCCAACGAGCTCAAGGGGCGAATCAACAAGGCGCTGACCGAGTTCAACGGGCTGTTCCAGCCCACGCCGGCGAAGTCCTAGCGCCGGTCCTCGAAGGGGGACCGGTCGAGGTGGGCCAGCAGGTCCGCCGGTCCGTCGAACAGCATCCGCACGCCGGCGGCCCGGAGGTCGCCCTCGGGGAAACCTCCGGAGCGGAAGCCCACCGTGGGGAGCCGGAGGCGCGAGGCAGCAATCGCGTCCCAGGGAGAATCACCCACCACCCAGGACCCGGGCCTCTCGCGCCACGAAACCCGATCCAGCGCCGCGGCGAAGATGTCCGGGTGCGGCTTGCTCCGGGCGACGTCGTCCTTGCTCGTGCTGCTCTCGATGAGGTCGGCCACGTCGAGAACCCGAAGGTAGAACGCGAGCTCGTCCTCCTTGGACGACGAGGCGGCCACCGGAGTCCAGCCCCGCTCACGGAGCGCGAGGAACAGTGGCCGCACGCCCGGGAACGGTTTCACCGTGGGCATGTAACGCAGCTTCCACCAGTCGCTGCGCCAGCGCTCGATCTCCTTGCCACGCGCGGCGAGCTCGGCGGGCGTGAAGAAGACCGGAAGCAGCTGGTCACCACCCTTTCCGATCTGGGATCGGATCGTCTCGAACGGAATCTCTTTCCCGAAGGCGCTGAACGCCTCCTGCCAGGCGCGAGCGTGCAGGTCCACCGAGTCGAGCAGGGTGCCGTCGATGTCGAAGAGGATGGCCGGCATGAAGCGTCACGATGCGCACGGCGGCGGTCGTCTGCACACGGCGCGGTGGGTGCCCCTGACCAGCGTTGCGGCGCTACACTGTGCGGAATGCGACGGGTGCTCGAGCACTGCGAGCTGCGACCGTTCGTCCCCGAGGACGCCCCGTCGCTCGCGCAGATGGCCAACGACATCACCGTCTGGCGGAACCTGCGCGACATGTTTCCTCACCCGTACACGCTCGAGCACGCGCGGGGATTCATCCAGCACACCCTCGGCCAGACCCCGGTGTGTCATCTCGCCATCGCGGTCGACGGGCAGGCCGTGGGAAGCATCGGTCTCAAGCTCGGCACGGACGTGGAACGCATCTCCGCCGAGCTCGGCTACTGGCTGGGAGCCCCCTATCGCGGGCGGGGCATCATGAGCGAGGCGATCCGCGCCTTCACCGACGCCGCGTTCGAGATGTTCTCCCTCAGCCGCATCTTCGCATTGCCGTTCGGGCACAACGTCGCGTCGTGTCGCGTCCTGGAGAAGGCCGGATTCGTGATGGAGGGAATCCTGCGCCGCTCCTGCATCAAGGAAGGACAGATCCTCGATCAGCGGCAGTACGCCCGGATCCGCGATCCGTCCCCGCTGTGACGCGGTCCGCCAGGCTGCTTTCATCGGGCGGCTCGATGGCTGCCTTCGAGATTTGAGGAGCGACGAGGCCGCCTCTGGGCGGAGATCCTCCCCGAGGCGCGCTCGCGGACGTCCGAGCGCCCCGAACCCGACTCTCACCTCTTGAAGCTGTCGAGGATTCCTGCGCCTTGAAGCAACCCCGGAGTCCTACGCCGCCGCGCGCGGACTTGGCTCGGTGTCGCGCTGGTCGCGGCGCCGGAGCGTCCCCACCACCGCGTCGATCCACCGA
>JBKPMY010000070.1:0-10112 GCA_046732375.1 Myxococcota bacterium
GGCAGCGTCAGATGTGTATAAGAGACAGCGTGAACGTCGGTCAGGACCGGCACCCGGGCCCGCTCCTTCACCCGGGCGAGGATCCGGAGGCCCTCGGCCAGGCCCGGCCCCCGGAAGGAGCTCCCGCTGGTCCGGTTGGCCTTGTCGTAGCTGCACTTGAAGACGTAGCGGAGGCCATGCCGCGCCGCGAGCTCGCGCAGGAGCACTGCGTGTCGCAGTGCGTGCTCCTCGCCCTCGATGACATCCGGCCCGGCGATGAGGAGGAGCGGCTGCCCCTCGCCCACCCTCATCCCCGCCAGCTCGATCATCGCCGGCCGCCGTCCCGGTGCTCGAGCGCGGCCCGGATGAAGCCGCTGAACAGTGGATGCGGGGCGAACGGCTTGCTCTTGAACTCGGGGTGGAACTGGCACCCCACGAAGTAGGGGTGGTCGGACAGCTCGATCATCTCCACCAGGTTCAGCTCGGCGTTGTGGCCGCTCACCACCATGCCCCCGTCGGAAAGGCGGTTCCGGTAGGCGTTGTTCACCTCGTAGCGGTGACGGTGGCGCTCGCTGATCTCGTCCTTGCCGTAGAGCCGCGCGGCGAGCGAGCCGCTCTTCAAGACGCAGCCGTACGCCCCGAGCCGCATGGTGCCGCCCTTGTCCTGGATCTGGACCTGGGACTCGAGGAGCGAGATGACGGGGTGGGGTGTCTTTTCGTCGAACTCGACCGAGTTCGCGCCGGCCAGCCCGAGGACGTCCCGGGCGAACTCCACCACCGCCATCTGGAGACCGAGGCAGATGCCGAAGAAGGGAAGCTTCCGCTCGCGGGCGTACCGGACGGCGGCCACCTTCCCCTCCGTTCCGCGGACCCCAAAGCCGCCGGGCACCAGCACCGCGTCCACGTCACCGAGCAACGCCTGGGCACCCTGGGACTCGACCTCCTGGCTGTCCACGTACTTCAGGCTGACCCGCACGTCGTTGGCGATGCCCCCGTGCATCAGGGCCTCGTTGAGGCTCTTGTAGCTCTCCTTGAGGTCCGTGTACTTGCCGACGATGCCGATCCGCACCTCGCCCTTCGCCGGCGAGTAGACCTTCTCGAGGATGCGCTCCCAGCGTTCGAGCCGCGGCGCGCGCGACCAGATGTTGAGCACCTCGGACAGCCGTTCGTCGAGCCCCTGGCGGTGCAGCTCCAGCGGCAGCTCGTAGATGCTCTTCACGTCCGGGCTCCAGAAGACGCCGCCCGGATCCACGTTGCAGAACATGGCGATCTTCTGCCGCAGCTCCGCGGGGATCTCGCGGTCCGTGCGGCAGATCAGGATGTCCGGCTGAACCCCGATCTCGCGCAGCTTCATCACCGAGTGCTGGGTGGGCTTGGTCTTCACCTCGCCCGCCGCGGCGATGTAGGGGAGGAGGGTCAGGTGGATGTAGACCACGTTCTGCGGCCCGGTGTCGTAGCGCATCTGCCGCACCGCCTCGAGGAAGGGCAACGACTCGATGTCGCCCACCGTCCCGCCCACCTCGACGATGATCGCGTCGTGCCCCTCGGCCGCGGCACGGATGACCGCCTTGATCTCGTCGGTGATGTGCGGAATCACCTGGACCGTCTTCCCCAGGTACTCGCCGCGCCGCTCCTTCTGGATGACCGAGTTGTAGATCCGGCCGGTGGTGAAGTTGTTCGACCGGCTCATGCTCGCCGACGTGAAGCGCTCGTAGTGTCCGAGATCCATGTCGGTCTCGCCGCCGTCGTCGGTGACGAAGACCTCGCCGTGCTGGAAGGGGCTCATCGTCCCCGGATCCACGTTGATGTACGGGTCGAGCTTGAGGAAGGTGATGTCGAGGCCGCGGTTCTCGAGAAGGGCCCCGATGCTGGCCGAGGCGAGGCCTTTTCCGAGAGAGCTGACCACCCCACCCGTCACGAAGAGGTACTTCGTCTTCTTGGAGCGCATGGGGAGATCACATGTGCCAAGAACGGGTCGCTCCGTCAACGTGTGGGCGCCGCTCCTCGAAGCTCGAGAAGGTTGATCCCGGTCGCCGCGGACACCGTCGAGAGACGACAGCGCGTCTGCTCCGCCGGGATGCCCACCGACACCACTCCCTCCCCGTCCCGGACGAGCGTGTAACACTCCTTCCGCAGCGGGAACGCCGCCGGCAACCAGGCCAGCTGCAGCTCCACGTTCAGGACGGAGTACTCCTCCCGCCTGACGAAGAGGATGGTCTCGTCCTCCAGATGGCCTCCGGGGCGGACCGTGAAATTGCGCTTTCCGTCGAAAGGCTCGCTGACGACCAGCGCCTGGTAGAGCAGCTCGCTCCTGGCCTCGAGGGTCCGGTCCTGCGCGATGAACTCCCCGAACGGCAGCCCCGCGCCGACGGCGGGCGGCTGAAAAGCCTTGGTCGGGGTAGGCCCCGGGCGCTGTCCCCGCGCCACCACGCTCCGGGCCAGGACCCGGGCAGGCACGTGGCCTGGGTTCTCCAGCACCGTCCGGGCGCGAACGGTCACCACTCCATCCCGCTCCCCGAGCGCCTCGGCCACGATGCGCACCGTCACGTCGGTGTCGCTGACCTCGGGCAAGTACTTTTCCCGGTACCAGAAGGTGGAAATGGCCCAGATTCCTGCGGCGGTGAATGCAAGCGCCTGGATCGCGTCCTTGATCCACGAAAACCGCAGCGCCCGGATCCGGAGCTTGCGCTCCAGGCCGGGTGGTTCCATGTCGGTTGCCAAGGGAGCGTCCGGAGTGCGCACGGGTGACAGGCTAGCAAGGGGGGTGGCGGGCAGCGGACAGAGGAGCAGGGAAGGGCGATCCCCCGGCCGCGGGCGTGCCATGCTCCATCGGATGCTTTCCTTTCCCGCCGCGCTCCTGGCCTGGTCCGCGGCCACCACCGTCGCCGCCGCGCCGGTCACCACGACCGACTTCGTTCGCCAGGCGATGGAGCAGGAGCGGGCCATCTCCCGATGCACGGCCTGGGTGGAGTCGCAGCACGCGATGGAGTTCGACGGCAGCGGGAACGTCAAGCAAGGCCGCGAGCTCTACGTGGTCCGCCGTTTCCTCGGCCTTCCGCCCGCACAGAAGATAGAGATCGTCTCCGCCCGGCGCTCGGGCCAGGACGTGGCCGAGGAGATGCGGCGCGAGCAGAAGTTCAGCTCGGAGACCCAGAAGTTCCGGTCCCCGTTCCACCCCGACTCCCGGCCGCTCTACATGTTCTTCCGCGCCGACGGGCCCGCGGAGGAGCCGATGCGGCTGAGCTTCCACCCGACCTACGCGCACCGGAACGATCCGGGGCTCTTCGAGGGCACCGCCCTCCTCGACCGCGCGAGCGGCCGGCTCCTGGAGTGGACCGCGACGCTGGTCAAGCCGCCCACCCTGGTCACCAAGGCCGAGATCCACGCGAAGTACGCCACCCGGGTCGGGCTCCTCGACACCCGCTCGGAGGTGAACGTGGCGGTGGAGGGGGGTCTGCTCTTCTACAAGCGACGGGGCCGGATGGACTTCCGGTACAGCGACTATCGCTGCCCCGAGTCGATGCCACCCCCCGAGCCCGCGGTGGCCGAGCCGCGCGGGGTGCCTCCTGCCCCGGATTCGGGTCCGCGCGCCGACCGGGGGTCCTGAGCCGGACCAGCGGCCGGCCGGTGCCCCACGCCGGTCCATCGATCCGTTGCCGGAGCGCTCGTGGACGTCAGAGTGGCCGGCGGGAATGGATTCCCGGGTTGACCGGCCACGGTCTCGGGGTGAAATGACGGGCGGCATCCGGAGGCGACGTGGCCCACACCGACGGTCATCCAGCGAGAGACGGCCGCGAGGCGGACTGGCTGGACGTGGCGCTGGCCCGCGCGGCCGGTGCAGCGCCGGTCTCCGGCAACCGCATCCGGGTGCTCCAGGATGGTCCGGAGAACTTCCCGGCCTGGCTCGAGGCCATCGCCTCGGCCCGTGACTACGTCCACTTCGAAACCTACATCTTCCGGGGCGATCGAACGGGGTGGCAGTTCGTGGACGCGCTCTGCGCCCGCGCTCGAGAGGGCATCCGGGTGCGCTTCCTCTACGACTGGGTCGGCTCCTTCGGGACCTCGTCGCGGGTATGGCGCACCCTGCGCGAGGCGGGAGTCGAGGTCCGCGCGTTCAATCCTTTCGACTGGTCCAGCCCTCTCGGCTGGGTGAACCGTGACCACCGCAAGACGGTGAGCGTCGACGGCCGGGTGGGGTTCGTGTCCGGGCTGTGCGTCGCCGACGCGTGGGCTGGGGATCCGGAACGGGGGATCCCGCCCTGGCACGACACCGGGGTGCAGATCGAGGGCCCGGCCGTGGCGGACATCGAGAACGCCTTCGCGCGCGTCTGGGCGACGACCGGAGCTCCGATTCGCAAGGATGAGGTACGGCGGCGCGACGAGATGCCCATCGCCGGCGACACTCGCCTCCGGGTCATCAGTGACGAGCCGGGGACTGCCGGGCTCCTCCGGCTCGACCAGTTCATCGCCGGCGCGGCGCGGCGGTCGCTCTGGCTCACCGATGCGTACTTCGCGGGGACGCCTTCCTACGTTCAGGCGCTCCGGGCCGCGGCGCTCGACGGCGTGGACGTGCGCCTCCTGGTGCCGGGCTCCAGCGACATCGCGGTGCTCCAGCCGATCTCGCGCGCTGGTTTCCGCTCCTTGCTCGAGGCCGGCATCCGGGTCTACGAGTGGAAGGGTCCGATGCTCCACGCCAAGACCGCGGTGTGCGATGGGCTGTGGGGCCGTGCCGGGTCGACGAACCTCAACGTCATCAGCTGGCTCAGCAACTACGAGCTGGACGTGGCGCTGGAGGACGCCCGCTTCGCTGCGCAGCTGGAGGAGATGTTTCTCGCGGACCTCGAGAACTCCACGGAGCTCGTGCTTGCCGGGAGGCGGATGCGAAGCGCGGTGCCCCGCCCGCGGGCCCAGCGAGTGCCCCGGCAGGTGCGGGGGAGCGCGGGTCGGGCGGCAGCCGGAGCTCTCCGGGTGGGGAACACCGTCACCGCCGCCATCAGCGAGCGCCGCACGCTCGAGAGTGGCGAGCGGCGGATGGTCTTCTTCGGCGGCCTCGCCCTGCTGTTGCTGGCGGCCCTCTGGGCAATCTTTCCGCGTGTCCTCGGAATTCCGGTGGCAACCGTCCTGGGATGGCTCGGGCTGTCACTCCTGTGGAAGGCCTGGCGGCTCAGGCAGTCCCCGCAGCCGACGAGCCCGGCCTCGCTGTCCACCGCCCTGGACGCTCCGGGGACGGTCCCACCGGGGCCACGGCCGCGCTCCGGCGGGCTTCGCTCCGGCTCCCCGAGCTGAGCCCCGGCTCGGGAGTGGCCCGGCGTCCGCCGAACCATCCATGGCATCGGGGCCGTTTCCCAGAGTCCCGGGAGGCCGCGGAGTTTGGTGCTGAACTTGCCGTGAAGTTGCAGCTGCGGGGGCACCGGGGAGGATGCGCTGATTTCCTAGTGGCGCGGGCGCGTTCGGGGCAGCCTCGCCTTCCTACCCGCTGGAGGTGCCCATGACTCGTGCGCTCCGCATCTCGCTTCTCGTCGCCCTCCCCACCGCGCTGGCTCTCGCCGCCGACAACAAGCCTCCGGCGATGGACGAGCAACTCGTCGGCCATGTGAAGGAGGCGAAGTGGGCGGCGCCCAAGGCGCCGGAGATCCCGCCCGGGGTCTTTGGCTCGCCGCTCGCCAGCGATCCCAACGGGCCAAACATCGGCTACGCCAAGTTCGCCCCGGGCTACACGTTCCCGATGCACTGGCACTCGTTCACCGAGTACACCGTCCTCATCAGTGGCAAGGGCCAGTTCACCGTCAACGGGAAGACCTACGACCTCGAGCCGGGGAGCTACATCGTCATCCCGGCAAAGGCGCACCACACGGCGAAGTGCGCGCCCGGGGCGGAGTGCATCCTTCTGACGCGACGCGCCGGTCCGCCTGACTACAACTGGGTGAAGTGACGCCGGTTCGGCCGTTCTCCGCTGGCGACCCGGGCTAGCCGCCGCTCGGGGAGAGGAGAGCCTCCGCGCGGGCCAGATCCTCGGGTGTGTCGACGCCGATGCTGGCGTGGGTCGTGGGCACGCAGCGGATCCGGATCCCGTTCTCAAGTGCCCGGAGCTGCTCCAGCGACTCGGCCCGTTCGAGCGGGGTGGGCGCGAGCGTCGCAAGTCGGAGCAGGGTCGCCTGCCGGTATCCGTACATCCCCTGGTGCGCCCAGCGGGTCGCCGGGCCACCCTCACGACTGAAGGGCACGTCGGCCCGGGTGAAATAGAGCGCGTCCGACCGGAGGTCCACGACTGCCTTCACGACGTTCGGGTTGCCACGCTCCCCTTCCTCGAGCGGACGGATGAGCGTGGCCATCTCCACTGCGGGGTCGTCGAAGGCTGCGGCGAGTGCCCGGAGCGCCTCCGGATGGACCAGCGGCTCGTCCCCCTGGACATTGACCACGACCTCCACCGCCGGAGGAAGGCGCGCTGCGACCTCGGCGACCCGGTCCGTGCCCGACGGGTGGTCCGATCTCGTCCGGTCCACCAGGCCGCCCGCCGCCGACACCACGGCCGCGATGCGCTCGTCGTCGGTCGCGACACGCACCTCCGAGAACGCTCCCGACCGTCGGCAGGCCTCGAGCACGTGCACCACGAGGGGCCGTCCGGCGAGAAGGACCAGCGGTTTGCCAGGGAAGCGGGTCGAGCCCCAGCGGGCCGGGATGACGGCGACGGGCTTCACGCGTGATCTCGCAAGGGAACTATCCACCGCCCTCCGGAGGAAGCGCCACTCCGTTTCCCGATCGACGGTGTGCCGGCGTTATTACCCGGGTGTGGCTGAATCCCTCCCGAGCTCGTGCGACGCGGCCGCTCCTTCAGGACTGAGGAGTCGGCAGCACCAACACGTGGAACAATCACGAACGAATCCGCTCCTGACGGCCGGCGTTCCGGAAAACGTCGAGCTCGCGCGAGGCAAGCGCCGATTGGGGCGCGCGTCTGGCCGTCGAGCATCCGACCCGGCGGAGAGGGCTGGATCGGGCGCCGGGCCGTGTGCACCTGAGTGGTCGTCACCCCCATGAGTCCCGCCGACTCCGACCGCAGCGCGATCGCGGTCAGCCAGAGGGAGTTCCGGACCGTGATGGCCGGGCTCCTCCTGGTGCTCACGCTCGCCTCGCTGGACCAGAACATCGTCGCCACCGCCCTGCCCGGAATCGTGAGCGAGCTGGGCGGGCTCGCCCACCTCTCGTGGGTGGTGACGGCCTTCCTGGTGGCCGCCACTGCCACCACACCCCTCTACGGAAAGCTCAGCGACGTCTACGGGCGACGGCCACTGTTCTTCGTGGCCGTGGGCGTGTTCCTCGCGGGCTCCATGCTCTGCGGCCTCGCCCGGGACATGGGCCAGCTCATCGTCTTCCGGGCCGTGCAGGGGCTCGGTGCGGGCGGGCTCATCACGCTCTCGCAGACGACGGTCGGAGACCTTCTCGCGCCCCGGGAGCGCGGTCGCTACCAGGGGCTCTTCACTGCGGTGTTTGCCGCCTGCAGCGTGGCAGGACCGCTGCTCGGCGGCTTCATCACCGATGCGATCTCCTGGCGCTGGATCTTCTACATCAACCTCCCGGTGGGGGCCGTCGCGCTGGCGCTCATCGCCGTTGCGCTGCGCCGTCCGAACCGGGTGGTCGAGCACCGCATCGACTTCGCCGGCGCCGTGCTGATGGTCAGCGGAACCGTGTTCACCATCCTGGTGCTCACCCTGGACAGCTCGCGAGAGGCCTGGAGCCGGCCGGCAACCTGGATCCAGGCCGCCACCGCGGTGGTCTGCTTCGGGTTGCTGGTGTGGCGCGAGCGGCATGCCGCCGAGCCGATCCTCCCCCCACGGCTCTTCCGCGACCGGGTGTTCGTGGTGGCCGCCACCGTGGTCGGGCTCACCGCCGTGGCGCTGTTCGGGGCCGTTGTCTTTCTCCCGCTGTTCTTCCAGCTGGTCCTCGGAGCAACGGCATCGCGCGCAGGCCTGATGCTCTCGCCTCTGATGGGTGGAGTCATCGTGGCCTCCGTGGTGGGCGGGCGCCTGGTGACCCGCACCGGGCGGTACAAGTTCCTTCCCGTCACGGGCCTGAGCGTCGCTTGCTCGATGTTCCTGCTGCTGGCCTGGCTTGCCGGCTCGCGCGGCTCGGAACTCTCGCTGGAGCTATCCCTGGTGGGCCTCGGGGTGGGGCTCGGGCTGGTGATGCCCAATCTCACCACCGCAATCCAGAACACCGTCGCGCCGGAGGACCTCGGCGTCGCCACCTCTGCCGCGTCGTTCTTCCGGTCGCTGGGGGGTGCGCTGGGTGTCGCGCTCGCCGGGGCATGGATGACCGCGCGGCTGCACCGGCTGCTCCCGGCGCAGTACGCGGACTCCCTCGGCACGAGCGCGGCCGAGCGCAGCCTGTCCGCCATCACCGCTCTCCCCGAGGCCCAGCGCATTGCGGTGGTACACGCCTACCGGCAGGCGATCAGCTCGACCTTCCTGCTCGGCGCCGTGGTTGCCGGACTCGGGCTCCTGGTGGTGCTGGCCCTGCCCGAGCGACCGCTGCGCAGCGGAGTCAACCGCCGGGTCGAGGAGCCGGTCGAGGCCGAGCCGGCCTGAGTCTCCCCGCGTTTCCGCTCGAGCGGTGACCGGAGTGTCCCGGAGCCGGAATGGTTTCCGGCAGGTCCGGCGAGGCACCGGGTGTGCAACGTGGCGTTCCTCACCGGCCCGATTCGGCCGATCATCTCGAACCATGACCTTCACCGGCCTGGCTCTGGTCCTCACGCTCTCCGCTGCTCAGGCCGCCTCCGTGGCGGAGGAGGGCCCGCCTCCGCCCGCCTCGCTCCTGACCACGGACCCGTCGCTCGCTCCTCTCTGGGAGGCGCTGGAGGCCGAGGAGCACCCGAACCGGGAGTGGTACTGGGGCTGGGCCGGCTTCTTCGGCACGGTGGTCGTGGGGGAGAGCTTGATCGCGGCCACCACGAGCAACGAGGGCGCCCGCATCAACGCCTACGTGAACATCCCCGCGAGCGCGGCAGGGATGCTGGCCGTCCTGCTCCTCCCACCCGCGTCCGCGTTCGGCCTGGAGGACATCCGGCGAATGCCAGAGGAGACCGAGGCTCAGCGCACGGCGAAGGGCAGCGCGCTTCGTGGGCTGTTCCACCGCTCCGTGGAGCAGCAGCGTTTCTACCGATCGCCCCTCAACCACGTCATCGGGCTGACGGTGAACGCGGGTCTGGCCGCGCTGCTCTACTTCGGCTGGAAGCTCGGCGCGCGCGCGCTCCTCACGCTCGTGGCCGGAACCATCGAGTGGGAGCTGCAGATCTTCACCCGTCCAACCGCGGCGCTCGACCTGGCCAGCGGACACGCCGGGAGCGGGGCCCGCGGGCTCCATGTGGTCCCGCTCCCGAACGGGATCGCCCTCGCCGGCGTGTTCTGAGGCGCTCGGATTCCTGCTGCGTCGGAGCGATCCCTGGGGTGTCGCTCCTCGAAGCTCAGTTCAGGATCGCCTTGCAGGTGCAGTCGCCGGTCCCGGAGCAGTAGTAGTTCGTCCCGTCGAGGCACTGCAGCCCGGTGCAGCACTCGTCGTTCCCGGTGCAGGCCTGACCCGCGCCCGTGCAGGTGCTGTTCTGGCACGTTCCGCTGGTCGAGCCAGCCGGGATCGAGCACGAGTAGCCGCTGCAGCAGTCCGCGGTGGTGGTGCACACCGACCCCTTCGGCTGGCAGGCGATGGGCGGCTGGCAATACTTGCTCCCTGTGTCGCCGATGCAACGCTCGGAGCAGCAGTCAGTGTTGCTCGTGCAGCTCGTGTTGTTGGCCTGGCACACCCCGGCGTCCGGCGTGCCCGCGTCGGACGTCCCCCCGTCGGGCGTCCCTCCACCCTGAGGAGTCGTCTGGCACGCGTAGATCCCCGTGTCGGTCGGACGGCAATCGGTGCCGGAGCAGCACTCGCTGGAGCCGGGGGTGCACTCGGTGCCCACCGACTTGCAGCTGGCGACGGTGCACCGCAGCTTGCCATCCTGGCCGGGCACGCACGGCGCACTGCCGCAGCACTGATCCTTGAACTGGCACTCCTGTCCGGCCGGGATGCAGCAGGGGTCCTTCCCCGTGTATCCGGTCGGGCAGCTCGCCGTTCCGCCGCCGAAGCACCGGGGAAGGCCGGAGCTGTCG
>JBKPMY010000071.1:0-2858 GCA_046732375.1 Myxococcota bacterium
TGCGTGCTCTCCGCGGACTTCAAGGAAGCGCCCGGGCAGGGCAATGTCTGGACCAGTCACGGTGGCCAGCACAGCGCCCCCGGTCGCCGCTGCGCGAAGAAACGGGTGCTCACTGTCCGGCGCTGGAAAGATGTTGGACAGCCGCCGTCTTCGAAAAGACGACGCTGAAGTTGTTGGCCGGCATGTCGACCACCTCGATCAGCTGGAATCCCGCGAGGCGTCCCTGCTCGACCACCGCCTCGAGATCCCGCAACCCCCACGCTGGATCCTGTGCGCGGAGCTGATGGTCGAATCGCTCGTTGCTCGGCGCCGTGTGACGTCCGTGCCTCCGGAAGGGGCCGTAGAGGTAGAGCGGCCCCCCGGGAGCGACCACTCTGCCCGCGCCGCCGAACAGCGCTGGGACCGCCTCCCACGGCGCGATGTGGATCATGTTGATCGACAGCACGGAATCGGCCCTGCTCACTGGCCAGGGGAAGCGAGTGACATCCAGGTCGAGCGGGGGCCGGACGTTGCCGAGACCCGCCTGCTCCGTCCGGGCGCGGATGGAATGGCGCAGCTCCGCGTCCGGGTCGCTCGGTTGCCAGACGAGTCCGGGCAGGAGCCTGCCGAAATGGACGATGTGCTGGCCAGTGCCGCTGGCGATCTCCAGCACGAGGCCGGTGGGCGGAAGGTGACGCCTCAGTACGTCGAGGATCGGGTCCCGGTTCCGCTCCGCCGCCGCGCTGAAGCAGCTCCCATCATCGAGTCGCCGTCCCCAGAAACTGGTCATCGCGCTTGCCTCATTCGCACAGCCATTCAAAAGGTGGAACCCAGCACTCGGGCGAGCACCTCGATGCCGCGGCGGATCTCCTCCGGGGACACCGCCGCGAACCCCAGCTGCAGGCCCTCGCGCCGGAACCGGCCCCGCCACTCCCGCCCCAGCGCGGTGACCTCCACGCCCTTCTCCTTCGCTGCCCGGACGACCGTCTCGGCGCGGAGCCCGGACCCGAGCAGGCCGCTGGTCTGCAGCCCCGCCTCCACCGGAGAGAGTAGGAGCCGCTCGCTCAGCAACCGCTCCGCGGCCTCGACCAGCGCCGCCCTCCGCTCGGCGTACACCTCGCGCATCCGCCGCACGTGACGGCCGAGGTGCCCCTCCTCGATGAACGCGGTGAGCACCGCCTGCTCCGGGACGGGCGGATGCCTCACGGTCGCCGAACGCAGCGCGGCCACGCGTTCCACCAGTTCGCCGGGGAGGACCAGGTAGCCCAGCCGCAGCGCCGGGAAGAGCACCTTCCCGAAGCTCCCGGCGAGCAGCACCGGCGCGTTCGGTTCCAGCCCTTGCAGGGAGGGAATCGGGCGACCCTGGTAGCGGAACTCCCCGTCGTAGTCGTCCTCGAAGAGGACCGCGCCGCTTGCCCGCGCCCAGCGGAGCAACGCCAGGCGCCGGGCGATGCTCATCGTCACGCCCAGCGGGTACTGATGGGCCGGGGTGCTGTAGACCAGCCGCGCGCCGCGGAGCCGCGCCGGGTCCACCACCAGCCCCTCGGAATCGACCGGGACCGGAACCAGCCGCGCGCCCACGGCTCCGAACGCACGGGCGGCGCCTCCGTAGCCGGGGTCCTCGAGGCAGACCCGGTCGCCGGGGTCGAGCAGGAGCCGCGCCGCGAGATCGAGCGCCTCCTGTGCTCCGGAGACGATCGCGACCTGTTCGGCCTCGCAGCGCGCACCGCGGGCTGCGCGGAGGTGCGCGGCGACGGCCTCCCGGAGTGGCCGGTGCCCCAGCGGCTCGCATCCGAGGAGGAGCCGCGTCGACGCCCGGCGCATCACCCGTCCGGTCACCTGAGCCCAGAGCGTCGCCGGGAAGAGCTCGAGCGCGGGAAGGTCGGTGCGAAAGGCGCGGGTCCTGCGCGGCTCGAGCACCGGGAACGGTCTCACCCGCCGGGCGAACCGCGACAGGTGCACCGCCCGAGACGGGGAAGGACGCGGACGGCGCCGCGCGGGCCAGCGCTCGACCCCGAGCAGCAGGTCGGGCGGGACCGCACCGACGAAGGTCCCCGAGCCCACCGTGGACCGGACGTACCCCTCGGCCTGGAGCTGGCTGAATGCCGCGACCACGGTGCCACGGGCGAGCCCGTGCTGGTGGGCGAGGTCGCGGGTGGCCGGAAGCCGCGCGCCGGCACGCAGACGTCCATCGAGGATCGCCGCCCGGAGCCCCTCGTACACCCATCCCTGCGCCGACTGCCCGTCCGCTCGCGGACCGAGGACCAGCTCCAGCGTGCCGCTCCGTCGTGCCATCCGAAGTGGACCAGTGCATTCACCCTAATTGGGCGTTTCGTTCTGGTCCACCACACGATAGCTCCAGCCCATGAATCTTCCATGCTCCGTCGCCCGCGTCGCACCCGGCTACGCCCGGGTCGCCCTGGGGGCCGCATTCCTCTCGGGCATCGCCAGCCGTTTCGGCCTGGCCTTCGAGCAGTACACCGCCGAGGTGAATGCCTTCATGCCCCGGGTCACCATTCCCTTCCTGGCGTGGGCGGCGACCGCGGCCGAGCTCGGGCTCGGGCTTCTGCTGGTTCCGGGCGTCTGGCGACGGCCGGTGGCGCTCGCCTCCGCGGCCCTCCTTCTGATCTTCGGGCTGGCCATGGCACTGTCTCTGGGAATCAAGTCCCCCCTCGATTACTCGGTGTTCTCCGCCTCGGCGGCTGCGCTGCTCCTGGCCGCCGGCGACGAGACCGGGACCAAGTGAATCCACATCCCATGCGTGCCTCGCTCGACGCCCCCGCAGCCTCATCCCCTGCGGTCACCTCACCCGCCGCCGGATCCACACACTCCGGAACAACGGACTCGGTGCTGCTCGTCATTCCAGGCCTCATCTGGGG
>JBKPMY010000072.1:0-11112 GCA_046732375.1 Myxococcota bacterium
ACCTGGAAGAGACCATCGCCATTCTCTTCCACTACCCGCAGGTCTACGTCGACCTGGGGGCCATCGACTGGCTGCTTCCGCGGGCCGAGTTCCATGCGTACCTGGGTGCGTTGACGCGGGCCGGGTTCGCCAAGCGGATCATGTTCGGGACCGACCAGATCTTCTGGCCCGAGGCAATCGGGATGGCTGTCGAGGGGGTCGACTCGGCCAGGTTCCTGACGCCTGCAGAGAAGCGAGACATCTTCCACGGCAACGCGGTTCGCTTCTTCCGGCTGGGCAACGTCTGAGCACGCCGGAAAGCCCGGATCGGCGCTACAGGATCGACAGGCTCGGCACCCGCGCCGGAGGAGGCCCCACGACCCGGTTCTTCCCCAGATGCTTCGCCTGGAATGCCCGCGCGTCGGCGGCGGCGAGCACCTCGGGGCTCGTGCTCCCGTCCTCGGGGAAGCTGGCGACACCGACACTCATCGTGACCGAGAAGGCGCCCCGCGCCGTGTGGATGCGAAGACCGGCAACCTCTTGCCGGAGAGAGTCGAGCCGCAGCACCGCCTGATCGACGTCGGTGTCGGGGAAGACGATCACGAATTCGTCGCCCCCGAGGCGAGCGGCGAGATCGCTCTTCCGGATGGACTGCCGGAGGCGTCGGGCGACGGTCTGCAATGCCAGGTCCCCACCGGCGTGGCCGTGGGCACCATTCAGCTCGCGGAAGTTGTCCAGGTCCACGATTGCGAGGGTCAGCGGGCGTCCGCCGCGGTCGGCGCGGCTCATCTCCTCCTCGAGGCGCTCCTCGAACCAGGCGCGGTTTGCGAGCCCGGTGAGGGCATCCTTTCCGGAGAGGTGACGCCACTGGTGGCCGCGCAGAGCGACGGCCGTGCCAGCCACTCCTGCCCCGACGAGCACGACCATGCGGCCGATCTGAGCGGACCAGCCGAACGCGCCATAGTTGGACTCCGCCTCGAACGCGGCCGCGAGGTCCCAGTGATTCGCGGCGTAGAGCGAGATCCCGAGATATTCAGTCACGGCGAGGACGGTGGCCGCCACGCACAGACGCCAGTCGTACCGGAGCCCCGCGCTGGCGATGGCCAGAAAGTACACCTCGAACACGACCTTGCTGTTCACGGCGGTGAGCGGGCGGTTCAGGACGAAGAAGACGGCCAGCCCGGCACTCACCATGGTGACGTCGAGGACGATGCTGAAGAGACCCATCCACGGCCGATAGGCGTACCGGATGGCCAGCCACAACAAGATGGCCACCAGCAGACCCGACCCGGTCAGGCAGCGCCCGACGACGGCCTCCTGGGTGTGGAACGCGACGCGGGCCGGAACACTGTCCAGCTCCAGCAGGGGCGGCAGCTGGATGAGCGCGAGCAATGCCAGCGAGATCAGCCGGACCTTCGCCACCAGCCGCTCGCCGCTCTCGCTCGCCTCGACCACCTGACGGCTTCGTTCGCGGAGCGCCCGGCGGACGCGACGGAGCGTGAGGCGCCGGCCTCGCGGGACATCGATTTGCAAGGTGTCCGGGGAACGCGCCACGCCGCGGAGGATTCTAAGCGGACGCATGGCGGCACGACCCCGGGCGCCTGTTGGCTCTCAGGAGCCGACACCGACGCACACGAGCTCCCGGTTGCGCGGCGAGCTCATCGATGCGCTCGCGGGGTTCCTCGTGCAGGAAGCATCCCTGTAGCGCGACGGCGCGCGGACGAATGGGCGCCGCAGTGAAGCCCGGCGAGTCCGACCACGAGCAATCCCCAAAGCATCCCTGCCCGCGCGCCCATACGACCCCCGACCCACGGGAAAGTCTGGTCCTCGGGCAGCGGTGGGCCAATTCGCGGCGAGACCCGAGTGTTGACTTGTCATTTTCGCGCGTGCGCTATCGTGGTGTCGTGATGGCGGACGGCGCGACGAAGACGGGCGCCAGCAAGAACTGGATCAACTACGCGCCGGTGATCGCGTTTGTGATCAACGTGGTGGCCCGTCTCGTGCTCGATGACGGACACGGCGCGGCGGTGACGACGCTCCGGCTCGCATTGTTCTGGCTCGTCGGGGTCAATGGAATGCTGCTGAGTGCCGGGCACCTGGTCATGCCGGCGCCGGTAGCGCGGGCCATCGGCTGGCCGACCAGCCCGTTCCAGTGGGAGGTGGGCCTCGCCGGCGTCTCCTACGGACTGCTCGGCGTGCTGTCGCCCCTGTTCGAGCGCCCGTTCTGGCTCGCGACGATCCTCGCGTACTCCGTGTTCATGCTCGGCGCCGCGATCGGTCACATCCGCTCGATGGTCAAGGATCGCAATTTCGCACCCGGCAATGCCGGGTTCATGTTCTGGTACGACATCGTCGTGCCCGCCGGACTCATCGCTCTCTACGTGCTCACCGCCTGAATCCAGGGGGCTGGGGGCTCGATTGACTGGATTTCAATCCGAGCCATAGCCTGTCGGTCACCGACACAGGGAGGGAACCATGCAAGCACTTCGCAGGGGTTCCTTGGCAGCTGTTCTGGTCCTCGGCGCGGCAGGCATCAGCACGTCGTGCGGCGATCGGGACAGAGAGATGCTTCACTCCGGGAATTTGTTTGTCGACGCGGACGCGGGAGGCGATCCGCCGGACGGCGGTCCAGATCCTTCCGATGCGGGCACGGTGGACGGAGGTTCAGCGGATGGTGGTGAGCCTGACGGTGGCCTACCCGACGCCGGTTCCCCGGACGCCGGTTCCGGCATCGTCCTCGCGTTCTTTCAGCTCGATGTGACGCTCGATACGGATTCAGTGCCGAACTCCGACTGGGGCGAGGTACACGTCATCCACGAAGGCGCCGCTCAGCTGCGCTACTTCAACCTCACGGTGAACGGATCATGGCAGGTCCGTAATGCGCCGCTGCTGAGCGCGGAAGGCGTGGGCACGACGCAGACCGAGGTCTTCTCCTTCGACCTCGGCGTCTCACCCGGCGTGGATGTGACACAGCTCAGCTACGCGGCCACGATCGAGCTCAGTCCGCGCGAGGAGATGCCCCACGGAGACACGCTGGCTGCAGTTCTCTCTCGGGCCTACTTCATTGCCGCCGGAATCACCGATGACGAGCCGTGGCTCGTGCCACCGGCACGTCCCTTCATCTCCTTCTTCCAGGACGGGCAGCGCGTCACCCACGAGGACTTTCCGAATCAGCAGTCCCGCCCCTCCGAGTGTGTCCCCACCGCGGTCTCGAACAGCCTCCAGTGGCTGAAGAAGAAGCACGGGCTGAACATCGCGGACGACGAGCTGACGATCGACAAGATGAAGGCGGCTGTGGGCTGGCATGGCCCCCTTGCTGGGAAGGAGGCTGGAGCTGACCAGGGCTGGGAAAAGCTCAAAGACAAGTACATGAAGGCGAAGGGATTTCCCATCTCCACCAAGAAGGTGCACCCGACCGACTTCCGGGCCGTCCACAAGGCGCTCGCCGACAACTGCGATGTGGAGTTGACCACGCGCAAGCATGCTGTCGCGGTCATCGGCATGCAGGGATGCGATCCCAAGAAGGATCCAACCTCCAAGACGAAGTGCGAGCTCACTGTGGCTCACGACAGCGACCAGGCAAACAACAACGCCGGCACCATCGAGGAGCGGGTGACCTACACGCCCACCAACGGCCGGCTCGACAATGGCGGCCCGTGGACGGGCGAGCAGGTACGCGAGTTCGTCATCGAGTGTCCGGAAAAGAAGAAACAGTGAGTCTCCCGCGCTCCCGCTGAGAGCGTGAGCTCTCGCCGAGCTCGACCGTCCCGGCGTCGACTCGGGCCCGGAGACGTCTCGGCGGCCGCCCTCAAAGAAGGGCCGCAGCGTGGTGCCTGAGGTGCTCCTCGACGAAGGTCTGGATGAACCAGTACCCGTGGTCGTAGCCCTCGCGCATCCGGATCTCGAGGGACTGTCCCGCCACCGCGCAGGCTGCGGAGAAGAGCTCGGGACGGAGCTGTGAGGCGAGAAACTGGTCCACGGTGCCCTGGTCGATCCGGATGAGCCCCGGGAAGGGTCGGCGCTTCACCAGCTCGGTGGCGTCGTGCTCCGCCCATCGTGTCCTGTCCGACCCGAGCAGTCTGCTGAAGGCCTGGATGCCCCAGGGAACCTGGATCGGCGCGACCATCGGGGCAAAGGCGGAGACGCTCCGATACCGGGCGGGATGCCGCAGGGCGAGGGTGAGGGCGCCGTGCCCTCCCACGGAGTGACCGATGATCCCGCGCCGATCGGGCGCCACCGGGAACTGGGCCTCGACCAGGGCCACGAGCTCCTCGGTCACGTACGACTCCATGCGGTAGGCGCTCGACCACGGCGCCTCGGTGGCATCGACGTAGTAGCCGGCGCCGAGCCCGAAGTCCCAGGAGGCATCGTCACCCGGGAAGCGGGCGCTCCGCGGACTCGTGTCACAGGTCACGAGGGCCAGGCCCAGCTCGGCTGCGATGCGCTGGGCGCCGGCCTTGATGGCGAAGGTCTCCTCGGTGCAGGTCAGACCGGCCAGGGCGTAGATCGCCGGAACGCGCGCGTTCCCCGATGCCGCCGGGGGCAGGAAGACCGCGAAGCGCATCGGGCCGGCGCAGGCCACGCTGTCGTGCTCGTAGAACCCCTGCACGCCGCCGTGACAGCGGTGCTCGCTCCGTCGGCGAAGCTCGCTCATCTCAGGCGTACTCGACGACGGTCCGGATCGACTTCCCTTCGTGCATGAGGTCGAACGCCTCGTTGATCCTCTCCAGCGGGAGCTTGTGGGTGATCAACTGATCGATCTCGATCTTCTTGTCCATGTACCAGTCGACGATCCGCGGAACGTCGGTGCGGCCCCGCGCGCCTCCGAAGGCCGTTCCCTTCCACACCCGGCCGGTCACCAGCTGGAAGGGGCGGGTGGAGATCTCCTGGCCGGCACCGGCCACCCCGATGATGACGCTCACTCCCCAGCCGCGGTGGCAGCACTCCAGCGCCTGGCGCATCAGCTTCACGTTGCCCACGCACTCGAAGCTGTAATCCGCACCGCCCCCGGTCAGCTCCACCAGGTGCCCGACGAGGTCTCCCTGCACGCTGGCGGGGTTGATGAAGTGGGTGAGACCGAACTGCTTGCCGAGTGCCTCCCGGGCCGGATTCAGGTCGACGCCGACGATCTGCGTGGCTCCGGCCAGCCGCGCCCCCTGCACCACGTTGAGGCCGATGCCTCCCAGCCCGAACACCACCACCCGGGCCCCGGGCTCGACCTTCGCCGTGAAGATGACCGCTCCGATGCCGGTGGTGACCCCGCAGCCGACGTAGCAGATCTTGTCGAAGGGAGCGTCGGCGCGGACCTTTGCCACTGCTATTTCAGGGAGCACGGTGTGATTCGCAAAGGTGGAGCATCCCATGTAGTGGAACAGCGGCTTGCCCTTCAGCGAGAAGCGGCTGGTTCCATCGGGCATCAGCCCCTTGCCCTGCGTCGCGCGGATGGCGGTGCAGAGGTTGGTCTTCCGGCTCAGGCAGGAGGGGCACTGCCGGCACTCCGGCGTGTAGAGCGGGATGACGTGGTCACCCGGCTTCACGGTGGTCACGCCGGCGCCAACCTCCTGGACGACGCCCGCCCCCTCGTGCCCGAAGATGACCGGGAAGATGCCCTCCGGGTCCGCGCCCGACCGGGTGAACTCGTCGGTGTGACACACCCCCGTTGCCTTCAGCTCCACCAGGACCTCGCCCGGGCGGGGGCCGGAGAGCTCGACGTCCTCGACCACCAGCGGCTTCCCCACCTCGAAGGCAACGGCGGCGCGGGTCTTCATCGGGGCACCCTCCATGCTGCGTGGCGTCGCGACCGGAGCGCGGGCCGGCCGTTCGAAACCGGAGCCGCTGCAGCAGATGGACGTTGAACGAACGTGCGGGTGATGTCATCAGCCATCAGCGAGAGGAGGAGACGATGCTCTCCATTCATCCGTCAGTCGATGGTGGAATCCGTCCCGGGGCGAAGGATTTCCAGGGCGGTACCCTGGTCTGCAAGTGCAAGAACGACCCGGTGGAGGTGACGATCCGGGCACAGACCGCCCACAACCACGCTTGCGGCTGCACCAAATGCTGGAAGCCCGCCGGAGCTCTCTTCTCGGTGGTGGCCGTGGTGCCCCACGACAAGCTCACCGTGACCAAGAACGGCCAGAAGCTCGCCATCGTCGACAAGACGGCCACCATTCTGCGCCACGCCTGCACCAGCTGCGGCGTGCACATGTACGGACCGGTGGAGAACCCCAAGCACGCCTTCCACGGACTGGACTTCGTCCACACCGAGCTCTCCCCGCAAAAGGGCTGGTCGGCCCCGGAGTTCGCTGCATTCGTCTCCTCGATCATCGAGTCGGGATTCCCCCCCAAGCGGATGAGCGAGGTGCGGGCCCGGCTGAAGGAGCTCGGGCTCGAGCCGTACGACTGCCTGAACCCGACGTTGATGGACGTGCTGGCCACGCACGCCGCGAAGGCCTCGGGAAAGCTGAAGGAAGCCTAGAGCGCCAGAGGGGTCAACCCTCGAAAGCGGAGACTCCCTGCGCCCCGGGGTCGGCGCGGCGGAAGCCGTGATCGAGGAGTCTTGCGACCACTCCCGGGACATGGGCGCGCCCCACGATGGCCACTGCCGGCTCGGCCGGGTGCGTCGCGAGCATGCGAAGGATTCCATCGGCGAGCAGACCGTCGCGCACGGTCAGGATCGTCAGCAGGGGCTGGATTGCTGCGGCCCAGGGGTGCTCACGGAAGACGTAAGCCAGGGGCAGCGCGTAGAGGTGCAGGCCGAGGAGCTTGACCGTCATGCGCAGCGGTCGGAGTACGGGGACCGTCCCCCACCAGGGCAGGAGGAGCAGGGCAGGGAGAACCAGCCCCGCGTACGCGGCCAGATAGCCCGTGCCCACGTGGAGACCGAGCGGAACTCGTCCGCCTTGCTCGAGCTCCACCGTGGTGCCGTCGGGTAGCTCGAGCGCGACCTCGATGGTGCTCCCGGCCAGGTCGCCGCCGCTGAGGAGCTGGAGCGCTTCGCGCGCCTTTTCGAGGAACGCTCCCAGGAATCGACCGGCGAAGACCTGGTCCCGCTGAAGCCGCTCCACTCCCCGGAGCGAGAAGCCCTGCACCGCCCGCCGGCAGATCGCGGCAGCTCGTCGCGTCTTCACGTGCGTCTCGCCGAGCAGGAACACCTGCTGGCCGTCCGGTGAGCGGAGCTCGACCACGGCGTGAAGCGGGAGCCGCGAGGCTGCGCTCAGAACGTCGTGCGTCGCCGCGGAGACACGAGCCATCAAGAACCCTCCTTCGAGTCGCCCCAACCTGAGCGATGCTGGGTTCCGATGCAATGCGGCCGGAGACGGGCAACGCTCGCCCGTGAAGCGACCGGCCCCGGTCGCCTGAGCAGCAGGGGTCCCGATGGGACTCGGCACCGGGAGATCTCCAGATCTCCCATCGGGTGATCTGGATATCCGGAATGATGCACGCGCGGCCTCCGAGAACGGGAGCGGAAGTCGCCGTCGTGGTTGACCCGAAGTAAAATCGGGTCGCTGTCATCGAGCGGAGCGTCCATGGCGAAGCGGGCGAAGCACAAGGAGGTCCACCGTCAGTTCACCTGGACCGTCGTCCGAAAGAACAGTGAGCGCTTGCCGGTGCGCGTGCATCTCGGTGACGGTGACTGGATCGATTTCGCTCTGGGGGAAGCCGAGCGGCTCGGGGTGGAGCTCATCAAGGCTTCGAGGCGCAGGTCGCCGAGTCAACGAGAGCGGCGTACTTCTTCGCGCCGGAAGCGATAGCTGCGCGGGGCTTCCAGACCCGAGATGCGGAACTGGCCCTGGCGAAGTGGGTCGGCGGGGCAACCCGACTTTCGACCAAGCCCGCTTGCCTGCGCGGGGGCAAGCCACCACCTTCCCGCCACGAGGGTTCCACATGGCAGACGACAGGACGAAGGCTGGGAAGCAGGACCGGGACCGGATCAACGTCCATGAGCGCCATGAACTCGAATACTGGAGCGGCAAGTTCGGAGTGACGCCCGATCAGCTCAGGGCCGCGGTAGACAAGGTCGGCGTGATGGCGAAGGACGTGGCACGCCATCTCGGCAAACCAGCCTGATCGCAGGAGTTCCGGGAAGGGTCTTCCATGGCCGGTGTGCTCTTGATCGACGACGATTCGGGTGTCCGCCAGGCATGCGCGGAAGCACTCCGTGGCGCGGGGCTCGAGGTCAACGAGGCGACTGACGGCGTGGAGGCCTTCCGGCTTCTTTCGCTGGTGAAGGAGCGCCCGTGTTTCGTCGTCCTGGACCTCCACATGCCGAGAATGGACGGCCTCGAGTTTCTCGAGCAGCTGAAGATGCATCCATCGGCGGGAGACGTGCGCGTCCTGCTCGTCTCCGGCGATCCGAACGTCAGGGCCGCGGAGCACTTCCCCGGCGTCGTCGGGGTACTCGCGAAGCCCATCCAGATGAAGGACCTCCTGGCCAGCGTGAACGGTTCCCGTTAGCCCGACCCCGGCGGTCGCCCGCTGTGCAGGCAAGTGCACCCGGTGTGAGAGCGGCCCCACTGGCGCGGGGTTCCAGCCCCGGTGAAACCGCTCTGGGGGTGTCAGCTGAGCGCGGCGGCCAGCTCTCCCACGCGCCGGTGTCCGTCGGGGCTCAGCTCCCGGAGGCTCCGATCGAAGTTGGGGTGGGTGATCCCGCTCAGGAGGAAGGTCCAGCGGTAGCTCTTCAGCTGCGCGGCCTCGATCTCCGCCCGCTCGTCGGCTGCGAGGACGCGCCCGATGGCCTTCTCCAGGCTGTCCAGATCCATCCGGACCTGCGCCTGGAGTCCTCCGTCGAGCAGCTTGCCGATGTCCATGTAGTCGTCGATCGCCTTTTCGATCTCCGCGCGCTGCAGGCTCGAGGCGATCTTGTCGACGATCAGGGTGTCCAGCTTCGCGTGCTGGCTCTCCTCCATCCAGTGATGCTTGAGGAGGCTGCAGAAGAGTGGATCGAGGCCTTCCGCGGCGTTGTTCCTCACCGACTCCACGTAGTGCTTCTGGGTGAACCACTCGATGTGCAGGGTGGTCACGAACACTCCCAGCGGAGAATGGGCCAGGATCGCGGCGGCGATGTCCCGGGCCGGACCGATCACGCCGCACTCCATCCCGGAGCGGGACTCGAACTCCCGGACGAACCACCGGAAGAGCTCGATGTGCTTCGCCTCCTCCTGCGCGAAGCGGAGCAGCGCCCGCCGCTCATCCGACTCCCCGGGAACGCCGTCGCGAACCTGGTCCAGCACCGAGGGGACGATGTACTCCTCCACCAGGCCGAACAGGGACAGGTAGGTGAAGCCGCGGATCTGGTTGAGCTTCAGTTTCTCCTGCTCATTCAGGCAGCGGATGCCCGCGACGCCCGCCAGCGCCTCCGGCAGGAACGGGCGGGAGAAATCGAAGGTCCGTCCGCCGATGACCTCCTCGATCTTCCAGTCGATCCGCTCCGAAATTTCCAGAATTGAATGATAGTCGTACGTGTGGCTCAGCATGGTGTGTCCTCCTGGGGAGCACCATGCGCGGGGGCCGTGGTCGTCACCATGGGAGTCCTGTCCCGGATGGGGCTGTTTTCGGCATCCGATCGCGGGACAATCGTCCCGGGTATCGATGGAAGGGCCCCGTGGAGAAGCGGCCGCGACAGCGCATCCAGTACCTTCGCACGACCGATGGTGTGCGGCTCGCCTGGGCCGACGCCTCGACCGGCCCGCTGCTGATCAAGGCCTCGAACTGGCTCACCCATCTCGAGTACGAGTGGGAGAGCCCCGTGTGGGGACACTGGCTTCGCTTCCTCTCCGCGCACTTCCGCCATGTCCGGTACGACGAGCGCGGATGCGGGATGAGCGACTGGAACGTGGGTGACCTCTCCCCGGATCGATGGATCGGGGATCTGGAAGCGGTGGTGGCGGCGGTCGCCCCTCGAGAGCCTTTCATCCTCCTGGGGATCTCCCATGGCGCGGTCGCCGCGGTGTCGTTCGCCGCCCGGTATCCCGACCGGGTCTCCCACCTGCTCCTCTACGGACCGTATGCTCGCGGCTGGACCCGTCGAGGGGATCCGGACGCCCTCCGGACCTACCAGGCCATCACCGACCTGATCCGCTTCGGGTGGGGGCAGGACAACCCCACCTTCCGGCAGGTCTTCACCTCACGCTTCGTTCCCGGGGCCACCGAGGAGCAGATGCACTGGTTCAACGAGCTCTGCCGCAAGACGGCCTCTCCGAGGATCGCCGCGCAGCTGATGGAAGCACGCGGAAAGGCCGACGTCGTCGAGCTGCTGGAGCGGGTCCGGACGCCGACGCTGGTGGCCCACGCCCGGGACGACCAGGTCGTGCCTCTGGCCGAGGGCCGCCTCATCGCCTCGGCAATTCCCGGGGCGGAGTTCGTCGAGCTCGACTCGAAAAACCACATCCTCCTGGAGGCGGAACCGGCGTGGGAGCGCTTCCGGAGCGCCGTCCTGGACTTCACCGGCCTTGGACGACGGGTGGGGGAGGACCCGATCTTCGGCCGGCTCACCGCGCGCGAGCGCGAGGTGCTGGCGTTGCTCACCGAGGGGCTGGGGAATGCCGACATCGCCGAACGGCTTTCCCTCAGCGAGAAGACCGTCCGGAATCACTTGTCCAATCTCTTCGACAAGCTGGGAGTCTGGAGCCGGGCCCAGGCGATCGTCTTCGCCAGGGATCACGGATTCGGGACCTCGTAGGCCTCGCCTTCGATAGGCGATGCAGACGTGATGCGCAATGCGCGTAGCTGCGCTCGTCAATCCCGTTGAGCAGACCGGGGAAGTAGGCTACGGGGGCTCCGCCGGCGCGCCGACAGCCCCGCCGCTCATTCAGGGCGTCACGTGCTTCCGAGCCGCCGCAGGGAGGCCATCGATGACGAAGGCGAGCCGGATTCCCCTGATCGGCGCTTTTCTCCTTGGAATGCTCTGTCCGCTGGCATCGGTGTCGGCGCAGCAACGCCCACCGATCGCCGACGAGATCGCGAAGACCTACGGCTTCGACTCGTTCGGTCAGGTCGACGCGATCCGGTACACGTTCCACCTCGACCTGCCTGGGCTGAAGCTCGCCCGTTCCTGGACCTGGGAACCGAACACGGACCAGATCACCTACGAGGGACCGGACAAGGACAAGAAACCGGTCAAGGTCACCTACAAGC
>JBKPMY010000073.1:0-9556 GCA_046732375.1 Myxococcota bacterium
TCCTCCTCCAGGGTCTTCAGGGGAGCGACGCGGATGATGTCCCCGATCTCTTCCTTCCCCAGACCCTTGCTCGCCAGGATGATGTCCAGGGCTTGATCCCAGGGCACATTCCGGAGCCGGATGGTGATCTTCCCGTTCACGTCGTCGGCAACGACGATGTTCTTCTTGCTCACCTCGGCAATGACCCGGAGCAGGTTGTGGATGTCGATGTCCTTGAACTCGAAGGACACCTTCTTCCCCACGTAGCGGGTCCGGCCGGTGGTGGTCTGCGCGGCGACGACGGCGGGCTCGGTGGTGAAGCCGGCGGTCCGGTTGGAGACCGCGACCTCCTCGGTCCTGGTGCCCTTTGCTTCGAGGTGCCAGACCAGGCCCTCCGAGGTGCGCTCGGCCCGCTCGGTGAGCGCTCCGTCCGCGGCCACCACCACCCGGACTCGCTGGCCATCGCCGGGGACGGGGAAGGTGCTGATCATCTTGATCGGCGTCTCGAGCGCGGAGGTGTCGAGGCTGCGCTCCAGCCGCTTCGGCAGCTTCACCCCGGTCAGGGTGAGGACCGCGCCGCGGTCGTCCGGTCGGTCCACCTGGAACTCGGCGGCGCGGCTGAGCTTGATCTGGATCCGACCTCCGCGTGAGGACTCGACGAAGCCGAGGTCGATCATCTCCCCCGGCGTCTTGGCGGCCGCCACGGCCGCCGGAGCGGTCATCACCCGCCGCCCGTCGATCTCCACCTCTCCATCCTGGAGGTCGCTCTTGCCGCCCGCGGAAGCGGCAGGTGCAGAGCTCGACGCCACCGCCGGCGAGGCGGGGGCCGGCGCGGAGACGTCCCAGCGAAGACCATTCTTGGTGAACGCGACCCGACCCTCGAGCGCCGGCTCCACGTCCACCACCAGCCGCACCTTGTCCGGGTGGGCTCCGGCCCTCAACGTGGCGAACGGGCCTCCCGACGCCTTGCGCACCGAGGTGGCCAGCTTCACCCCCGGAAGATCCAGGGCGAGGCGGCTCGGTCCGGTGAGCCGGAGCAGCTCGTAGCCTCGCACCTCGCCATCGAACGAGAGCTGGAGCGCCTTCCCCTGGGCCCGGGCGGCGGTGAGCCGGTGGGCCGGGCTCTTCACCGGCCGGTTCTCCCGCGCCACGGTGACCACGTCCGTGGAGCTCGTCGCGGCGGCAACGGGACCAACGGCCACGGCCGGGGGTGGGGTCGCCGCCGGGGCCGCGGACTTCGGCGCAGCAGCGGGCGCCTGCGCGACCGCCGCCGGGCTCGCGCCCTCTCCCAGTACCGAGATCAGCAGGAGGTTCCCGTCGGCCTTGACGTCGTAGCTCTTCGCCTCCCGGAGGGTGACCAGCACGCGGCCGATGCTGCTGGTGGAATCGGTGAACTGGGAGACGTTGATCCCGGTGATCGGGCCCTGGCCCTCGCGGGCGCCGCGAATGGCCGTCGCGTCGGCGGAGGTCACGTCGATCACCAGCCGGTCGGGGCCGCCGAGGCGGAACACGGTGAAGATCGGCGCGCGGGAGCCGGTCACCACGACCCGGGCTCCCGTGGGCGTGGCCTCGAGGCGGACGTCCCGGAGCACATTCGGCTCGGCCGACAGGGTCGGGCCGGAGGCGAGGACCGCCAGCCACCCGACGAGGAGTACTGCGCTCTTGGTGCGCATCACGGGTCTCTCCACAGGAGCCTCAATAGGTCTTCCCGGTCGCGAGATCGGTCTCCTGCTCGGGAACCTTCTCGGTCTTGATGGCCAGGGTGACGGGGTTGGCAGTGGTCTTTCCGTCGGGGGTCGTGAAGTACTCGGTGATGACCACCGCGTCGCTCAGGATCTGGGTGACCTTGCCGCCCTGGCGCCCCACCCGGGTGTTTCGCCGCACGAAGTAGCCGCGGCCGGCGGGGTCCTGGACCATCGCCAGCGGGTTGGCGTCTCCGCTCACCACCGCGACAAGAACGAGCTGGTCGATGTCGAACCGGCAGAGCGGCTCGGTGCAGGTGGCGCTGGCCAGGGCCGCCTGCGTGGCGGGCTCGGTCTCGGGGCTCCGGAAGGGGTCGCGCTTGCCGATGGGGTTGTAGACGTACCCCGGACCCTGGGGACCGGTCTGAGTGGCCGCCGCGGCTGGCTTGGGCGGGGGGGCCTTGGCGGCCGTCGCGGGCGGAGGTGCCGAGGTGCTCCCGCACGCCGCCAGGAGCGCGCCGGCGCAGCCGAGGATCCACAGGTGCGTGTGTGCGGTCCTCATTGCTTGGCCTTCTTCGCCGCGTCGGCCTGCGACTTCGGGTCGAGGAACCGGAAGGTGGTGGCCACGAAGGAGGTGTTGAGGACCACCTTCTCCGCCTTGAGCGTCGGCGTCCCGAGGTTGATGTTGTTGACGTTGACGATGCGCCGGAGGTTCGCGAGCGACTGCAGGAACATCGCGACCTCGTGGTAGTTCCCGGTCAGCGCCATCTTGATCGGAATCTTCACGTAGATCTGGGCCGCCTCCTCGGGCGCAGGTTCCACCGTGGAGATCTCCAGCCCACTCTTCCGGCCGATCTCGTTCAGCTGCGCCAGGAGCTCGTCGAGGTCCGCCGACTCGGGCAGCTCGGACAGCGCCTCGTCCAGCTTCTGCTGGAGGACGTCCATCTCCCGGCGGCGCTCGTTGAGATTCTGGGCGATCTCCGACTTCTCTTGCAGCTGCGAGTCGAGCTGCCGCTGCTGTGCAAGCTGCTGCTCGAGCTTGCCCAGCTCCGGGCTGACCAGGAGGAAGTAGTTGAGGACCGTGATCAGGACCAGGGCGCCGGCCAGGCCGCCCCAGCGCTGCAGGGGAGGTGCCTTCAGGACTCGTTCGATGAGCTCGTCCATGGAGGTCCTAGATGGCGTAGTTCGAGCTCATGTTGATCTCGAACTCCACGATGCGGGGTGCGCCAGCGGCGGCTGCGCTGCTGCCACCCGATTTCGACTCCGCCTTCTTGAGGTCCACGCGGGTGAAGAAGTTGGAGATCGACGAGGTCGGGAAATCCTCCACCGCTCCCTCACCACCCACCAGCTCCACCCGGGCGGTGGCGGCATCCCGCTTCTGCTCGATGAGCCGGCCCATGCCCCGCGGCGTCCAGACGATGCTCTGGAGGGCGCGCATGAACTCCGCCACGTCCTCGTGACTGGCGGCCTTGCCGGTCATCTTCACCGCGTTGGCCTTCTCGTCGAACTGGGTGAGCCACACCTTCTTGGGGATGGCGGTGGAGAGCGCGTCCAGCATCCGTACCGGACCGCTCCGTTGCTTCCGCAGGTCGGCGAGGATCGCCAGCTTGTTCTGGACGTCCTTCTTCCGGGCGTTGATCTTGTCCACCTCGCCGATCACCTTCTCCAGCTCCGCGATGCGGGCCTGGGTGGCGGCGATGCGCTGGGCGTTCTTCTTCTCCTCCGAAGCCAGGCTGTCGTACCAGAGCCAGTTTCCGATCAGGGTGATGAACAGCGCCCCGCCCACGACGACCAGGAATTGCCGTCCGACCTCCCGCTTCTTCTCCTGCCGGACGGGGAGGAGGTTGATGTGGATCATCATCGCCGCACCCTCCTCACACCAGCTTGTCCCCGGGCCGGCGCAGCGCCAGCCCGACCGCCACCGCCGCCATGGGCGCGACGTCCATGATGAAGCCGGGATCGAAGCGGCGGCTGTCGATGACCACGTTCTTGAAGGGGTTGGCGATCTCCACCGGCACGCCCACCCGCGCCTCGATGGTCTTGAAAAGCGCGGGGATCTTCGCCGTGCCGCCCGAGAGGTAGACCTTGGAGAACTTCGTGTCCGCAGCCGTGCCGGCGTAGAAGTCCAGCGAGCGCTGGATCTCGCCGGCGACCTGCTCGGCCACGCCAGCCATCACCCGCTCGACCTCCTGGGGCACCACGGCATCGGACTCGCTGCGCCCGCCGCCGATCTTCAGCGCCTCCGCCTCCTCGTAGGAGACGTTCAGCTGCTTCTGGATCTCCTCGGTGAACTGGTTCCCGCCGATGGTCACGTCGCGGGTGAAGACGGTCACACCGCGATCGAGGATGTTGATGTTCACCACCGAGGCGCCGGCGTTGATCAGCACCACCGTCTCGGAGTCCGCGCTCTCGTAATTGGCGCTGAACATGTTCTGGACGGCGAAGGAGTCGATGTCCACCACCACCGGGAGCAGGCCCGCCTCGCTGACCACGGTGGTGTAGTCGTTGATCATGTCCTTCTTCGCCGCCACCAGGAGCACATCCATCTGGCCGGTCGCCGCCGAGCCGTCGGTGGAGAGGATCTGGGTGTCGATGTTCACGTCCTTCACGTCGAAGGGGATGTACTGCTCCGCCTCCCACTGGATGGACTCGTCCAGCTCCGCGGGGGACATCTGCGGCATCTGGATCTTCTTGATGATCACCGAGTGGCCGGAGACGCTGATCGCCGTCTCCTTCTGCTTGATCCGCAGCTCGCCGATGAGCTCCTGGATGGCCTGGACGATGGCCGTGGAGTTCATCAGCGCGTTGTCCACGATGGCCTCGGGAGGCAGCGGCTTCATGCCGAAGTTCTGCAGCGAGTAGACGACCTCGCCGCGCCGCCGCGTTTCTCGGAGTTGGATCATCTTCACCGAGGTCGATCCGATGTCGAGCCCGATGGCGAGCTTTCCCTTCGCCATCACCGCGCTCCTTCCGAGCTGCCGTCGGGGAAGACCTTGCGCCGGTCCTCCACGGTGAATCCGAGGGCGAGGATAATCTTCCGCTTGGTGTCCACCCGGCACTCGGCTCCGCGCTCCACGCGGTCGATGGTGAGCACCGAGACTCCCGCCCGGCGGGCGAGCTCGGCCTTGGACATCAGCTGTTCCTCACGCAGACGCTGGACGTCGTTGCGCTTGCCGCGCGCCATCGCGCCCTCCGGAATTGCACCGCGAGCGACGAGTATCCCCGCGAAATCCGCGGCTGCGCAATTCGTGGGTTCTGCTCTTACATCCCTGTTTGATGCGTCAAAGAGGGGCCTCTGTACGCGCAGGACACCGGGTCGGCCGTGCCTCATCCCAGCTCACCCTCGGCATCCGCGTCGATCCCGTACTCCTTGATCTTGTAGAGCAGGGCCCGGTGGCTGATCTCCAGCAGCTCCGAAGCCCGGGTGCGGTTTCCCCGGGTCCGGCGGAGTGCTGCACGAATGTAGCGCTCCTCGAGCGAGCGCATGGCGCGCTTGAGCGAGAGGTCCTCGTGGGAGGTCGACCGCGCCGGCGGCGCGGGCTCGGTCGGGCGCGGGCTGGACCAGATCCGCTCCGGCAGGTTCTGGACCTCGACCAGGTTCCCCTCGGCCAGCAGCACCGCCCGCTCCACGGCGTTCTCCAGCTCGCGGACGTTGCCCGGCCAGGAATAGGAGAGGAGCAGCTCCTCCGCTCCCGGCTCGAACCCGGTCACTGGCACCTGGCGGTTCAGCTCGCGGTTGAACCGCAGGAGGAACGCATGGGCGAGCTGGAGGACGTCCTCGCGCCGCGAACGGAGCGGGGGAATGGTGAGGTTCACCACGTTGAGCCGGTAGTAGAGGTCCTCCCGGAACTCGCCCTTCTCCACCAGCTTTCCGAGATCCCGGTGCGTCGCCGCCAGGACCCGCACGTCCACTCGCTCGGAGCGATTCTCACCGACTGCGCGAATCTCCCCTTCCTGGAGGAAGCGCAGCAGCTTGATCTGCGCCGCCGGGGGAAGCTCCCCCGCCTCGTCGAGCAGCAGCGTTCCTCCGTCGGCCTCGGCGAAGAGCCCTCGCTTTGCGGAGCGCGCGTCAGTGAAGGCACCGCGGGCGTGGCCGAACAGCTCCGACTCCACGAGGCCTGGCGGGATCGCGCCGCAGTTGACAGGGACGAAAGGCAGTGCCGCGCGCGGGGACAGCTCGTGGAGAGCGCGCGCGACCAGCTCCTTGCCGGTCCCGCTCTCTCCGGTGATGAGCACGGTGGTCGAGACCGGCGCCAGCTTCAGGATCTGCTTCTGCAGCTGCTTCAGCGTCTCGGAGCTGCCCACGATGCGGTCCAGCGGACCCCGCTCCGCGCCCGAGCGCCGCAGGCGCCGGTTCTCGCTGACGAGCCGGCGACGTTCCTCGGCCTTCTTCAGGACGAGGACGACCTCCTCGGGCTTGAATGGCTTGCTGACGTAGTCGAACGCGCCCGCGGCTACCGCCTCCAGCGCCGCATCCGGCTGCCCGTAGGCGCTCATCACCACGAAGGTGAGGTCCGGCTGGCGAGCCAGCGCCTTTCGCAGCACCGTGAGCCCGTCCACCTTCGGCATCCGCACGTCGGAGATGACCGCGTCGTAGTCGCGGGTGTCCAGCTCGGCGAGCGCCTCCTCGCCGTTGCTGACCGCCCGGACCTCGTAGCCCTGCCCCTGGAGGACCAGCGTGAGCACGTGGCGGAGCGAGGCCTCGTCGTCCGCGACGAGGACCGATCGAAGGATTGACATCGGGGTGCGAGGGTCATTCTCCCACGTCGGAGCGCCCTGGCGAGTCCCGACCGCCCATTCAGGCGGCCGGCAAGCTGACGGTAAATTTTCCTCCACCGTGCGGTGACTCGCCCACGGAGATGTCTCCCGACATCGCCCGCAGCAGATGCTGGCTCACCGCGAGCCCAAGCCCGGTGCCCTTCCCGCCCGACTTGGTGGTGAAGAACGGCTCGAAGATGCGATCCCGCAGCTCGGCGGGGACCCCTGGACCGGAGTCCAGGACCTCGATGCGCACCCGCCCCGCCTCGGACCCACCCACCACCCGGATGGTCCCCGGCCCGCCGATGGCCTGGGCGGCGTTGATCAAGAGGTTGATGACCACCTGGCTCAGCGGGCCCGGATCTGCGAGCGCCACCACGCCCGGATCGACGTCGGTCTCCACCGCGACCTCGCGGAACTCGGGTCCGGAGCCGACGAGCCGGGCCGCGTTCCGGATCAGCTCGGCCACTGGAACCGGGCGGAGCTGGGGCCGGGCCGGCCGGCCCAGGTCGAGCAGGCTCCGGACGATACCGTCGATGCGCCGCACCTCGGCTTCCAGCTCCCGGAGGTAACCGGTGAGCTCGGGATCCCCGGCGCTCCGTGACTGCGCGACGCTCAGCCAGCCCAGCACCCCCGAGAGTGGATTCCCGATCTCGTGCGCCACGCCGGCGGCGAGCCGTCCCACCGTGACCAGCCGCTCGCTGGCGACCAGCTCGGCCTGGGCCAGGGTGAGGCGCTCGTTGGCCGCGGCGAGCTCCGCCAGCTGCGTGCGAGTGAGCCCGCGCTCGGCCTGCAGCGCGGCGGCGGTCCTCCGGAGGCTGGCCTGAAACCGGCTCAGCAAGGGGCCTCCACTCCCCTCCTCCGGAGCCCAGTCCAGGCGCTCCAGACCCTGCATCTCGCGCTCCACCGCGCCCAGCGGCCGCGCCACGGTGAAGTAGAGCACCCCGAACGCGACCAGCACGACGATGAGCAGGTCCAGCCCGAGGTAGAGCGGCAGGAACTCCTGGGCGGTCTCCAGCACGTGCCGTGACGGGGTCCCGGTCGGCGCGGCGGCCCGGAGCGCCTCCACCAGCCGGAGGAGCACCGGCTGGAAGGAGAGCCAGGTGATGCCAGTGGCAAGCACCGCGAGCAGGAAGGCAATCGCCGCGATCCGGATCTTCATGGCGGAACCCACGGCCGACCGGTGACCAGCGCCACCAGCGGCGAGGGGAAGGACTCGGCCAGCCACGGCCCGAGGAGGGCGATCTCCAGCGCGGCGAGGGCGAGCCACGGCCCGTAGGGAAGCGCGGTCGCCTCGGGCTCCCAGCCGTCCTCGGTGGCCGGCGCACCGGGGGGCGGCGGCTCGGAGCCGGCGCGGCCCTGGATCAGGAGGAGCGTCGTCCCCACCACCGCGCCCTGCACCGCGCTGAGGAGCAGGACGCCGAAGAGCGGGCGCCACCCGAGGTAGCTCCCGATGAGGAGCATGAGCCACTTGTCGCCGGCCCCGAGGGCCTCGGTGGGGTCGGGCTCGGGCTCCGGCGGCGCCTCGCCTCGCGCCCGGGCGACCGCTGCCCGGAGGCGGCGCAGCGGCGGGCGGATCCCCTTCACCACCAGGACCAGCGCGACGCGCTCCAGGGCCCAGAAGACGAGAAAGCCCGCGGCGGCGCCGATCGCGCACTCGACGAGCACCGGGAGCCCCAGGGGCAGCGCGCTCAGAACCCCCGCCACCGTCCCCACCACGGTGACGGCGATGGGGACGATCCAGTGCTCGAGGTCGATGAGCGCCAGCGGCACCAGGAACCCGACCAGGATCAGGGCCCGGAGGAGCTCCCAGCTCCAGCCGAAAGCCCACCCGCCGGCGAGGAAGAGCACTCCGGTCAGCAGCTCCACCGCCGGGTAACGGACCGAGATGGGAGCCTTGCAGCTCCGGCAGCGGGCGCGGAGCACCATCCAGGAGAGGAGCGGCACGTTCTCGTACCAGGAGAGGACGTGCCCGCAGTGGAGGCACCGCGAACCGGGGCGGACGATCGACTGGCCGTGCGGAACGCGGGCGATCACCACGTTCAGGAAGCTCCCCACCAGGAGTCCGAGGACGAGGAGCGCGACGAGCAGCGCGGTCGTGGAGGTCACCACCCGGGCAGGCCCTCCCACAGCGTCCTTTCCACCACCTCGAAGATGACCAACTCCGGAGCCTCACCGGCGAGCATGGCCGGATCGAGCACCGCCTGGCGCGTCCAGGTGGAGCGCTCGAACGCCGGCGCGAGCGCGGGGAGCATCGCCACCATCATCGAGTCGTGGAGGACGAGCGCCTGCCGGACCGGGGAGCCGGGACACGAGAGCCGCTGGGTGACGCGGGGGCTGCCGTCCAGGTCATACCCGGCCGCCTCCGGGCAGCGCTCCCTCCGGAGGTGGGCATCGACGCGCAGGTCCGCCGCGACGTCCTGGAGCCCCTGCATCCGGGCCAGGTCGCCGGCCGGCGCGGCCGTGGCCCGGACCTCGACCTCCTCGTCGGCCGGCACGTGCACGCCGGGGAAGCGCGCCTTCAGCTCGGCCAGGAGAGGCCGGGTGGCGAGCAGCGCCCCCAGAGCGTTCCAGTGGGTGTCGGTCTTCCAGTACAGGGGCCAGCGGGCAAAGGGGCTCCCGGGCGCACGGGCCGACCGGAGCGACGGGCGCAGGTCCACCACCGTCACCCCGGCGTCGCGGAGTCGTGCGGTCAGCGCATCGAGCCGCGAGATTGGCTGGGCGGCGGGAAGCTCCGGCGGGAGGAGGTCCGGGTAGATGGTCTCCTTGTCCGGCGCGACCACCACGAGGAAGGCGGCCCCCTGCGCCTCCACCAGCCGGCGGTGGCTGTCCAGCGTGCGGACCCACCGGTCGAGCTCGGTCGTCGAGAAGGGGACCGCGGGCCTCACCCCCTGCGTCCCGCGGTGCACCTTGTAGAAGAGCCAGCCGTCGCGGCCCCGGGTGACGTCGGCACCGTAGCTCCGGCTGAGCCCCAGCGAATTCTTGAGTCGGGCGTCCCACTCGACCAGCTGGTGGCGCCCCCCGAAGCTTGCCCGGGCGTATCCCTGGAGCTGCTGCAACCAGGGGCCAATGCCGCCGGCCGCCTCGACCCCGGGAAGGGGCACGGCTCGCTCTCCCGCGCGCGCCCGGTGGAGGGC
>JBKPMY010000074.1:0-8703 GCA_046732375.1 Myxococcota bacterium
ACTCGCCTGGTGACCTGGGTCTTGCTGCGGATCCCGAGCAGGTGGATGCCCTTCAGCCGCTCGCTGAGCTGGTCCTCCCTGAGGGCGCCGTCGGCGCGGTGGACCTCGAACCCCTCCGCCGTGAGGAGCTCGTCGGCGATGGGGTGAATGGACTCGAGCAGCAGGATCTTCAGCTTCGACATGGAGGCTGGGGAGAGTAACCGCCAGGGTGACGTTCCGGCAGGATTAACGCCGGGCACCTCCGGTGTACGCGTTGGCCGCTGACACGGGCTCGAGCGGGCGGTCCGAGCGAGGACCGAGGAGCTCGAAGATGAGCCCGCCGCCCCGCTCCACCCGGAGAAGAACCGGCCGCTCACTCTCCAGCGCCCGCACCTGCCTCCACCCGCAGCCTCCGTTTTCCCGCGGCGAGACCCAGACGATCGGAGCCGTCCGGGCCTCCGGGCTGTCGATCCGCACCAGGCGGAACGTCTGGCCGGTGAGGTTCGCCTGGCCCAGGACCGTCGGGGCGCTGCAGAGGACGAGGGTGGCGGGCGTGGGGACGAGCTTCGCCGCCTCGACGAAGGCCACCCGCATCGACTGGTACCAGTAGTCCCCCTCTGTGCCGTCGGACCGGGGATCGGTGGGAGGCGGCATCCGGAACAGCGCCCGCGCCTGGGCGCCGCCGAGGCCGCCGGTGAGGAAATTGAAGTAGGCGGTCTCGAACGGTGCGTACCGCAGCAGGGGCACGAGGAGGGAGACGACCGCGAGTCCGCAGAGCCCGACCCGCAGCGCTCTCTGTGCTCTCTCGGTCCCGAGCGCGGCGCTCGCCCTGCGCGCCCACTCCCCCACCACGTCCAGGAGCTGCGCGAAGCCCCAGCCGGCGAGCGCGCACAGTCCCGGCACGTACTCGATGAAGTGGCGGTTGGCGTCGTAGAAGTTCGAGTGCGGCATCATGCTCCGCAGGTACGGAAGGCCGGCCCAGATCACGAGCAGCGCCACCCGGAGCGTCACGTCGGGCTCTCTCCTCCGGATCCAGGCGACCAGCGCGACCAGCGACGCGAGCAGGATCACCGGCGGGGTCATGAACAGCAGGCACTTCAGCGGATGCAAGGTCCAGCTGGTCCGCGGGCTCACCCCGTACCCGAACATGAAGCTCAGGTACCGGCCCAGCCGATCGAACGTGCCGTCGGGGAAGGCGTCCCAGAGCCAGGGCCAGGAGATCAGGAACACCAGGCCGGCGATGTAGGGCGCCGCGAGGCAGGCCGCGAGGAGGCGGTACTTCTCGGCCGGCGACGAGTGGCGGATCCGCGCGAACCAGACCAGCGGAGCCCAGAGGCCGATGGTGGCCAGGACGAAGACGCCGTTGAGCTTCGCCGCCAGCGAGAAGCCCAGGAACAGCCCTGCGGCGAGAACGTCGCGGACGCGGCCGGTCAGCAGGCCCTCTCCCGCGGCGAGGACCGCCAGCCCGTAGAACATCGCGCAGGGCCAGTCCTTGGGATTGTTGAAGGCGTGCCCGAACGCCGAGGGGAAGAGCATCAGCGCCACGGCCGCGAAGAGGCCCGCGCGGAAGCCGAGGAACCGGATGGCGTAGTGGGCGAAGAGGCCCAGGGCGAGGGCGTTCAGGAGTACCAGACCGAGGTGATGGCCGGCGGCGGGATCGAGCAGCCCGAGGCCGTCGTGCACCACCGCCGAGACCACGGCCGCGATGAGCCCGGGAAGGACCGGATAGCGCATCGGGTCCTCCCACTCGTCGTCCCGGGAGAAGAAGGAGCGGAACCCGGGGGGCTCCTCGCGCTGCGGGAAGTACAGCGCATGGTGCAACCGCGGATGAGTCAGGAAGAAGAGGGTCCGGTCGCCGGCGTAGTAGAGCGCCGGCGCGTCGTAGGTCACCCCGTGCAGCGGAAGGAGAGGCAACGCCAGCACGAGGTAAGCCAGTGCGACGAGCTGGGGCGTCCACCTCCGCAGCTTCTGCAGCAAACTATCTCCCCCCTCGCCGCGTCTGGAGGTTGACGGGCGGAGGCTCGGCCTCGGTGCCGACGCCCGCCGAGGGCCGCAGCACGTCGCGAACGATGTAGTTCGGCCTCCTCCGCACCTCGTCGAACACCCGGCTCAGGTACTCGCCCAGGATTCCGATGGAGACCAGCTGCGCGCCGCCGAGGAAGCAGACGGCGATCATGAGCGACGGCCAGCCGAGGATCGCGGTGTGGGTGATGAATCGCTCCACCAGCACCCAGGCAACGAGGAGGAGGCCCAGCGTGCACGCCAGTGCGCCGAGCAGGGTCGCCAGACGGAGCGGGAGGTAGGAGAAGCCGAAGATCCCGTCGAGCGCGAGCTTGAGCAGCTTGGAGAAGCTCATGCTCGGCCGGCCCGCGGCGCGCTCCGGCCGGTCGTAAGCGACCTCCACCTGGCGGAAGCCCACCCAGTAGCGCAGCCCGGGGAGGTACCGGGAGCGCTCGGGCAGCGCGAGCATCGCCTCGAGCGCCGCGCGATCGATCAGCGAGAAGTTTCCCGCGCCGAGTGGCGAGGGGATGCGCGCGAGCCGATGGTAGAGGAAATGGAAGCCCCCGAAGGCCGCCCGGCGAGCGAGCGGCTCCGCGCGAGTGCGCTTGGTGGTGAAGACGACCTCCGCGCCATTCCGCCAGGCGTCGAGCAGGGTGGGAATGAGCTCGGGCGGGTCCTGGAGATCCGCGTCCATGAGGACGACGACGTCGCCGCGGGCTTGGCGGAGGCCGGCCTCGATGGCTCCCTCCAGGCCGAAGTTCCGCGAGAGGCAGACGACGCTGAGCTCTCGGGCGAGCGGCGGAAAGGCGAGCAGCCGCTCGCGCGTGCCGTCCCGGCTGCCGTCGTCCACGGCGACGATCTCGAAGGGGATCCCGAGGGGCCGGAGGGTCGTCTCGAGGCGCTCGAGCAGGGGACGGACCGACTCCTGCTCGTTGAACATCGGGATGACCACGCTGATCAGCGCTGGCGCAGGACGTTCCACGGCGGCTTCGCTTAGACCACAGCCGGCCGACGGCTGCATCGGGCACACCGGGACGTGGCCTGGGGTGGACGACTCTTCTAGGGTTCGATGTCCTGGTGAAGGTGCACGGGTGACAGGAGGGGACGGGCTCGGCCCGAGCACACCGCGGCGCTGGATTCGCCCCGGACTCCGGCTGGCCGCGGCGCTCCTGCCGCCGCTGCTGGTGTTCGCCGGGGTGCGGTGGCTGTTCGCGATGTCCGCGGCGCAGGTGGGCTGGGACACGGGGAACCCGTTCACCTGGCGGCGGTGGGACAGCGGCCACTACCTGGACATCGCGAGCCGCGGCTGGGAGCTCTTCTCCTGCGCCCGGCTCGGCGGCCGTCCCCGCGACGCGTGCGGGAACTCGGCCTGGTTCCCGCTGTATCCCTGGCTGCTCCGGCCGTTGCTCGCGCTGGGGCTCCGGCGGGAGACGGCCGGCGTCTGGGTGTCAGCGACCGCTGCGCTGGCAATGCTGGTCGTCCTGTGGAATGGGCTGCTCCGGGAGCGGCGTCTGAAGGGATTCGTCCTCCTGGCGATGGCCGGCGTGTTCCCCGGCGCGGTCTACGCCCATGCCATCTTCCCGACCTCGCTCGCGCTCCTCTGCATCGTCCTGGCGGGCAGCGCGCTCGCGCGGCGCCGCTGGGTGCCGATGGGGCTGGCGGGGGGAGCGCTGGCCATGACCTACGTCACGGGCGTGCTGCTCGCGATCCCGAACACGGTCGCGGCCTGGTGGAGGACCCGGTCGCTCCGGCCGGCGGTCGTGGCCGGAGGCCTGTCCGCGGCGGGCTTCTTCCTCGTGCTGCTGGCCCAGCAGCTGATCCTCGGCCACTGGGACGCGTGGTACCGCACCTACCAGAAGGGGCTGCCCGCGGTGGCGCGACCGCTGGAGGCGTTCCTCGCGGTGATCGAGCCGGTCTTCACCGACGATCTCCCGCGCAGGACCATCGCCCTGCAGGCGCTGACGGTCCTCGGGCTGCTGGTGCTCGGGCTGGTCACCGCGGTCGTGACCCGGCACCGGCGAAACCCGGTACGCCTCTGGGCCGCGCTGACCGCCCTGCTCTTCTGGGCCTTCCCGCTGTTCGCCGGCCGGGGCGTGAGCCTCTACCGCGCCGACGCGCTGGTGTTGCCGGTCCTGCTGCTGCTGGTGGAGCTCCCGGTGTGGGTGCTGCTCCCGCTGCTGATCTGGCTCGTGCGGGTCGCCGACGCGATGGGACAGCTCTTCTTCCGGGGGTATCTCGTCTGAGCGAGGTCGCTCTCCGCTGGGTGCTCCAAAGCGCGGCGACCGGTGAAGTCCCGGCGCGGTCAGGTCGCGTTCTGCTTCTTCGCCTTCTGGGCGGCCTGGATCTCCTTGATCTTCGTGCTCAGCGCCTCGATTTCTTTCTTGTAACCTTCCATTCGCGCGGTGGATTCAGTGAGGCGTGTCTGCGCTGCGGCGACCTTCGAGGCATCCTTCCGCTCGAGCTGAACGAGGCGAGTCGCCAGGGCGCTCTCTTGTTCTTCAACGACGACATACTTGTTGAGGGCGATCCGCTTGTTGACATACGCCAAGAGGTTCTCCGGATTCACTGAAATCACTTTGTCGTAGTACGCGATCGCCTTGGTCAACCAGACCGGATCTGGCGGGTCTTTCATCGAGCGGGCGCCGCCGCGGACGGATGCGAGCTCTCCCAGCCAGGACAAGGAGTTCTCATCGCGCGGATCGAACTTCACTGCCTCGGTAAAGGCCTTCTCCGCTTCAACGAATTCTCTTTGCTCGACGTACATGGCGGCAACGAGTCGATAGGACTCCGCCTTTTCGTTTGGATCCGACGTGTACTCTGCCGGCTTCGCGAGGCTCTCCGCAGCTTCGCGCAACTGGCCAAGCCGCATGTGCGCGTTGGCTTTCAGTTCCCACACCTTGCGGTCGCGCGGATTCGCTTGCGCCGAAAGCCCGTACTCCGTTGCGGCCGCAGCCCAGTCGAGCTTCCGCGCATGGTCGTTGCCCAGAGCTCGGTGGACTGCTGCGGGATCATCGGCCTTCGAACAAGCCGTCGGCACGATCGACAGCGCGGATAGGCCGCAGAGAAGCGCTGCTTTCAGCGGTCGCATGGAGGACCTCCTCGACGCGAGCCCGCGAAGCGTGCAACTTTCGCTCCTGGCAGGTCAAGAGATGACTGGACCGCAGGGTCCTGGCTTCCGGCGCACCCTTTGCGCGGACCCGGTCGATGGGGCCGCACACCTGGCGCTGAACCTGACGCCCTGCTCGCGCAGGGGATCGCCCGCGACGACGCGCCCCCTCCCTGGGAGTGGTGCGGCGCGTCATCGGCTCAGGGCGTGCAGTTGGCCCCGACGCAGGAATCGTTCGGAACCCAGAGGCTGATCGAGGGCTCGGTGAAGCCCGGTGGGGTGTTGCTGGCGGTTGGAATGACCTCGTAGTTGAGGGTGTACAGGTTCCGCCAGAAGTCGACGGCGATCTTCGCCGCGTTGAATCCGGTCGTGGTCGCGATGGGGGTCGTCCCCGTTTGAGCGGGCGAGTAGATGTCGAGGCGATTCGCGCCCCGCAGCGTCGAGAGGACATAGATGAAGCCCCCGTACTCGATCGCCATGTCCAGGTAGTCCCAGCCCGCCGAGTTGGGCGTCGCCGTCAGCTCGAGCACGTAAGGCACCGGCTGCTGCGGGAAGAACGGCTTGGGGTTTCCCCCGATGTCGAAGGCCTGGATCCGTGCCGGCAAGGGCGGCGTCGCCGTCGGGGCACCGGACTCGAGCACCAGGATGGTCCCGTCCGGAGCCACCGCGAGCGCCTTCGGTGAGGTCATCAGCCCGGGCCGGCTCCCCTTGCCGCACTTCGGCTGGGCCAGGAGCTGCACCGCGGCCTGGCCGTCGGGCAGCGGTCCGTTGGGAATCTTGAGCGTCTCCATCTTGTGGTTGGCGTTGTTGATGCTGACGATGTGCCCCGCGGGGTGAATGAACAGCGCGTCGGGCATGAAGTTCAGCACGCCCCAGGACTGGGACGCCGGGCTCGGGTTGCTCGCGGACGGCGGCTCGAAGCTCGGCGGGGAGAGCTCGATCTGCCGCAGGTGCAGCACGTCCGTGCTCGTGTCGAGATAGAAATTGTTCGTCCCATGGGTGAGCAGGCTGTAGGAGAGCTTCACTCCACCATTGTTCAGGCCGCACGGTCCGGCCAGGTACTCGTCCTGCGCGTCGGGGCCGGTGTTCAGGTTGGCCATCTGGTCCAGCTGGGCCGGGCCACCGCCACCGCATTCCGCGCCCTGTGACGGGTCGCTGGTCTGGCCCTGCCACGCATACCCGACGAATCCCGGAGCGGCCCCGGTCGCCTGCCGGACGGTGATCCCGCGGAAGTTGCACAGCGTGCCGGCAGTCCCGCAGTCGGCCGCGTTCGCCGTGGGTGCCTGATCGGTCGGGGTCCACACGTGGTTGCCCCCCGAGTCGAGCGTCGTCTTCTGCGTGTGCTGGTACACCGTGCTGCCGTTGATCGGATACTTCACCTCGTCGATGGTGATCGAGGGACTGGCGCTGGCGTTATTGGCGACCAGCCCGGTGCTTCCCTTCGCCAGTAGAAGGAGGGGCCCGTTCGCCTCGCTCGGCTGCTGGTAGAAGGCGACCGAGACGTTGACGTTTCCACCGAGCGGAACGCCCTGGAACACGACAGGATCGAGTGTGGCGGGAGCGGGTTGCGGCAGCGCGAGCGTCTGGACATAAGGAGTCCCGTCGTCGAAGAGCGCGGTGACGACGTACTGGTTCGCCTCCTGCGGGAACGTGCCGGCATTGCTGTCCCGCGAGATGGAGACGCTCAGGTCGTGGGTGAAGACCAGGTCGTTCACGTACGTGAACGGTGAGAGCGCGACCTCGACGGATGTCTCGATGAGGTTCGCCACCCCCACCGCGATGGAGATTCCCAGCATGATCCAGCCCACGATGGGGGCGCAGTCCTCAGCGGTGCCTTCCGTCACCGCCCCGACGATGGCAGCAACGAGCGCCTTGATGTACGTCGTCTGCACCCCTTGCCCGATGAAGGTGAGGATGATCTTCGCCACCGCCAGGCCCTGTGCTTCCCAGAAGCCCGGGGTGTAGAGCCCGTGCCCGCTGATCGCAGCAGTCACCACCGCGATGAGCTCCTGGGCCAGGATGTTGGCGACCGGAAGAACCGCCCCCCTCAGGATCGCCGAGTACGTGCCGGCTGCTCCCGCCGCGCACATCAGCGCAGTCACCCCGTAGTTGATGATCCCGGTCATGATCTCGCCGCAGGCCAGCGTGTCCGGATAGTTGTTGGCGCCCGCGCCGATCCCGCTGGCGAGGATTCGGACCGTGCTGGCCGAGGCGGGAAGGTTGAAGCTGGAGTCGATGAATCCGGGAAAGATCGGGATGGCGAGGACGGTGAACATCGGCGGAAGGACGCCGACGAACATCTCGGTCGCAGTGTCGGAGCCGTCGTCATGCCCGGAGATGATCGTCCCGGCGACGTATTCCGGGATGGAGCTCAGGGTCATCGGCGTCGTGCTGCCGGGCGCGTAGAACTGGAGGTACACGCCGAGGAAGCGCACGTAGATGTTGAAGAGCTCCATCGCTACCTGCTGCGTGTTTCCGCTCTGGGTCACCGTCGGGGCCGCGAACGTGAGCCCGTTCTGGGGGCCGACCTGCTTCAGGGCCATCGCCGGCCCGCTGCCGGACTGGAGGCCGGCGCTCGGGCTCTGGTCCACGGAGGAAACGCCGTCCCGGCGGAACCACATCGCTCCGGTCAGCGCCATGTTGGGCTGGTCCCCCGGCTGGGGAAGCTGGCTCGTGACGTCCGCCCCGAGGCTGGGATCATCCTTCACCGCTCCGGTGAGCCTCGTCACCGCGGGACCGACGGACGAGACGATGTCCGGATGGAATGCCGGGATGTAAACTGAGCGCCGGCGAGCATCGTCCCGCTCAGGTCGACGCACTGGCCGCCGTCGTAGAGACAGCCCAGGCTGGCCTGACTGAAGTTCGCATTCGTGAAATCCTGGGGCTGGCCGGTGCCGGTGACCTTGATCCCGACGACCCCGTCGAGGATCGCGCTCTGGAAGCTCCGGCTGCAGATGCTCGGGCTGCAGCTGGCGTTGAACACGGTGTTGACGAACTGGACGCCGGCAAGATCGCCCCCGGAGAAGTCGATGGCGAAGAACACGGCGTTCTGCACGGTCGCTCCGGGCCAGCTCAACCCTCGCAAATCGGTGAGCCCGGCATCGCCGAAGTCGATGCTCGAGCCGGCAAGGCTCCCCTGCCTCAGCGCGGTCACGGGCAGAGAGTTGATGCTCACCTGGGTGGACGACAGGTCCGTCCGGCACCCAGGACGATCGTCGGTGAAGATCGCCGTGAGAAACTTGGTTCCGGTCAGATCGACCGGCGAACCGGGCGTCCCGGAGAAGTTGCTGCACGTGATGGTGGCCCCGCTGAAGTCCGTGCCGGCCAGGCTCTTCGCTCCAGACAGGTCGGTGTGGTTCAGCGTGGCGCCTTGCAGCGAGGCGTTCGTCAGGTCCGCTCCGCTCACGCCGGCGTCGGTGAGATCCACGCCCGCCAGGTTGCAACCCTCGCAGCTCGAGGTGGCGAAGAAGGCCTGGAGCACGGTACGGATCTGGAGGGACCGCGTTCCGATCCCGATGGGAGTGTTCTGGAGACAGGCCGTGTCGACCTCGATGCCCTGGGTCGTCCCGGTGAAGCCGGCATCGCCATAGAGGATGGCCGCGGTCCCCGGACCGAGC
>JBKPMY010000075.1:0-4993 GCA_046732375.1 Myxococcota bacterium
TCGCACCAGCCAGGGGAGTGCGCGCGTTCGCCGTGAGGAGGAGGAGGAGGCAGGCGCCATCCCGCGACTGGCTAGCAACAGCTGCGCCGGGATGGTGAGGGCGGCGCAAGCACGCAGAACTCGCGTGGCCTCGCGGGCATCCGACCGCGGGTGTGGGTACGTCACCTCGCGTCTGCGGATTGCGAGGGATGCCCGGAACGCCGCCGATGACCCAGCGCTGCTGGAAAGAAGTTTCACGGCTCTTTCGAAGGGCCGCGCATGGAGTCCCTGCGAAACGAGTCGACCATCGAGGTGAAGTCTCCGGTGTGCTCGGCGGACCCGGTGCGCAGGGCGAACGTCCCGCGGAAGACCGGGCGGCGGCGAGGGGGGCGTAGGCGGCCTCGCCGGCGTGGTGCCAGGCATCCTTTGCTGAGGTGACGAAGGCCCGCTCCTGGCCGGGGATGTCGAGACACCCGGAGGGGATCAAGCCTGACAAGGGGCAGGGTGAGGTCGAGCCTATGTCCGTCGCCTGGGAGCGGGAGGCTGCAACGAATGCCCGATCCAGATCGCACGTGGAAGCTGCTTACCCTCGTCGTTCCAATGACCGGAACCGTGCTGTGTGCTGGTCTCACGGCGTGGGCGAATATTCGTGTCGCCGAGGTGGCGGCGCTGTCGAACAAAGCGCAGGCGACTGCCTCGTCTGCCGCGAACGTCGCGAAGGCCTTTGTCGAGAGCCAGCCAGCCCACATCCAAGCTCCGGCCGTGCAGCTCAGGCTGAAAGAGCTCGAGCGAGTCGAGTCGCAACCGCCTGCTGCCTTCAGGAACTACGTCCCCCGCTAGAGTGCACCGTGCCCCGTGGTGCCGCAGCTCGTGCGGGCCGGCCGGAAGGCGACCCGCGGTGCTCGTGCCTGCACGCCGACACGAACGAGCAGCTCTCGGTGACCACGGCGGCCGGTTCGCTTGGGGCGGCGTTGTGATCCGCTTGAACCGCGACGCCGACCAGTTCGGCGACGAAACGCACCCCATCCACCGCCCATGGCGCCACTAGCAGGTGAGGTGGAGGACAGCGTTGGTCCGAGCGAGGTCTCGAGTCAGGAGCTCGAGGGCCTTCTTCGTGGGGACGGCGATGAGTTCGACGTGCCGCCGTTTCGCTTCGCGGCGGACCTCTTTCATGATTGGCAACGCTCCGCCGCCGGTCCCGACCACCAGGCGCTTGCACTTCCAGGGGATGTTCTCGTCGAGCGACAGCGGCGTGTGGCCGTAGAGCTCCCGGTACTTCTTGGAGCGGCGCTTTTTCCGCTTCCGGACCTCCCCGCGGTCGATGACCAGGTCGTACTTGTACTTGTCGCCATCGACACGGAGCTTCCCGAAGGAGAAGTCGGCGAATTTCATGGTGTCCTCCTTCCCTTGAGCCATCTCGGACTCTCCTTCTGGTTTGCCGGCTTTGGGTAGCGGGTGCGCGCGAGCGGCTGAAGCCTCGGTCGAGATGCCCGCGTTCGGTCAGACTGGAAGGTTTTGTGCGCTCAACGAAGCCACCCACCTCCTGGGCGCCCGAGCCGCTGATTCCCCGTGGGGAGCTGCGTTCCACCTGCGAATGCGTTAATCCACGGCCGACTTGGAGCTTGCGCGCTGAGGGCCAGCCCCAGTCGCTCTGGACAGGCCGATCCGGAGCAGGACTCATCCCGGTGGACCTGGAGCGCCTCGCGCCCGTCCTGCGCCAGAAAGACGGAATGCCCCGCGTCTGTGAGGAGCTCGGCGAGTGTCTCGCGCAGGTCGCGGTCGTCTTCGATGAGGAGAATGGAATCACGCCCGCCGACGCCAGCTCGAGGCATGGGGGGTGCGGCTTTACACCCGATGCAGGGTCCTGTCGTGGCCCGGAGAAAGACGCCGCGACGCGTGAGACAAGCGAGCAGGGGCATCTCGACCGTCGCTGCCTGAGACGGTGCTGGCTTCTCATGCCAGTTTGGTTCTCCAGCGGCGAGTCTGGCGCCGTTCGGGGGCTCGGCGCGCGTGGTACGGCGGCTGCTCCTGGCCTGAAGACGGACCGCAGAGACTTCCTGCCCAGTGTCAGACGAGCGGGGACAATTCGTCCCGCCGCTTGCCGCCTTCTCCGGCTCCGGATCCGCGCCCTTTGACCGACGCCGGTTCCTCCCCCTGGCGTCTCGCCGACGTGAGCGTAACCCTGTCGGGGTAGGCGGCGCGGCGGAGTTGCTCTTCGCCAGCGCCCCACAACGGTTAACGGCAATCACGGACGCCTGCGTCCGCTGGCCTCGGAGCAGTCGAGCCCGTCAGAAGGCCCGTGCGCGATAGCGCTCTGTCACGCGTCAGGCGGCTGGGTCAGGCAGGGAAGAGGCTGCAGCCTCTGACGGAATCCGAAACAGCCACCGGTACTGCCGTTCACACCGAGGGCCACAGAACCAGCCGACGGCGTCGAGCAGGATGCGGCCGGCGACGAGGAGCTCTGCCTCGTCGGAACTGCCGATGTGCTTGCGGCACTGGAGACAGAGCGTCCCGCTCGGCTCCTGGTCCTCCTGGTCGCGTTTGCCGAACAGCGACCGGATTCTGTCGATGAGCACGGGGGTCTCCTCGAGCCACGCTGGATGCACAGCTCGGGCCTCGACGACGTGCCCGAAGCACGTGGACTTCCGCGAGGCGACCCCTGAGTCACCGGTGCGGCCTGGGGTGCGACGCCCCCGGGTTCGGGTGGGCGAGCGACGTTGGCGACGGTCTTGGGCGGATGTCCCTGAACTCTGCTCGCTCTCAGAATGCCTCGTTCGCACTGATGTAGACGCCGTAGCTATCAACACCGAGACCCACGTCGGCCCGGATGTTGAGGCGCGGCTGCAGCTCGAACCGGTAACCCATTCCAGCATTCGGCAGGGCACTGTCGAGGCTCGCCGGGGACGACCCGAGGCTCGCGGCTCCGGCGAAGAAGACGATGCCGTGTCGAGAAAGGGTTCCGTCGGCCTTGAGAAAACGCAGGCGGTACTCAATCTGCCCGGACACGACCAGGCGATCCCGGAACTGTCCCTCGCGGTACCCTCGAAGGGTGGAAACGCTCGGAAGGTTGGTCCAGGGTGCATCCCATAGCCCCCACGACATCCATAGCCACCAGCCGAGCGTCTGGCCTGCGCCCATCGGAACGAATTGTCTGTACTCCAGCTTCAGCATTGCCCAGCCAGTCGTGCTCCCGAGAAAGCGTGGGTAGAACAGCAGCCGGCCCCCCAGGTAGAGCCCCAGCCGCGCATCCCCGGCAACATCTCGGGTGTCCCATTCGAGCAATGGTCCGATTCCCACGTTCAGGACGCGAGTGCCGGTCCGCAGCACGTGCGGATCCTGTTGCATGCGTGGGTTGAGCTCCGTTGCGTCCGTTTCGTTGACGTCAGCGGCGACGCCGGAGAATAGTGCGGCCCAAGTGCGCACCCGCACGTCGGGAGTGAAGTTCCAGGATTCTTGCTGGTACCGGGTGGTGTCGGGACCTCGGGGAGTCATTGTTCCGGCCTCGTACCCGACTCCGAAGTAGTCGAGCGGCGCTGAGTTGTACCAGCCACTGAAGCCGACCCGGACGTGGTCCCCCGGCAGGTACAGCGTGCCGCTGCTGCCCACCACCAGTGCCCCCGTGGTGCTGTATCCGAACAGGGGAATGAGCTGGGACCGCTGGGTCTCAAATCCCCCAAGCGGAAAGGAGATGACCGCTCCACCAGCGAAGAGCAGCCCGAGCTCCGGGGTCTTCGCCGGGGCGGCAAAGGGCGTGAGCCGCAGGCCCTCGGACGGCTCGGCCTGCGCACGCTCGTCAGAGCTAGCTCCCGTGGCCGAGAGCGTCGCGCCCAGCAACAGCGAGCGCACCAGAGCTGGGCCCATCGCTGCGGAAGCTAGGGAGTCAACGGCGGGTGTGCACACCCGGGTTGCATGAGAGCTTCTCGTCGGAGCCGTCCAGGAGGGAGGCGGACGCACACTGGAAACCAGCCGCGAGCGTCCCCTGCAGCTGGGACTGCTGAGCCGGGCTTGCGGCGGAGCAAAGCCCCACCGCTCGGCCGGCTGAGAGAAGCCTGGCCAGCGGGCAGGTGCCGACGCGGACTCCAGGCAACCGGCTTCATCTATCAGCTCTGCTGACGGGCGATCACCCGTCTGACAACTTCCGCGACCGAGACCCCGAGGGCCCCGGCCACCTCCGTGAGCCGCTGGCCGACGCTCGGCTGGCATGGGCAGGGCGCCGATTCGCGTCGTGGCGCCGGGGTCCGACACGGCCCGGGCGAGTCGGTCGGGATTGCTGAGGGCGTTCTGCAGCGCTCGTCGGACTGCGTCGGCCAGCGTGGTGCCATCTCTTCTCCTGGCCAGGTGGACGGCGTCGACGAAGGAGTCGCCGCCGATGTGGCGAACGCCCGCTACGTCAGTCGTCGAAATGGCCGTCGTCGCGCCAGGCTTTTGCCTTCGGGTCAAAGACGATGGGGCGCAGGTAGTCGCCCGGGTCGGTGAGGAACCAGACCGCCGGACGAATCTCCGCCGGCAACTTCGCCACCTCTTCATCGAGGTCCTTCTTTGCGATGTAGCCACACGCGTCGTGGTGGATAGGGATGAAGAGCTTCTCCCGGACCGCATTCGTGTGCTGGGAGAAGACGCTGCGGCCGGACACGACGATCGACGCGACGCGGACATCTGTCTGGGCGGGTAGGTTCGCGAACGCTTGGGGGACGCGCTCGCACCCGACCTCTCCGCGGACCGCGCAGTTGCCGACGATGTATCCGGCGGTGTCCTCCCAGAGCAGCGCGAACTTGCCGACGCGAATCTGCCAGGCTACGGCGATGATGCCGCTCGGAGGTCCGGCGGTCTGGAAGTCCCAGGACACCGGGTCGTCGGGCTGCACGGGGTACAACGAGAACGCCAGGCCGGGTGTCGTCTTGCAGACCGGCGTGTTGAACGGGAAGGGCGGATCCGCCACCGGATCCGGTGGTGCGCTCGAGTGCGGCTGCTTGACGGCCGTGATGTCCACGCCCGGCAGCACATCGTTCGGAAG
>JBKPMY010000076.1:0-4884 GCA_046732375.1 Myxococcota bacterium
GGTGGAGACGGCCTTCAGCGCGCCCGCCCGTGAGCGGCTCGCCCAGGTGGTCAGCCGCCTCACGAAGAGTCGGGCGGGCTAGGGCGAGAGTCTCACCACACGCGAACCCGGTCCTCGGGCGCGAGGAACAGGGCCTGGCCCGGTTTCACCGCGAAGGCCGAGTACCACGCGTCGGAGTTGCGCACCGAGAGCGCGCGGTAGTGGGCCGGGGCGTGGCCGTCGGTGAGGAGGAATTGGCGCGCGAGCGGCTCGCGGATCTTCGCCCGCCAGTTCTGCGCGTAGGCGAGGAAGAACTGCTGCTCGCCGGTGAGGCCTCCGCTCACCGCGGGCTCCTTCCCGCCCAGCGAGGCGCGCCAGCCGTCGTAGGCGGCGGCGATCCCGGCCACGTCGGCGATGTTCTCGCTGAGGGTGAGCTTGCCGTTGACGTGCAGGTCGGGGAACGGCCGGTAGGCGTCGAACTGGGCGGCGAGCCGCGCCCCGGACTGTTCGAACTTCGCAAAGTCCGCCGGGGTCCACCAGTTCCGGAGGCGACCGTCGGCGTCGAACATCGCTCCCTGGTCGTCGAAGCTGTGGCTCACCTCGTGGCCGATGACGGTGCCGATCCCGCCGTAGTTCACCGCCGCAGGCGCCTGGGGATCGAAGAAGGGCGGCTCGAGGATCGCGGCGGGGAAGTTGAGGGCGCTGTGCAGCGGAAGGTTGACCGCGTTGACGGTCTGGGGCTCCATGCACCAGTCGCCCCGGTCGACAGGCTTGCCGAGCTGGGTAAGTCGTCGCCGATAGTCGAAGAGGGCGGCGCGCTCCATGTTGCCCAGGAGGTCTCCGCGGGAGATCTCCAGCGCCGAGTAGTCGACCCAGCGCTCCGGGTAACCGACGCTCACCCGGAGGCTCTTCACCTTCGCCCGGGCCTGGGCCTTGGTCTCCGGCGTCATCCAGTCCAGGGCCTCGATGCGCCGGTCGAAGGCTGCGGTGATCTGCCCGACCATCTCCTCGATCTGTCCCTTGGCCGAGGGCGGGAAGTGGCGTGCCACGTACAGCTTCCCCGCGGCATTGCCCATTCCCGCCTCCTCGCGGAAGCCGACCTGCTTGGAGCGGAGCTCGCCGATGGCCTCCACCGCTCGCTTCCAGCGTGCGGGCAGCTCGGGCGTTCCGGCGAGGACCTTGCCGTAGAAGGCGAAGTTCTCCTCGACGAAGGCCCGCGGGAGAACCGGGGCCATGCGATCCACCGCATGGAAGGTCAGCCACTCCTTCCAGGTGGAGAGGGGGACCTGCTTCACCAGCGCCGCGATTCCCTTGACCGCGGCCGGCTGCCACACCACCACGGTGGGCTGCTGCTGGAGCCCGGCGGCGGAGAAGAAGGCGGTCCAGTTCAGACCGGGGGCTCGCTTGCCGAACTCGGTGCGCTTCCAGGGCGCGGCGTGGCGCACCTCCAGCGACTCGGCGCGGGTGGCGTGCGCCCGGGCGATCCGGGTCTCGAGGTCGACGATGCGGCCGGCCTTCCGTTCGGCATCATCGATGCCGGCCAGGGTGAGCACCCGGGCGACATGGGCCCGATAGCCGTCGCGGGTGGCGACCATCTTCGGGTTCGTCGAGAGGTAGTACTCGCGGTCGGGCATCCCCAGACCACCCTGGAACAAGTAGCCCGCGTAGACGCTGGGCTGGTTCAGGTCCGGTGCCACCCAGAGCCCGAAGAGCCGGCTGGTGTGGTAGTGCGTGCAGTTCAGCGAGTCGACGTCGGTGCGGAGCTCCGCGCCGAGCGCCCGGGCCAGCGCCGTGCGGTCGCGGAGCGCGGAGATGGCGGCGAGCTGGGGACGGAGCGGCTCGAGCCCGCGCGCCTCCACCGCGGCCTCGTCCAGGTAGCTGGCATAGAAGTCGCCCACCTTCTGCTCCTCGGAGCCGGCGGGCGGGCTTCCGTCAGCTGCCTTCTCCAGCACTGCCCGAACTCGCTGCATCGACGTGTCGGCGAGGATGTTGAAGGTCCCCCAGCGGCTGGAGTCGGCGGGGATCTCCGTCTCCTTGAGCCAGGTCCCGTTGGCGTGGAGGAAGAAATCGTCCCCTGGCGGGACCGAGCGGTCCATGCCCGCGAGGTCGACGCCGTGCATGCCCGCGTCCGGCGCGCTCGCCATGGCGGTGGGAGGCGCCGCGCCGGGTGAGGCCGCAGGGGGCGGGGGCGCCTTTCCCCCCTCGGTGGAGGCGCAGCCGATGGCGACGGCCAGGAGCAGGAGGGAGCCGAGGCGGTGGGTCATGCCTCCCCTTGGTGCAAGGCCGGGGTGGGTTGCAAGCACGAAGCAGCGGCCGCTCACCAGACGCGCACCCGGTCCGACGATGCGAGGAAGAGCGCCTGGCCCGGGCGAACCTGGAAGGCGTCGTACCAGGCGTCGAGGTTGCGGACCGTCAGCGCCCGGTAGTGGTCCGGGGCGTGCCCGTCAGCGATGAGGTATTGCCGTGCCAGCGGCTCGCGCAGCTTGGCCCGCCACGTCTGGGCGTAGGCGAGGAAGAGCTGCTGCTCACCGCTGAAGCCGCCCACCTGGGGCGCGGGCCGGCCCTGCAGCGAGGCGCGCCAGGCGTCGAGCGCGGCGGAGAGCCCGGCGACGTCGGCGATGTTCTCGCTGAGGGTCAGCTTGCCGTTCACGTGCAGGTCGGGAAATGGCCGGTACGCGTCGTACTGGGCCACCAGCCGGTTTCCGGACTCCTCGAAACGCGCGGAGTCGGCGGCGGTCCACCAGTTGCGGAAGCGGCCCTCGGCGTCGAAGAGGGCGCCCTGGTCGTCGAAGCTGTGACAGATCTCGTGGCCGATGGTCGTGCCGATCGCCCCGTAGTTGGCGGCAGAGGGCGCGGCCGGGTCGAAGAAGGGAGGCTCGAGGATGGCCGCCGGGAAGTTCAGCGCGTTCTGCAGCGGGAGATTGACCGCGTTGACCGTCTGCGGGCTCATTGCCCACTCGGTTCGGTCGGCAGGCTTGCCGAGCCGCGCGACCCAGTACCGGTACTCGAACAGTCCGGCCCGCTCGACGTTGCCCAGCAGGTCTCCCTTCCGGATCTCCAGCCCGGAGATGTCCCTCCAGCGGTCGGGATAGCCGACGCCCACGTACAGCGTCCGGGCCTTCTCCCGCGCCCGGGCCTTTGTCTCCGGAGTCATCCAGTCGAGGGCGGCGATACGCCGGTCGAACGCGTCGATGATGTCCCGGACCATCGCCTGGACCTGCGCCTTGGCCTCGGCCGAAAAATGCCTGGTCACGTAGAGCTTCCCCACCGCGTCAGGGAGCTGGGCGCTGGTGAGCGCGGTGGCGCGCTTCCAGCGTTCGGAGAGCTCGGGTGCGCCGCTGAGCGCCCGCCCGTAGAAGTCGAAGTTCTCCTCGACGAAGGCCCGGGGAAGTAGCCCTCCTCTGCGATTCACGGCATGGAAGGTCATCCACTCCTTCCAGGTGCCGAGCGGCACGTTCTTCACCAGGGCGGCGATCCCGCGAACGGCCGCCGGCTGCCAGACGATGAGGGTCTTCTGACGATCGAGCCCCGCGCCGGCGAGAAAGGCCGCCCAGTCCAGGCCTGGTGCCCTCCGGGCGAGCTCGACCACCGGCCAGGGGTTGTTCGCCTTCCGCACCTCGAGCGAGTCAGCGCGGCTCGCGTGCACCCGCGCGATGCGGGTTTCGAGGTCGAGGATGCGTCCGGCCCGGGCCTCGGAATCGGCGATGCCGGCCAGCGACAGGACCTTCGCCACGTGCGCCCGGTAGCGGTCACGGAGGGCCGCCATCTTCGGGCTGTCCGAGAGGTAGTACTCGCGGTCGGGCATCCCCAGGCCGCCCTGGAGGAGGTAGCCGGTGTAGGTCAGTCCGCGGTTCAGATCCGGCGCCACCCAGAATCCGAACAGACGGCTGGTCTGGAAGACGGCGTTGTTCAGCGGGTCCACGTCGAGGCGCAGCTCCCCCCCGAGCGCACGCGCCAGCGCGCGCTTGTCGCGGAGCGCGGCGATCGCCGCGAGGCGCGGCTGGAGGGGGGCAAGGCCCCGTGCTTCGACGGCGGCCTCGTCGAGGGCGGTGGCGTAGAAGTCACCGACCTTCCGCTCCTCGGAGCCGGAGGGCGTCGCGGAGGCCGCCGCGTCCTCGAGGAGCGCGCGGGTGCGCTCCGCCGCCTTCTCCGCCAGGATGTTGAACGTGCCCCAGGCGGACTTGTCGGCGGGGATCTCCGCCTGGTTCAGCCAGGTCCCGTTCGCGTGGAGGAAGAAGTCGTCCCCCGGGGCCACGGAGCGATCCATCCCCGCGAGGTCGATGCCCGGGTGACCGCTGTTGGCGGGCGCGACGGCGGGCGGGTGACCGGCGTCCGCTGGCGCGGTCGAGGCGGCTCCGCGATGTGGATCCGCGGAGGCGCACGCGAGGGCGAGCGCGGAGAGGAGGAGCAGGAGACGGAAGGGCATCCTCGGAGCCATCGGACAACGGGGGCCTGCCGGACAACCGGTGTGCAGGCAACGGTGTTCCCCGGGCGGTCAATCCGAGGGCGTGCCGGCGATCGGGCTCAGCCCTGGCCGCGGACGCCGCGGAACGAGCGCTCGACCAGCGTCTTCACGCTCAGGCGCCAGTCCTCGTCGAGCGAGGCCGGTGTCCACGCCGGGCAGGTCTTGCGGACGTCGTCCAGCGTCACTTCCTCCTGGATCTGCTCGAGGGTGTGGCCAGCCCGGAGCTTCTCCTCGACCCGCGCGTTCGAGGCCTCGAGCAGCGCCTTGACCTGGCGGAGGTAGCCGCGGTCGCGCTGCACCGGGCCGTGTCCCGGCACGAGGATGGTCGCCGGATGCACATCGAGCGCCTGGAGCACTCCCACCCAGCGCACCGGCCAGGAGGCGCCCAGGTAGGGCAACGGGGACTGCACCAGGAGATCGCCGGTGAACAGGACCTGCGC
>JBKPMY010000077.1:0-8405 GCA_046732375.1 Myxococcota bacterium
GGCCTGGAGCGTGCGGACCTCGAGGGGCAGCGGAGGTGCCGCCGGAGCGGGCCGGCGCGGCCGGTTCCGCCAGGCGCGGATCGCGAGCCAGGCCAGCGCGGCGGCCGCGAGCGCGCCGGCCAGCCACCAGAGCAGCCTCCAGCTCCGGACCGGGACGTCCTCGTTGGGCTTGATGTCCTGCAGCTTGGCCCCGAGCTGATCGGCGTCCTTGGGCAGGCTGCTCTTGCCCTCGATGTCCGGCCCGTCGATGCGGGCCACGCCGGCGCCGCTGGCGTCCAGCACGTCGAAGGTGAGCGTGGGCAGCACGTGGCCGCCGAGCTCGAAGAGCGCCATCTTGAGGAGATAGGTGGTGGTGCTCTCGGTCTTTCCGTCGGAGCGCGTCCGGCTCTGTTCCAGGAGCTCGTAGCCGCCGAGGTCGCGCGGCGTCCGGAGCTCCCACCGCTGCCCGGGAGGATGGTGGAGGGTGATCCGGTAGACGAAGGGCTCGCCGAGCCGGACCGCCTCGGGAATGACCTGCCGGTCGACGGAGAGCGGCTCGACGGCGCGCTCGCTGCCCGCGTCGGCGGAGGCCTGCGTGGCCGGAGCGGCTGCGGCCGGGGAGGCACCGCTCGCCGGCTGGGCCCAACCGGCGAGGGGACAGAGAAGCAGAGCGACCACCCCCGGAAGCACGAGACGCCCGTGAGGCCACGCGAAGGTGTCAAACACCTTCGACGTGCCTATCGAGGTGGCAAACACCTTCGCCGCACCCCGGCCGCTCACGCCGCGAGCCTCCGGGCGCGGGCGCGGAAGAAGCGGACCAGCGCCTCGCCGTGGTCCTCCCCGGCGCGGAGCTCCACCGAGTCCAGCTCCAGCTTGCGGAACACCCGCGTGCGCTCCGCCTTGCCGCGGGTCACCGCCGCGTGGAACGCGCGGCGCACCATCGGCGACGAGCTGTCCACCAGCGCCCGATCGCCGGTCTCGGGATCCTCCACCTCGACCAGGCCGAGCGCGGGGAACGCCTCCTCCATCGGATCCCTGAGGATCACCGGGATGACGTCGTGCTTCATCCGCGCGGTGCGGAGCGGCGCCTCGTAGCCGTCGAGAAGGAAGTCCGAGACGACGAAGAGCACCGTCCGCCGCTTCGTCACCCTGCTCAGCCATCCCAGGGCGAGCGAGAGGTCCGTCCCCTTCCCCGCGGGCCGGAAGGAGAGGATGTCGCTCACCAGCCGGAGCACGTGCTTCCGGCCCTTCCGGGGCGGGATCACCTTCTCCACCCTGTCGGAGAAGAGCAGGAGCCCCACGCGGTCGTTGTTCGCGATCGCGGAGAAGGCGATCTGCGCTGCCACCTCGGCCGCCATCTCCGACTTGCGGGTCCCTCGTGAGCCGAACTCCTCGGACGCCGAGACGTCCACCAGGAGCACCACCGTGAGCTCACGCTCCTCGGTGAAGACCTTCACGTGGGGCGAGCTGGTGCGCGCGGTGACGTTCCAGTCCATCCAGCGGATGTCGTCGCCCGGCTGGTACGGCCGCACCTCGCTGAAGGCCATCCCCCGTCCCTTGAAGACGGAGTGGTACTGCCCTGCCAGGAGCGCGGAGACGACCTGGCGGGTGGCGATCTCCAGGCGGCGGATCCGCCGGATGAGCTCCCGGGGAAGCATCGAGGCGCCTAGTGCTCCGGCTGGGGGGTGGTGGGCATGGCGAGACGACCGAGACCGAAGCGAGACGGCGCACCCGAGGAGCGAGCAGCGGAGGCGTACCCCGAGGTAGTGACCCTGGACGCGCCGCGCCCCTGCGCGGCTCCGCGAGCCTCCCCCTGGTGCGGGGGGCGTCGAGCAGCGCAGTGCCGAGGCTGCGCGTCGCAGCGAGAGGATCGGTGGTCGCAGCGACCAGCACTCCCCAGCCGGAGCACTTAGGGGACCTCGACCTTGTCGAACACGCGCTGCACCACCTGCTCCGGAGTGAGCTCCTCGGCCTCCGCCTCGTAGGTGAGGGTCACCCGGTGCCGGAGCACGTCCATCCCCACCGCCTTGACGTCCTCCGGGGTCACGAATCCTCGGTGGCGCAGGAAGGCATGCGCCCGGGCCGCGAGTGACAGGAACAGCGTCGCCCGGGGACTGGCCCCGAAGTCGATCGCGTCCTGGAGGTCGGACAGGCCGAAGCGCTCGGGCTCCCGGGTCGCCCAGACGATGTCGAGGATGTAGTCCTTCACCTTCTCGTCCACGTAGATCTGATGAACGACTTCCCGGGCCCGGGCGATCTGATCCGGGCTCACGACCGGTGTCGCCCGGGGAACCTCCACCCCCGCCATCCGGTCCATGATGACTCGCTCCTCCTCGCGGGTCGGATAGCCGACCACCACCTTGAGCATGAACCGATCCACCTGGGCCTCGGGCAGCGGATAGGTGCCCTCCTGCTCGATGGGGTTCTGGGTGGCGAGCACGATGAACGGGCTCGGCAGGGCGTAGCTGTGCTCGCCGATGGTCACCTGCCGCTCCTGCATCGCCTCGAGCAGCGCGGACTGGACCTTGGCCGGAGCGCGGTTGATCTCGTCGGCCAGGATGACGTTGGCGAAGATGGGACCGTGCCGGACCGTGAACTCGCCGGACTGCTGGTTGTAGATCATCGTCCCCACCAGGTCGGCGGGGAGCAGGTCGGGCGTGAACTGGATGCGCTGGAACCGGGCGCTGATCCCGTCGGCGAAGGTCCTCACGGTCAGCGTCTTGGCGAGCCCGGGCACTCCTTCCAGCAGCACGTGCCCGTTGGCGAGCAGGCCGATCAGGACCCGCTCGATCATCTGACGCTGACCCACGATCACCTTCCCCGCTTCGGCGGAGAGGAGGTCCACGAACGCGCTCTCGTCCCGGACCCGCTCGGTCAGGGCACGGATGTCGATGTTCAGAAGTTTCTCCTGGGGTTGTGCGGGCGGCGGACTGTAGGTTCCCGTCCCGGGGCCCGCAACACACGGGACTCACTGCCATTCCGCGCCGCGGCAGCTGCCGCCTGCACGTTCACGGTTTCACTTTCGGTACGTCCGTTGACAACCCACGCCCCCAAAGTGGTCTGCTCTCCCCTGCTGTGACCAAGGGGAGGTCGCTGTCGTGATGACATCGTCGCGCGCCGAGGCGCTGATGCTCTTGCCGGACTGGGCCAGACGGCTCTCCGCAAAGGGGGCGGTGGACTTCACCGAAACCCTGCAAGGCACATGGCGCCGCGACGGCGAAGAGCTGGACCGGCCGATCCAGCTGGTCCTCAGGCACACCGCCAGCAGCGCGCGCCGGCTGCTCGAGTCGGGCGCGATGGAGACCGAGGGCGAGGTGTCGCTCGACGGTCTGACCTTGGCCGTCCGGGGGACGCGCCGGGTCTCCTGGCGGACCGGAAGGGTCGACATCGACCTACAGGCGGACGGATTCCGCTTCATCGGCGGGCTCCACAACCTCCTCTGGAAGGGCGAGCCACACCGCTTCCGCATCGAGACCCCGGGCGGTGCACCGGTCGGCGACGCCATCCTCCGCCCCTGTCGGGCAGCCGAGGCGGAGGCGAGCGCGCCCCAGCCCGCCACGCCCGAGCCCGCCGCGCCCTAGAAGCGGCGGACTCAGTCCCCCGACCCCAGGCGGACGCCTGCGGGAGCGCGCCGGGGCGCGCCAGCGTCCAGGCTCAGTCCTCGTCGTCGAGATCGCCGTCGTGGCCGGCGTCGGGCGGGCCGGGCCCTTCGAGCTGGTCGGGTGCGTCCTCGAAGTCCCGTCCCCCCCTGGAGTCGAGTGTCCCGGCCTCGAGCCCGGGCTCGAAGCCACGGAGGAAGGGGGCCGCGGCGGAGCTGGCCACCACCGCGGCGGCCAGGCCCGCGAGCGTCTGGCGGCCACGCGCGTCCGCAGCCAGCGCACGCTCCAAGAACCCGGGCCTCCGGTGCTCCATCCCCGCCGCCGCGCGGACGACGACCGCCGCATCGCTGGGCACCATCGCTCCGGCATCGAGCGCCGAGAGCGCTGCGCGGAGCCGCTGCACCACCTCGGCCCGCGGGACCTCCCCGAGCGAGTCGAGCCCCCGGGCGTGAGTCTCGGAGAGCACCTCGGGCGGCGCCCTCCTGACCAGGTATCGCCAGCGGGCCATCGCCTGGTCCGGCGTCAGAGGCCGGGCGTCCACGGCCTCGGGCGTGCGGCGCCCCCGGAAGAGCCGGTCGAGCAGTCCCATGTCGTCTCCCAGGGCCGGATCAAACACCGCCTGCGCCCGGCCCCGCCAGCGATTCGATCGATCGGGACGCTCCGGCGAGGGGGGCGCCCGCCCGCCAGCGCGCCACGACGCGGGCGAGGAAGAGAGCGTCGACGGCGACCAGCAGCCAGTCGAAGGGAAGCCGGAAGCGGATGCGGGTGAAGTACAGCGCGTAGGCCAGCCCTCCGCCGAGGTAGAGCACGAGCAGCAGCACCTCCAGTGAGGAGAGCGGATCTCGTCGGACGAGGACCAGCCGGACCGCCAGGATCGACGTCAGCAGCCCGTAGCCGAGCAACATGGCCAGGTCCCGGAGCCAGCCGGGCCCTGCCCCCGAGCCGCCAGGCACCAGCCGGTCGCTGACCAGGTCGTTCCAGGGGGCGAACCAGTACAGCAGCTTGCGTCCGTAGAGCGCAGCGGCGGCGCCCGGGTTCTCGCCGATCCAGCGGACGGCAGCGCGGGCCAGGATGCGGTCGCGCTCCACCTCGCCCTTTCCGGCCACCTGCTCGCGGACGCCTCGGGGCCAGCGCAGGTCCCCGGTGGCCTGGTCGTGCCGGACGTAGGGGCCGTTGCCCGCGAGAAGATTGAAGCCCGAGCTGGTCGCGATGCCCACCACCGCGCCGAGGACCAGTGAGTTCCGCAGCACCCACAGGCCCACCAGGCCCGCGACGGTCAGCATCGTGAGGCCGACCTGACGCCAGGTGCCGCCACGCCGCGCCCCGAGCATCCATGCCCCGACCACGGGCAGGAGTACCAGATTGACGGGGACGGTGAGCACCAGCGCCCCCAGCGTCACGCCCAGGAGCGCGAAGCGGCGCAGGCCGGCGGTGCGCTCGAGCGCATCGAGCTGGCGGACGGCGGCGACCAGCAGGAAGGCGGAGAGTGTCTGCGGATAGAGCGTCCCCGCCGCGTAGAGCAGGACCGGATAGAGGAGGACCAGCACCACCGATGCCGCTCCGGCGAGCCTCCCCGCCCGGCGAACGACCAGCCCGTGGAGGAGCCAGAGTGTGAGGGCGAGGAGAACGGCGTTGGCCGCGCGCAGCAGCACGTACTCGCCTCCCACCCAGCGGAATGGAACCTGGAACCAGACGTACCCGGGCGTGCGGTAAGCAGTGGGTCTCAGCGCTCCGATGGGGAGCGCGGGATCGAAGCCCTCGATGTCGGGGCGGTTGGTGTGAGCGAATCTCCCGTGGAGGGCGAGGTTCGCGCTGAGATCGAGGAAGGCGCCCTCGTCCAGCGACTTCATCCGTGATCCATCCCTCACCGCGAGCGCCACCCCAACGGCGACGAGGAGACCCATCCCGAGGCCGAGCAGGAGGCCTGGCCGCTCCGCGATGTGGAGGAGACGGGTGAGGAAGGACCGCATGCGGGGCCGTCCTCCGGGATCTACCGTCGCCCGGCGCGCTGTACCAGCCGGGCGAGCGCGACCCACTGGCACCGTTGGCCCGTCCACCCCTTCCCGTTAACCTCGCGGCGCCCCAGAGCCGTGAAGAAAGCAACCATCCTGCCGGTCCGCCCCCTCGACCTCGATCGTCCTCCCGGCCTCGCCTCCCGGAGATCGCGGGTGCTTTCCCTCGTCGCTTCCCGACCGGAATGGCGGCGAGAGGTCGCGCTGCGGGCGACGCTCGCCCTGCTGCCCTGCGCGGTGATGGTGCTCTCCCTGCGGGGCGTCCTGGGTGCCTTCCCGATCGCGTGGCTGGTGCCGATGGCCATGACCTTCGGCAACGCCCTGATGGTGGTGTCGCTCGCCCGGGAGGCGTTCGGAAGGCGCGCCTTCCTCATCTTCTGGGCCCTCTACGGTCTGGCCTGGACCGCGGTGGCGTGGCACGGCCTGCACTTCCACCGCGCGCCCCGGCCGGCCGCGCTGTTCATGAACCTGGAGGAGCTCTTCCAGGTGCCGCTGCCGGGATGGGACGAGGTTCCGTGGGTCGTCCTGATCGCGGCGCTGGGCCTCGGAGTGCTCGCGCGGCATCCCTCGCCGAGAGGGCGGGATCTCCGGTTCGCCACCGTCGCCGCCGTTGCGCTCTGCGCGGTCCTGCAAGGGTACGCCTTCCTCCGGTACCAGACGCGGGACATGCTCCGCTACTCCGAGTACCGCGACCTCGTTCGCACCCATGGGCTGGACGGTGCGGTGGCCCTCGATGCGCTGGAGATCGTGCGCGGCGCGAGCTCCGGCTCGATCCTGGGCGAGTTGCGCCGGGACGCGAGGGAGAACCCGGCCCGGCCCCTTCCGCTGGATCCCGTTCGCGTCGACCGGATGGTGGTCGTGCAGATCGAGAGCCTGGATCGCGAGGCGCTCACCGCCGAGGTGGCACCGGTGCTCACCGGGATCTGGGGGACCGCGACGCGCGGCCTCGTCGCGGCGAACCGGACCTCGGTCTCTGGCAGCTCCAGCGCGGACTTCCAGGTGCTCACCGGGCTCCGCGCTCGCTCCGGCGTGCCTGTCTACCGGCTCGGCTGGGACGGGGCCGTACGAACTCTTCCCGACCTCGCCGCCGCGCGAGGGTTTCCCTTCCACGCCTACCACGGCAACGACCGGAACTTCTGGAACCGGGGACCGTTCTTCACCGCGATCCACGCGCGCTTTCACAGCGCCGAGGCGATGCCCGGGGCCGAGCTCTCGCGCTGGGGACGCGCGGACGGCGATCTGTTCCGCTTCGCGGTCGCGCAGATCCGGCAGGAGCCGCGGGGAGTCCACTTCCTCATCACGCTCTCCACGCACGCTCCCTTCGATCTGGTCATTCCTCCAGGGCCGCTGGAGCACGCCCCGGCGAAGGCGCGCTATCTGGCCTCGGTGCGCTATGCCGACGGCGCGCTGGGGCGGTTCCTCCAGGCGCTGCCAAGAGAAGGCGCTACCCTGGTCGCGATGTATGGCGACCACCCCTCGGGCGTCTTCGAGACCACCGGCGCGACCGAGGAGCTTCCGGTGCCGCTGATGCTGGGAACGCTCGCTCCGGATGGCTCGCTCGCCCCGCTCTCGGCGGGTGGCCGCCCCGTGCAAGAGCTGCCCGGCACCTACGAGCTCCCCGCTCTGCATCGCTTCATCGCGAGCTGCCTCGATGCGTCTGCGCCCTGAGCGCGTTCTCCTCGTCGCGCTCGTGCTGCTGGTGGCGGCCTGGGCGGCCCGTCCTGCCCTGCGCTCGCTGCGGTGGACAGTCATTGGCCTGGTGGAGCTCGGCCGTCTTCCTGCCTCCGGTCCCGCCCCTCGTGACGCCGCTCCGGCGCGCATCGCCCACGGCGGCGGCGCGCTGGGGGCGCTGCGCACCACCAATACCGTCGAGGCGCTGGACCGGAACTACGGCCGGGGCGTCCGCTGGTTCGAGGTGGACTTCCTCCCGGATTCGCAGGGCGTCTGGTGGGCAGTGCACGACTGGGCGCAGGCCAGCGCCGTGCTGGGCGTGCCCCTCGATTCCCAGGGACGGGGACTCCCCGCCGAGCAGAGGGGCGGGTCCGGGCCCTCCGTCCCGCGGCTGGAGCAGGTGCTCGACTGGATCGGCCGGCACCCCGATGCCCGGCTGGTGACCGACACCAAGGGGGACAACGGGCTGCTGCTCGGGCAGCTGCGCGCGGCCCCGCCGGCGGTGCGGGCCCGCATCCATCCGCAGCTCTACCGGCTCGAGGAGCTCGGGTGGATCGCGAACGACGGCTTCGGGGCCCCGATCTTCACCACCTACCGGAGCGCGTATCCCTGGTGGGTGCTGCGCCGGTTCGTGGAGCGGGCCCCCCTGCTGGCGGTGACGGTGACCCGGGAGCAGGCGACGGAGGCCTGTGCGGCGCTGTGTGCCCGGGTCCCGGTCCTGACCCACACGGTGAACGACCCCTCCGAGGCTGCCGGCCTCGCACGCACCGGACTCACCGGGATCTACACCGACGAGCTGCTCCCCTGAGGCCCCGCAGGAAATCTCTGGTGCCGGGAAGCGGGTCGGGCTCAAGTCGCCCGACCGATGGCTCGCCCTCCCCCGCGGCCCACCATTCCGACCGGCGACGAGTTCCACGTGCCGGGCGCCCGCGTATACGCCGCGCCGCTCGGGCCGGCCATTCACAAGCGGGCCGAGGCGATGGCCCGGGTGGTCTACAACGCCGTGCACGAGAACCGCGCCTTCGATGAAGGGGATGACCGGCGAGGCCACGGCCGCGACCACGCCACCTGGGTCTTCTCCGAGGAGCCCGGTCTGGAGGAGGGGCTCTTCCGCGGCGGCCTCGAGCTGATGATCGACGCCCGG
>JBKPMY010000078.1:0-7325 GCA_046732375.1 Myxococcota bacterium
GCACGGGGCTGGCGCTGTCCGGCGGTGGCTTCCGTGCGACGCTGTTCCACTGCGGCTCGCTGTGGCGGCTCACGGAGCTGGGTCTGCTTCAGAAGCTCGACCGTGTCTCGAGTGTGTCCGGCGGATCCATCACCGCCGGACAGCTCGGGCTCAAATGGACGAGGCTCGCCGAGGCAGGCTTCACGCTGGAGGCCCTGAAGAGGGAAGTCATCGACCCGCTGCGCGCGTTCTGCCGGCGCAATCTGGATATTCCGGCAGTCGTCGAGGGCGTGCTCCTTCCCTTCAAGAGCATTGCGGACGTCATCGCCGCTGCCTATGCGGACGGGCTCTTCGGCAAGGCGACGCTTCAGGACTTGCCGGATGCGCCGCGCTTCATCTTCAACACCACGAACCTCGCGACCGGCGTCGATTTCCGATTCTCGAAACCGTACGCGGGGGATTACCGCATCGGCCTCATCCGGGCACCACGTTTCCGCCTCGCCCAGGCCGTCGCCGCCTCGAGCGCCTTCCCGCCCTTCCTGTCGCCGGTAGTGCTCGAGCCCGAGCCGGCCTCCTTCGAGAAGGTGGAAGGGGCAGACCTCTACGACGACGTCAGCTTCCGCACCAAGGTGACGCTGACTGACGGAGGCGTCTATGACAACCTGGGCCTGGAGACGGTCTGGAAGCGCCTGAGGACGCTTCTGGTGAGCGATGCCGGGACTCCCATCGAGTACGCCGGAGTTCAGGGCCGCGATTGGCCCCGCCAGGGCATCCGGGTCATCTACATTCTCATGCACCAGGCCTGGGCCCAGCGGACGAGGCTCCTGGTACAGCTCTACAAGGCGGGTGAGCGCAAAGGAGCGTACTGGGGCATTGGAACGCCCATCAGTCGCTACCAGGTTCCCGGAGCGCTCGCCGTCTCAGCGGAAGTGACCGACCGGCTCGCGAAGGTGAGAACCCGGCTCAATCCATTCAACGACGCTGAGCAGTGCTGCCTCATCAACTGGGGTTATGCCATCTGCGATGGCGCAATTCGCAAGTATGGGCAGCCAGCGTTGACGGTGCCTGCCAGCTGGCCCTACCCGGCGTACGCGCTCGACGGGCCTGCGCCGGCGGCAGTGACAACGACGGAGACGACCGACCTCGTGCCTTCGGAATTGGGGCTCCAGCTCTGAAGCTGGATTGCCTGCTCGGCGGATGGAGATGCACTCACAACAGACTTACAACGCCATCTCGACTCCAAACGTGACTCCGTTGCTGGAACTCGGCGTGCAGCAAGCGGGCTGGCCGTGTTCTACGACTTCAGTTAGACGCTCTGCGGAGTCACCCGGGCATCTCGTCGAATGGTTGCCGCTGCTACGCCGAAGGTCATTGCGCCGATCGCGGCGCTGCGTGGAGTGGTGGTTTGCTGCTGGGCGCTCAATGGCCTCGACCTCGAACCGAAGCAGGACGTGCTTGACGGGTGCATCGATCTCCTCTTCGCCTTCGGCGAGCGAGTCGAGGCAATGGCCATCGGCGTGGCCACCCGCGCTCGGTCCGCCTCTTGACCTGCGCGCTGTGTGCTGGGTGTCACGCTGACTCCTGGTGAAGCGCTGCCGATCGTCGACGTCCCGCTACACGAGCTCCGCGACAGAACCGTCCCGCTCGGGGAGCTTTGGCCCCGGGCGCAGTTGCTCCTGGACGAAATGGCGACGCAGCGCACGACCGATGCTCGTGCCGCCGTGCTCCAGCGGGCCCTGGCGAACCGGCTCTCAGGTTCGCGGACCGCCGCGTTGGCCCACATTCGCCATGGCCTTCGCCGAATCTCGGAGACACAGGGGCAGCTGCGGGTCCGGACTCTCGCGCGCTCGGTGGGCGTCTCCGAACGGCAGCTGGAGCGTCTCTTCCGGGAGCGGACCGGGCTGGGTCCCAAGGAGATGGCCCGTGTGGCGCGGCTGCGCAGCGTGCTCGCGCACCTGGCATCGAAGGGATGCGCCGACTGGGCAGACCTGGCCAACGCCTTCGGGTACGCCGACCAGGCACACCTCATCCACGAGTTTCAGGCGCTGACCGGCAAGTCACCGGCCCGCTACCTCGGTGAGATGGATGCTGTGACACGGCAGGTGGACGCAACTGGCTTCTACCCGGTTCAGCTCATTCGCTGAACGCTGTCGGATTTCTCCAATCCCCTCCGTCGGCCATGAGCGAAAGACCCGCCCCTCCACAGGAGGTCAAGTCTTGGCATTTAGGTCGCTGGTGCTTGGAATGGCGTGCGTTCAGCTCCTCGGAAGTCCGGTGGCGCGAGCCGCCGAGGAGGAACAGCCCCCGCCGTCCACTCGGAGCTGGTACGCGGGCATCGCCACTGGCTGGTACTTCCCGGTCGCGAAGTTGAGCAGCCCCTACTCTGTCGGGGGTGGTGGGATCTTGCTCGTCGGGTGCCAGCTCTCCTCCAACCTCTCGCTCCGCCTCGAGGTCAACCAATCGCTGCAGGGAGGGACCCCCCACGACACATGGAGCCTGAGGGCGACGCCGGAGATCAAGTGGGATCTTGGGATGTGGAGGCTCCAACCCTTCGTCTGGACCGGTGTGGGACTGGCTTATCAGGCGACCTATCCAGGTCCGGTCTCGACGGCAACCGTGGTCATCCCCGTGGGGGTCGGGCTCCAGTGGACCCTCAATTCACACAGCCGTCTCTTCGTCCAGGCGAGCTACGACATCCTGTTCAAGCATCTCAGCGTGCAGTCGATTCCTCTCGTCGGAGGCTTCGAGGTCCACTTCTGACAACGGCACTGCCTCGCGCACGGGTCCGGCCGCAGCTCAAGAGCGACATGTGTTCGGGCCCCCACAGATCCGTGGGCCGAGAGTTGCTCGTGCCAGCCGGGCGAGTTGCATCCCGTGCGACAGCGCGACTACCCCTGTCACATTCGGTGCAATGCGCGCACGCCTTCGAGCGCGGCAACGACGCGGAACTGCGCGGTCGGGCGGTGCAGAGCCGGCTGGCACTGGCGCCGCAATAGCTCGCGTCCGTCGCAACATTGCGACTCAAGACCGGAGCGGACTCGAGGAGCTCCGCCACGGAGCACCCAGCCACCCAAGGAGATAATCATGGTCATGAAACCGAGCGCACAGGCACTCGCTCTCGTCATCCTCAGTGTCGCCACTCCAGCCCTAGCCGGCAGGCTGGAAGACGTTCGAGACCGGTTCAATCAGGTGCAAAGCGACTATGCGGAGACCAAGAACTACGTAGACTCGGGCAATATCGACTCCGCGAAGTCAGCGACAGCCAAACTGAATGAGGACACAAACAAGGTGTGTCCTTTTACGCAGGATATCAAAGATAGGATTGCCGAGTTACCCGCGCTGCAGGGATCCTGGAAAGAGGTCTCCTACTGGTGCCTGGAGCTCGCGATCAGAAGTGCGGAGCTCAAGAACAAGCTCGGCTCTACAAATCCAAGCGATCAGATGTCCAAAGTGACGGAGGCGTTCATGAAGCTTGGAGACTCGCTCAAGGCGGGCTATGACAAGTTCGGGCAGTTTGGAAAGAACTGGACGGTCATTTGTAGTGACATGTGTCGCTAGGATGCGCTGGACGGTCTCGTCCAGCGACCTTGGTGCGAAGCGAGTTCGCGGTAGCCTGAAAGCGAGCCCCCGCAACTCGAAGTGCCGAAGCCCTACCGACCCCTACGGCGGTGGGGCTTCGGTGTGCGAGCGCCCGCCAAGCTCAGGTGGCGAGCAGCGAAATCATCATGGTGAGGACGATGGTGACCATGAGGATGACGGCGTACGCGAGGCCGAGCACCAGCGTCTTCAGAACGACGGCCCACCAAGCGGACCCGTAGAACCGGCGCACCGCCACGAAGAACCACACCACGACTGCGACGAGCGCCGGTACCCAGAGAGCCCGGATCCGGGTAGCGCGCAGCATCAGCCCCAGGAAGAGCACGGTGTGCGCATGCAGCGCGAACACCAGCTGCTCGACGTAGGGCCGCTTCCACCAGAGCAGCCGGAGGAGGGCTGCGAAGACCGGCACCATCAAGATGGCAGCTTTGGGTACCCGCGCGACGAACTCATCCCGGAGCTGCAGCTCCTGCGTCGTGGGCTCCGCGCCGAAAGGCGACTTCCCCGGGTCGGGGGCGGGCCGCTTGAAGCGCTCGAGCTTCGACTCGAGCTTTCGTGAGAGATCCGGAAGGAATGGAATGCTGACGTGCTCGTTTCCCTCCACCACCAGGATGCTGGGCGGACGCATCGGGCGGAGTGCGAGAACTCCGAAGAGCAGCACGCTCACCCACAAGTAGAGCCGAAGCGGGCGGATGTACCGGCTCCGCTTGCCTTCGACGTAGGCCTCGCTGAGCGCGCCCGGGCGGCCAAGCAGCGTTCCCAGGGTGCGCCAGAGCTTCCCCTCTAGCAGCACCGCCGGGCCGACCGCGTCCTTGACCAGCTGCCAGAGGCTCCGGTGCTCGGGCTCATTCTTCTGGCCACAGGTGGCGCAGTACGGGCCCAGCATCTCCGCGCCGCAGTCTAGGCACTGGTCCGGAAGACGGAGGCCCCGACGCGAGTACCGCCATGGCTCCAGCTTCCTTTCCTGTCGCGCGACCGTCACGTACCCGAAGAGCCTACCCGAAAGGGGCGCGAACAGCGCCTTCCGGACCGGTGAGGGCGGAAGTCCTCCCCGTCCTGCAGCGAATTGCGAGCGCGCGCTGAGACTTGTCGTGCACCCGGGCTGCAGGTGCGGCACTGGATGCCCAGCGTCCCGGTCGGCTCCTGCTCCTCGTCCCGTCGGTGTCGCCCAGCGTCGACTCAGCTCTCCTTGGGAGCGGGTCGCCACAGCTTGAGACTCCGCTCCATTCAGGGGGCTGCGTGCTTGCGCGTTCCCTGTCCACTGGCCGCGACGGTTCCATGAACGGGTGCTGTTGGGGCCCACATTGCAGGGCTCTGAAACTCGGCCCCGAACATCTGAATCTTCCTCGAGGGGATTCTCATCTGGATGCTCCCGTGCACGTCGAATTGAAGAACCCTCTCGAGAATGTCTCCGACAACCCGCCCCCGCGCCGACCGGAGTTGCGCGTCTACATGCCCGCGAACGTCCGGCTGAGAGATGTCCAGCGGGCAGGTCGCTCCATTTGGAAACTGCAGGGAGCCGTCGCCGGAGGCGCGTACCTGGAGGGTGCAGGCATATCCACGCGCTTCGAGCCGAAGGGAAAACTGTTCCGGTCCAGGCCCGCCAGTGAGTGTCGCCGTCATCTCCCCGGGGTAGTCGTGCGCGGGGAAGGGCGACATCGAGATGTGCGCCGTCCCTGCAAGGTTGTACCTCCCCGAAATGGTAGTTGCCCCCGACGTGCTCAGTGCGGCCCCGGTTCCCAGGAGCGCAAGGACAGTGGCGTACCGCAGGACCGCAGGGCTGAGCATTCGAGTTGTGAGAGTTCGCTGAGGCGATTCGGACCCCGCTTCAGCTGAGCTCCTCGGCCAGCCCGACGAGGATGCCCTCAGGGCCGCGGACGTAACAGAGCCGGTACCTGTCCTCGTACTGCGACACCTCTCCAACGAGCTCGGCGCCATGGGCGCGCAGGCGGGCAAGGACGTCCTCGATGTCGTCGACGGCGAACATGATGCGACGGATGCCCAGCGTGTTGGGCGGCGTGTTCTTCGGCTCGGCGCGGGTCGCGGTTGGCCAGTGGAACTTCGTCAGCTCGAGTCGGCCGTGGCGATCCGGGCTCCGCATCATCGCGATGTCGGCTTGGACGCCGTCGAGCCCGACGACGCGGTCCACCCAACGTCCCTCGAGGCGGGTCTGGCCTTCCAGCTCCAGGCCAAGCGCGACAAAGAAGGCGATGGCAGGTGCGAGGTCGCCCACAACGATGCCAACGTTGTCCATTCGCTGAAGCGTCATGTCCCCGAGACTCTCCGAATCCGGTGCCTGTCGGCGATGAGAAGTGAACGCTGGTTCAAGCGAGGCCCCGTCGTCAGGCTCGGTGTGCTTCCGAGGAGCGTGCGATGACGATGGTGGTGCAGGCGCTGCCGGCCTTGGGCAGGTCGCGGCCGGGTGCGAAGCGCATCGCCAGACGCGGCCGTTCACCACGCACGATAGGGCAATACCGATCGGGGCGATCGAGCGCCCCGTCGAGCCGCCGCCGGCCGGCGCACCCCCCTCCACAGGATTCGCGGAACTCGCACGGCTCGCAGGCCGCGGGTACCGAGCGCGCGGCCTGGAAGGGCGGCGTCGCCACGACCTGCGCTCCCGTCTCGAGCAACCGCGACAGCGGCTCACCGGCCCCGGGCCAGTACACGCAGGGCTGCACCGTTGCCCGAGGCGTGACCCGCACCGTCCGGCTACCGCATCCACCTTCCCCCCGTGGCAGCCCGAGCATGGCCCGCACCAGCGGCTCGCCGACCGTGAGGACGTCCGTCTGTGAGAGGAGCAGCTCGAACGCCTCCCAGTATTCCTGGTAGGTGAGGGCGAAGGTGTCGGTGCGGACTGACTGGTAGACGTTCACCCGCAGAGGCGCTCCGTACTTCCCGGCGATGCTCGCGACCTCGGCGAGGCGGCGGAAGTTCGTCTTCATCATCACCGCGATGAAGGTCACCGGCACTCCGAGCCGGCGACAGCGCTCCGCCTGTTCGTGCACCAGATCCCAGTTGCCTGGACCGCGCTGCGCGTCCTGCTCTTCACGGTTCGGGTAGTCGAGCGAGAACTCGATGTCGTGAAAGCCCCGCAGCTCGTCGTCGCCGAGAATCGCGACGCTCAGGCCGTTGGAGGTCATGGTCAGCTTGACGTTCCGACTTCGCAGAAGCGCCAGCATCTCGTGAAACTGCGGGTGCATGCCGTTCTCGCCAGTACCCAAATTCACCGACTGAACCGGCAGCCGGTCGAGGACGGCGTGAACCTGCTCGAGGTCGAGGCGATCGACGCGAGACGGATCGCGATAGCAGAACGCACACGCGAGGTTGCACTCGTTCGTCAGGCCAATCCCGAGCGCGAAACGGCGCTCTGGGCCCTCTCGGCCAGGATCGGCGGAAGCACCATCGGACATCGCAACTCCGGGGCGCTGGTATGCCTTCAAGCCCGGACCCGAGCAACCCCGTTGTCGTGGCGGCGCCCCTGAAGTTCAGGAATGGTCGCCGCGGTGACCATCCCGGACATCCAGAGCCGCCCACGCGCAGCTCGTGCAGCGCGGCGTCGAGGTCAGTGAGATCCAGGAGTTTCCCTGGGGCTCGTTCGTCCTTGTTCAGGACCCGGACGGCAACCGTTGGACCGTCCAGCAGCTGGCGGCTCGTCGCTAGAGCGCCGCGGGAGCGGAGACGGGCTGACCCCCGAGTACCTGGAGAGTCGCTGGAGCCCTGCCCGAACGCCGGCTTCGCGTTCCTTGAAC
>JBKPMY010000079.1:0-17238 GCA_046732375.1 Myxococcota bacterium
GTCCCGGACTCGAGCTGGTTCGTCAATCGGCTCGGGCGGCGTCCCTTGACCCCCGAGGAGATCGCACGCGGGCCGTGCACCGGCCCCGGGCCTGCCGAGGATCACCCATGGAAGGTGGTCGGGGTGAAGATCGACGGCGCCAACCCCGGCTTCCGGATCAAGACCGCGTCGGGGAAGGTCCATGTCATCAAGTTCGACGCCGTCCAGCAGTGGGGCCGCGCCTCGACGGGCGACGTCGTGGGGAGCCGCCTGTACTGGGCCGCGGGATTCCAGGCGCCGTGCAACCGCATCGTGCACGTCCGCACCGAGGAGCTGGAGCTTCCCGAGCAGGAGATCAAGGACCCGGGCGGGAAGACCCTGACCCGGGAGCGAATCCTCGAGTTGATGGCGCACCTCCCTCGCGAGAAGGACGGCACCGTGCGCGCCCTGGCCAGCGAGTTCCTGCCCGGGAAGCCCCTCGGCCCGTGGCTCTACGAGGGCACCCGGGGCGACGATCCCAACGACGTCGTGAAGCACGATGAGCGGCGCGAGCTCCGGGGCTCCCGCCTCCTCGGCGCCTGGACCAACCACCACGACGCGCGCTCGCAGAACACGCTGGCGGTCTGGATCGAGCAGCCCGACGGGCGTGGCCACGTCGAGCACTACATCATCGACTGGGGAGACACCCTCGGAGGCCTCCTGGACTGGGACAGCGTCTCCCGGCGGGTGGGCTTCACCTACTACATCGACTGGGGTGCCATGGGCGCGGACTTCATCACCTTCGGCGCCATTGAGCGCCCCTGGGAACGGGTGAGCTTCGGTCCGGCGGGGCCCATCTGGGGCTACTTCGAAGATCGCGAGTTCGTGCCGGAGGACTGGCACGTCGGCTATCCCAACACGGCGTTCTCCTCGATGGAGGAGGACGACGGAGCGTGGATGGCACGGATCATCTCGCATCTCGATGACAAGGCCCTGTCGGCCGTCATCGACGAGGCGCACCTCTACGACCCGCTGATCCGCAGCGAGCTGGAGCGCATCCTCCGCGGCCGCCGCGACAAGATCCTCCGCCGGTACCTGCTCCGGCTCTCCTCGCTCACCCGACCGGAGGTGAAGGACGGACGACGCCTCTGCGTCGAGGACCGTGCCGACGCCGTCGGCCTCGGTGCCGCGCCCACCCCCACCGCGAAGCTCTACCTGTCGTCTGGCTCGGCAGCGATGCTGCCGGTCTCACGCCAGGGGCCCGCCGAGCTGTGCATGACGATTCCGGACCTGGGCGAGGGACAGCGCGTGCTCGACATCTCCACCGGCCGCAACGGGCAGTTCCCTCTCCGGGTGCATCTGCTCGAGGCCGAGCCGCTCCGGGTCGTGGGCCTCGCCCGACCCGAGGACGATCAACCGCCGCCGAGCTGAGCCTGAGCCTCGGACTGAGGCTGAGGTTCCCAGAGCCTCCGGTCGAACTTCGCCGCCTTCAGTGCGACCCACAGCTGAGCGGCGAAGCTCCGGATGAGCTCCAGGCAGAGCGCGTCGTCGTCCTCGATGTCCTCGGCCAGCTCGCGGTGGGGGAGCACCAGGGCCGTGGACTCGGAGGTCGCGGTGAGCTGGCCATGGACGTTCACGCCGGCGACCGCCTGCGCGAACCCCAGTACCTGGCCAGGAAGGTAGGTTCGGGCGGTGCCTTCGGGGGTGGCGAGCTCCAGCGAACCCTCGAGGAGAACGAGCACGTCCGCCGGCTGATCCTCGCTCGCGACGATCGACCCCGCCTCGTACTGCCGCGCCCGTGCCACCCGAGCCAGGCGGGCGACGGTGGCCATGCCGTCGATGCCGAGTCCCAGGGCATCGCGCAGGGTCAGCATCCTCGACACCAGGTCCAGCCGGACGGTGGGGGGTGGCCGGGGCGGCGGAGGCGCGGCGGGCGCGAGGCGCCGGGCCTCCAGGAGCTTCGCCGCGAGGAGCCGGAGGAGGGACCGGGCCACGTGGCCGTGCTCCTCGAGGACGCCCAGCAGAGCGTCCCGGTCCAGGACCAGAAGCACCGATCCTGCATCGGCCACCAGATCCGCAGGAAGCACGGTGCCGCTGAGAACGGAGAGCGCGCCCACGCCCGGTCGAGCCGTGGCCGCGCCCAGCTCGGGCACGCGCCCCAGATGGAGCTGGCCGGCGAGCAGGACGTAGTGCGCCGACGCACGCTCTCCCTCGCGCGCCAGGACGGTCCGGGCCGGAATGACCTCCTCTCTGCCGGCGGCGGCGATCAGCGTGAGGTCCTCGACCGACATGCGATCGAAAAGAGGCGATCGGCTTAACTGCAGCACCCGCTCGGCGAGCGTGGCGGAATCCAGCTCAGGCATGGACCGCCTCGGCCCCACGCTCGAGCTGGTCCAGTGCACGATCGACGGTGGCGGCGGACTCCGCGTCGGCGCAGCGCGGGCCGGCGCGCAGCCGCGTCACCACCCCGGTCCAGCCCTGCTCCCGTGCGAGGCAGGGGGTGAGCAGCCGGACCACCTCGCTGCGCTGGTCGAGCAGCGCGGCGACGAAGCTCTCGGGGGTCGGCGAGGGTCCCAGGCCCTCGGGGAGGTAGGAGCTCACCACGGCTCCCGGCTCGAGGAGGGCGAGCACCGGGTCGCGCCACCTGGCCGGGACGAGCTCCAGCAGCACCTCCTGGGCGGCATCGCGACGCCGCCGGTCCTCGGATCGGACGCTCAGGGACACCTTCTCCAGCCCCTCGTCGGGGAACAGGAGATTCAGGACGCGGAAGGCCCGCTCGGTTCCCCGCCGCGCGCGATCTCCCAGCAGGTCGAGCAGCAGCGTGCCCGCCGGCTCCGCCCCGTCACCCTGCGCGAGGCCGAGACCGATCCCGGCCTGCCGGAGCGCCCGGTTCCGGAACACCGACCGCAGCTCCAGATCGAGGGCAGTCTCCAGTGCCCCGCGGCCGAGCGACAGTCGCGGGTGGGTCCGCCGCAGCTGGTTCAGCGCCCGGAGCGAGCGGAAGCGATCGAGCCCTCCGCGGGGCTGGGCGAGGCGCTTCAGCAGCACCTCCGCCGCGGACTCGGCCGGAAACCGGGCGATGGAGGGAGGCAGCTCCCGGGAAAGAGCGTACGGGGTGTCCGGAGAGAGGAGGAGCCGCTCCAGCTCGGCGAGCGCCGGCGTTCCCATCGCGACCAGCGCATCGCTCGCCCCGGAGCGGAGCCGCGGCTCGACCAGCAGCTCCACCAGGTTGGAGACAAGCTCGGCGGGAGGCGCGGGGAGAGCCGGGGTTGCCCGGAGCAGCTCGCGGCGCGTCTCCACGTCTCCGGAGTGGAACAGGATCTTGATGATCGGGATCAGGTCCGCGCGCGGAGCATTGCCCACGGCCCAGGCGAGCGCGCGGCGCGCTTCCAGGTCCTGACCGCAGGCGATGGCCTCGAGCATCCTCCCCGCCTCCCCGTCCTTCTCGGAGGCAGACAGCGCGATGAGCGCCGAGGCCCGGACCCGTGGGCTCGCGTCCTCCAGCGCCGCGCGGAGCGCCTCGGACCCGTGACCGGCCCTCGCCAAGAGCCCCACGGCGGTCGCCCGGACCCGATCGTCCGGGTGCCGGAGGAGGAAGGGCACCATCGCATCCACGTCGGCTCGCCGGGCCGGGACGAGGAAGCGCAGCGCGGACCGGACCACCAGCGGGTCGGGGTGGTAGAGAATCAGCGAGGGCACCAGGCGCAAGCGCCCCGATGCGGCGAGGACGTCGAGCGCGGTGAGCACCTCGCGCACGCTCGACGAGCCCAGCGCCGCGACCAGCACCTCCGCCGAGGCGAGGTCCAGCCCTCCGATGTCCGGGGTGGAGACCCGTCCCGCGCCGAGCTCCCGCTGGAAGCGCTGGAGATAGCGGCGGCGGAGGACCCGGGTGGCCTGCACCCAGCCGAGGCCGACCAGGCCGAGGCCCAGGGTCGTCGCGGAGATCTGGTGCTGCTGGGGCAAGAGAGGCAACGCCAGGAGAAACAGCGAGGCCACGGCCTGTCCCCCGCGCTGCCCGAGCGTGTCGATGGACGGCTTCACCACCCGCCGCTCGGCCGGGCCGATGGGGAGGTAGAGCAGCTCGGTTCCCACCCGGTAGACCGACGGGCGGAGCCCTCCGTCCAGGGTTTTGAGAACTACCATCGCCAGGAGGCCGGCGCCCACCGCGTATCCGGACGCTCCGGCCAGGACCACCACCGGAAGCAGGGCGAGGCTCCGGGTCACGCCGGTGTTCCGGAGCAGGACACCCACCAGCACCAGCTCCACCACCAGGGCGAGCATGCTCTGGCCCAGGTAGACGTTCGCGACCAGCCGGGGGATGCGCTCGGGCGTTGTGCTGGTGGCGACCGCAGCCTTGAACAGGTAGTCGATGAGCGTGGCGCTGGCCGCGGTGAGAAGCGCCAGCACCGCGAGCAACCGGAGATATGGGTCCCGCTTGACGTAGCCGGGCATGGCCCGAGGAGCCATCACCTCCGGCTGGGCGACGTGTCCCTCGCAGCTCGCCCGGCCTGCCAGCTGGCCCAGCGCTGCCGCGGCCACGGTCACGCCCGCGGAGACGAGCAGAAGGCTCCTCGGGCCGGTGAAGCCCAGGGCCACCCGCGCCAGGGCGTTACCGCAGACCGCGCCCAGGAGCCCGCCCGCGGCGATGAAGCCGAAGGTTCGCTTGGCCTCGTCGACCGAGAACGCCTCGTCGGTCACGAGCCAGAACTGGACGAAGATCAGCGAGGAGAACAGCGCGGTCCACACGTAGAAGCCGAGGACCGCCCCGCGCGCGTTCGCGAAGGCCCAGAAGGCCAGGGTCACGGCGCAGGCACCGAGAAGGGTCAGGAGGAGAGCGGACCGACCGCCCCAGAGCCTGCGCTGGAGCGGAGTCAGCACCAGCACCCCGGCGGTCACCGTCAGGTACAGCCAGGGGAGCCTGCTGATGGGTTCCTCCGTGAGGAAGAGCCCGTCACGGGCGGTCTCCAGCAGCGAGTGCGCGCCGACCAGGAGGAAGAGGAGCGCCGCGAACGGGAGCGCCCGGCGAGTGGGGCTCGCCTGCGATCGGGGCGCGGCGCTCATGTGGAGGGAGCCGCGGTCGCGGCGGTGAGAGGACGAGTTTCGATCGCGCCGCTCCGGACGAGGTGGAGGGCACGGACGCGCCAGGCGGTGAAGAGCCAGGTCGCGGTGAGCAGGACGTTCAACGCGGCGAAGCCGCTGGTCCGGACGCCGAGGTGCGTGCCGATCCAGATCGACGCCGCAGCGCACACGTCTCCCGCGCGGACGAGGAAGGTGTCGATCACCGCCTTGGCCTTGTACTTGTCGTCGCGGGAGACGACCAGGTAGAGCGCGTTGATCGCGGTGGTCTCCAGCGAGTACTCCGTGCCCTTCTCCGCGATCTTCGCCACCCGGATGAGGGCGAGCACCGGGAAGAGGACGATGGCCACCGCACCGCCCATGGCGACCACGGGCAGGATGAGGAGGGCCGAACCAACTCCCAGGTACTTCAGCACGCGGGAGACGACGAAGAACTGGCCGATCACCGCGACCAGGTTCACCCACCAGAAGTAGTCGGCCTTGAACTGACCGACGAACTTGCCCGGGTCCGCGATCGCGCTGGAGCGCGCGACCTCGATGAGCGTCTTGTCCAGGACGTACTCCCCGGAGTTGGTCACCCAGTTGACGAGCACGGTGATGAAGCCGATGAGCAACAGGTAGCGGTCGTTGAGCAGCGCGTGGAACCCGCCCTCGCCGGTCAACGGCTGATCCTTCGTGATCTCGCGGCCGCGATCCTTGGGACAGCACTGCTTCTTCCCGTTGACCAGGGCGAAGGGGACGACGGTGATCACCAGCAGCGCCGCCGAGGCGAGCATCAGCTCGAGGGGCCCGAGCTTCCTGAGCAGGTAGCTGGCCAGGGCTGCCCCGGCCAGCGCGCCGACGGAGCTGCCCACGCCGATGATCGCGAAGAGCCGCTTGCCCTGCTCCGGCGTGTAGACGTCGTTGGCGAAGCTCCAGAAGGTCGCGACCAGCAGGTAGTTGAACGTTCCGACCCAGAGATAGAACGACAGCCCGATGGAGACCCCGGCCCGGAACAGCGCAGCGAAGACGAGCAGGTTGGAGGCGACGAAGAGGAAGATGATGGCGATCAGCTTCAGCCGGCTGACCCGCCGGGCAATCGCTCCGTGCGCGCGGAGCACCGGGATCAGGAGCAGTGCCTGGCCCGCCGCGGCATAGGCCTTCACCTCCGCGCCGCCGGACAGCAAGATCAGCGGCTCGCGGATGACCTTGAGCAGGTAATAGGCGGTCAGGATGAGGAAGATGGTCGCGGTCAGGACGAGCGCGGCCCACGCCTCACCCGCCCGGACCTCGGCAAAGGGACGTAGCAGGCGTTCCGGCAACCCCGGAGGACGCGGCTCGGCGCTCATGCCAGCCCTTCTAACCCCCCTTGCCCGAGCATGCGCACCAGTTCTTCTGCGAAGTTACGTCAGGGCCCCCGCAGTCGTATCGACGGAGACGATGCGGGGGCCTGCAGTCGGACCGCCCGCCCGCTGCACGGCCAGTGCGATCCGCCAGTTGCCGCCTGTTTCCCAGCGACGTCCCGGCGGAGTGCGAGCCACGTGGCCGGCCGAACACCGGGAGCCGGCATCGACGTTCGGCTTGATCCGCGCGATGCGCCTCCCTTAAGGAAAGCACCGGATGACGCCTGTCGTGCCGGCAGGTCGACTCCCGGTTGCCTCTGCCTGTCCGCGATTGACGTCGCGCCGGCCGCCGGCCGTGCGTGAGGACGAGACGGAAAGCGTCGCTGGCCGCGCGACACACCGCGCCCGGGCCGGCGTGTGCCGTGTCCACGTCGTGGTGAGGAATCCAAGATGCCTTCTGAGTGGTACGAGTCATTTTTCTCCCCGCTGGCCCTGCAGTTCTGGCGAGCGGTGATCCCGCCCGAGGCCACCCGTGACGAGGTCGACTTCGTCGAGCGGGCGCTGGGACTCCTCCGCCCCGGGCAGCTGCTCGACCTCCCCTGTGGCGAGGGCCGCCATGCGCTGGAGCTCGCACGGCGTGGCCACCGGGTGACAGGGATCGACCTGTCGCCGTACGCGGTCGCCCGTGCCATGGACGAGGCGCGCCGCGCGGGCCTGTCCGCCGAGTTCCGCGTGGGGGACATGCGTTCGCCCCCGCCCGGACCGTTCGATGGCGTGTGTTGCCTCGGGAACAGCATCAGCTATTTGTGTCACGAGGACCTCCGAGCGTTTCTCCGTGGGGTGCACGGTGCGGTCCGGCCTGGCGCCCGGTGGGTGGTGGACAGCGGGACGGCGGCCGAGTCGCTCCTTCCGAAGCTCTCGGCGAGCGATCGGGTCCTGGAGGCGGCGGGCATCCGCTTCGAGGTCCGCCAGCGCTACGACGCGATCGACGGCCGCCTCCACCAGGAGGCCACGCTGGTCCGCGGCGAGGAGCGGGAGGAGGGCCGGATCAGCTACGGCGTCTACACCGTCGCCGAGCTGCGGCGGCTCTTCCTCGACGCGGGGTGGTCCGTGGTCGGTGTGCACGGAGCGCTCGACGGCCGGCCCTTCGAAATCGGGGACCCGCGGCTGCTCCTCGTCGCCGAGCGCCCGTGAGCGGGGTTTCCCGAGGAGGGAGTGAGGCACTAGACAGGCGCGCATGGAGCTCTTCGAGCTGGTCCTCGCGCTACTGCTCGCCGGGGCGCTGTTCACGCTCTGGTCGGATCGCCTCGGAATTCCGTATCCCGCGCTCCTGGCGCTCGTCGGAGCGCTGATCGCCTTGGTCCCGGGCGCGCCGGCGGTCTCGCTCGATCCGGAGCTGGCACTCGCGCTGTTCGTGGCGCCGACCCTGCTCGACGCGGCCTACGACGCCTCGCCGCGAGATCTCCGCAGGAACATCTGGTCCGTCGTCGGTCTGGCGGTGATCCTCGTTCTGCTGACGGTGGCCGCCGTCGCCTGGGCTGCCCGCCTGATCGTGCCCGGTCTGGGCTGGGCCGCGGCGATCGCGCTCGGGGCGATCGTCGCCCCACCGGACGCGTCCGCGGCGACGGCCGTCCTGCGAAAGCTACGGCCTCCACACCGGCTGCTGGTGATCCTCGAGGGCGAGAGCCTGTTCAACGACGCGACCGCGCTTCTCATCTACCGGGTGGCGGTGGGAACCGCGCTGACCGGTGCGTTCTCGGGGTGGAGCCTGGTGCCGACGCTGCTGCTGACTTGTGGCGGCGGAGCAATCGTCGGATGGCTCCTTGCGCGTCTGTTCATCCGGGCGTTTCGCGCGATCACCGACATCTCCGTGAACGTGCTGCTCCAGTTCATCAGCACGTTCACGGTGTGGATTGTCGCCGATCGCCTCGGACTCTCGGCGATCATCACCATGGTCGCGTACGCGATGACCATCGCCCAGCGCGTCGGAGGCAGGATCGACGCGCGCCAGCGGATCGCCTCCTACGCGGTGTGGGACGTCGCGGTGCTGGTGCTGAACGTCCTGGCCTTCGTCCTCATCGGGCTCCAGCTCGGCTCGATCTACGAGCGCGCGCACGGAGGGCAGTGGCGGACATACGCGCTCTGTGCCGCAGTCGTGTGCGCGACCGTGATCGTCGTCCGGGTGGTCTGGGTCATGGCCTATGGCGGGGCGGTTCGCTGGAAGAGGCGGCGCTGGAGGGTCTCCCCGGACAGGCCGGCGCCCACCATCAGCGGCGGGATCCTCGCCTCCTGGTGCGGGATGCGGGGGATCGTCACCCTCGCCGCGGCGCTGGCGCTGCCGGCCGGCTTCCCCCATCGCGACCTCGTCGTCTTCTCGGCGTTCTGCGTGGTGCTGACCACACTGGTCCTGCAGGGCATGACCCTTCGGCCACTGATCCAGCGGCTGTGCCTCGACGACGACCGCACGGTGGAGCGCGAGGTCGAGATCGCCCGAGCCGAGACCGCTCGTGCCGCGTTGCGCGCGCTCGACGATCAGCCGTCCGCGGGGCTCCTCCGCAGCGAGTACCAGACCCGACTCCAGGCAGCGGAGTCGCCCGGTACGCGCGAGCACCCGACCCGCATGGAGGGGACTCTCGCCGCCCTCCAGCGCCGGGCCGTGGCCGCTCAGCGAGACGCGCTCACCGACCTGAGAGCCCGCCAGGTCATCGGCGACGACGCCTTCCACGTGGTCGAGGAGGAGATTGACCTTCAGGAATTGACCGCGGACACCCGAGTGCGCCCTCCACCCGAGGGCGCGGCGGGGTGACGCCGGGGATCGGCGCGAGGGCAGCCGGAGCTAGGCGATCTTGACGGTCCGGGTGACCTGCCCGTTCGCTTCCCAGTAGGTGCGCTTGCTGGCGACGGACGGATCGTCCTGGGCGGGCTGGACCTTCCCGGCCTTGTCGATCGCCCGCGAGGTGATCTTGTGCTCCCCGGCGGCCGGGCTCGGCCAGTCGATGTGCCAGAACTTCCAGGCGAACTCCTGGTCGGCGCCCTTGTCGATCACCGCCGGCTTCCACGGGCCGTCGTCGACCTTCACCTCGACGCGGGCGATGGGCGCCCCCCAGGCGGCACCGTAGATGCGGTACTTGCCGTCCTGGACCGTCACCTTGGCCGGGACGGACTTGAGCAGCGTCCTGCCCACCGCGGTCCGCGTCCAGACGGTCGTTCCGTCGCCGCGGGGCGTCTCCCGCACCGTCAGGTACCGCTGCGCCTGGAAGGGGCCCTCGAAGCGCGAGTCGATCACCTCGATGCGGGTGAGCCACTTCACGTTGGAGATGCCGAACCAGCGCGGTGCGATGAGGCGGAGCGGGGCGCCGTTCGGCGCAGGAAGGGGCTTCCCGTTCATCTCGTAGCAGAGGAGGTTCGTGGGGTCGGTCGCCTCCGCCCAGGACATGCTCCGGGCGAAGGGCGCCTTGGCCTTGAACTCGCCCATCTTGTCGCCGAGGCCGCCGATGTACTGGAGGGGCTCCTCCCCCTGGTCGGCCCCGTAGAAGACGACCTCGACCCCGGCTGGCTTGCGCCCGGCCTTCTGGAGCACGCCGGCCAGCGGTGTTCCGCCCCAGCGCGCGTTGCCGATCGCCCCGGGGAGGAAGGGAAAGCCGTGGTTGCCGGAGCACTCCAGCGTGAAGACGACCTCCTTCTTGGGGAGCGCCTTGATCGCCGCAAGATCGTACGAGCGCGGATTGGCGACGTGCCCGGCGATCTCCAGCTTCCACTTCGCGGCGTCGACCTCGGGAACCCCGTAGTGCCCGACCCGGAAGAACTTCTCGTTGGGAGTGATCCACGAGTCCGGCGTCTGGGCTTCCCAGTCGAGCTGGTTCAGCCCCGCGAGCGGCGGAGGCGGGGCGGGTGGCTGATCCAGGAAGGGGACGTTCGTCTCGCCCGGTCTGGCCCAGGCGAAGAGCGGGCTCTGGAAAAAGGCGATCGCAGCCAGCGCGCCTCCGGACTGGATCAGGGCGTCACGGCGTGAGATGCGGCGAACGTCCATCGGGGGGTCCCTCCTCGTGGCGCAGATGCTATCGACTTGTGCGTGGAGAGCGAGCAGTTCCTTTCGGAACCGAGCCCTCGTCGAGAACTGGAATCCCCTTGTGAGGGGCCGTTGCTTCGGTCTTGCACTGTCATCCCGGATGTGCGGGGGAGGTGATCCGCCCACGGCCCCCCGCCGCAACCGGGTGGACGTTAAGTGGTGCTCCCATGCGAATCGCGATCCTCACCTTCGATGGCTTCAACGAGATCGATTCCTTCGTCGCCGCCTACCTGCTCAACCGGCTCGGGCTCCCCGGGTGGAAGGCGGAGATCACCTGCCCCACCCCGGTGGTCGAGTCCGCTCGAGGTGTGCGGGTGAACGCGCAGCAGCCGCTGGAGTTCGTTCGTGACGCGGACGTGGTGCTGGTCGGAAGCGGCAGGCTCACCCCGCGCCAGGCGGAGGATGAGGTCCTCCTCTCCCGGATTCCGCTGGATCCGCGGCGCCAGCTGGTGGGCTCGCAGTGCTCGGGTGCGCTCTTCCTGGCGAAGCTCGGGTTGCTCGAGGCCCTCCAGGCCTGCACCGATCGTGTGAGTCGCCCGTTGCTCGAGGCGGCCGGAGTGCGGGTGCTGGAACAGCCCTTCTTCGCCCGCGGGAACGTCGCGACGGCCGGCGGGTGCCTGGCCTCGCAGTACCTCGCCACCTGGGTCCTCTGGCGGCTGGCCGGACGCGACGCCGCAGAGCAGGCCCTCTCCTACGTCGTTCCGGTGGGCGAGGAGTCCGAGTACATCTCCCGCGCGCTCCGCGCCGTCGGCAGCTTCATCGACGAGCCAGCGGTCGCCACCGCCGGCTGAAGCGATCGCTCCCGCCGACTGCTGACGCGGGGTCCTCGAAGGTGCCAGACACCTTCGATCGCCTTCGAATCGGTCCCCAACTCGCCATCGCGTTGCAGACAACCCGACGCGCCGGCGCCGCTGGGGGAGCCCGGATCGACGCCTGCGGAACCCGCTCCGGATTGAAGGTGCGGATTGAAGGTGCCGGATTGAAGGTGCCAGACACCTTCGATCCACCGGGCAGTCGCCACCTGTCGGCAACCATCTGAAAGACGGACCATTTTCGTTCTCTACCGCGCACGCCGCCTGGCTCCGGTGAGTATTTCTCTCTTGCTCACCGGAAACAGATTATGCGAATCATTCTCAACTACAGATGGCATCGCGTGCATCGAGGAAGCGTCGAGCCCGTCGGGGAGTGGTCGCCCACCGCGGCGGAGCGCTGAGGGCCAGCTTCGGTCCGTTCGGCTCCGCCGTGGGTCTGGTCTCGGCGCTGGCCTCCGGGCCGGCGCTGGCCCAGGAGGCCCCGATTCCGCCTGCTGCGGTGAGCGATTCGCCCCCGCCCACGTCGTCCACCGAGGCCCCGGCTTCCGAGCCCCAGTTCACCCTCCCCACGGTGAAGGTCGAGGGCGAGGCCGATCCCTACAACGTCCAGGACAGCGGGCTCCTCCGGGTCCCGAAGGCCCTGGTGGACACCCCGCAGTCGGTGGTGGTGGTGCCCGAGGCGGTCATCGAGCAGCAGCGCGCCACCACCCTGCGCGACGCCCTGCGGAACGTTTCCGGCATCACGGTCTCCGTCGGCGAGGGCGGCCGGCAGGGCGACACGTTCATCCTCCGCGGCTTCTCGGCGCAGACCGACATCTTCCGCGACGGCATGCGGGACCTCGGCTGGTTCACCCGCGACACCTTCAACATCGAGAACGTCGAGGTCTACTTCGGACCCTCGGCGGTGCTCTTCGGGCGGGGCTCCACCGGCGGCGCCATCAACCTGGTGTCCAAGAAGCCCACCAGCACCACCGCGGGCTCGGTCACCCTTCAGGGAGGAACCGCTCCCTCCGGTCGACTCGAGGGAGACCTCAACGTCGCGCTCTCCGACACCTTCCAGTTCCGGCTCGAGGCGATGGGGCAGCTGTCCTCCATCCCCTCCCGTGACCAGGCCAGCGCCAACCGCGCCGGCGCAGCTCCGTCCCTCCGCTGGCGCATCGCCGAGCGCACCACGATGGAGCTCGACTACTTCTACCAGCACGAGCACAACACTCCGGACTACGGGCACCCGTACTACGCGCCCCCGCCCGGTCAGGACGGCTACCCGGTCTCGTACAACATCGGCGTCCCGCCGAACGCCTGGTACGGCGTCATCGGCGACAACCTCCCCGATCTCGAGAACGTCAACGCCAACATCGCCACTCTGCGGCTCCGGCAGGGGTTCAGTGACCAGACCTCGCTGACCACCAGCGTGCGCTACGGCCAGGTGCACCGCCTGGCTCGCCCCACCGCCCCGCGCGGGCTCACCCCCGCCGTCGATCCAACCACCATCGGGCGGCAGCGGTACGAGATCCAGACCGACAACGACTACCTGGCGCTCCAGCTCGATTTCCGGACCCAGTTCCGGACCGGACCCCTCGAGCACACGGTGACCTCGGGCGCGGACCTCTCCTACGAGAAGCGCAACCAGTACCGGCGCAACTCGACCCTCCCGGGCGGCAGCTTCTCCACCCCGGTGAACTTGCCCGCGGACCTCTACGACCCCGATCCCCTGCCGGACCTGAGCCAGGTGACCTGGGGCTACGCCAGCGACAACGACACCACGCAGAAGCTCGGCGGCGTCTACCTCTCGGACCAGATCGCCCTCGGGCGGTACGTCGAGGTGCTCGGCTCCATCCGCTACGACGTCTTCGACACGCACTTCCTCGCCAACGCGCTCACGACGCCGACCCACACCGATCAGCAGAAGACCGACCATTTCTTCAACTGGCGCGCCGGCCTGGTCTTCCACCCGCTGGAGAAGACCAGCATCTACGGGATGTACGGGACGTCGTCAAATCCGTCCTCCGAGTTCGGAACCTTCCCCAACGGGACGGTGACGCTCGACCCCGAGGAGAACGCGATCGCCGAGCTGGGCGCGAAGGCGGACCTCCTCGACGACCGGCTGGGCATCACCGGCTCGCTGTTCCGGATCGACAAGAAGAACGCGCGGGTGCTGAGCCCCGAGGGGAACGGACAGATGGTGCTCGCCGGCAAGCAGCGAGTCGACGGCTACACACTCGGCGTCGTCGGCACCCTCATCGGCAGCTGGCGCCTGCTGGCGAACTACACCTTCCTCGACGCGAAGATCGCCGACAACCCGAACCCGGTCCTGATCGGCCAGCCGCTTCCGAACACGCCGAAGCGGACCTTCTCGGCGTGGACCACCTTCCAGCTATTCCCCGGATTCACCCTCGGCGGCGGGACGGTGTACGCGGACTCCGCCTCGGTGAACAACCCCACCTTCGCCGGGACGACCGCCTCCAACCTGTCCTTCTACAAGGTGCCCTCGTACTGGCGGTTCGACGCGTTCGCCAGCTACGTGTGGAAGGCGCTCGAGCTGCAGCTGAACGTCTACAACATCGGCAACGCGCTCTATTACGAGCAGTACTACTCCGGTCACGCGGCGCCGGCTGCCGGCCGCTCCGCGTCCCTCACCGCCACCATCCGATTCTGACCCGCGAGGAGCTCTCGTCGTGCTCGTCCATGTTCCAGGAGTCCTCGTCGCCGACCAGCTCCGTCACTGCATGACCGTGCTCGCCAGCGCGGAGTGGGAGGACGGCCGCGCCACCGCCGGCATCCAGTCCGCGCAGGTGAAGCGCAACCTCCAGCTCCCGCCGGCGAGCCTGCCCGCGCGTGAGCTGGGCTCGCTGGTGCTCGGAGCACTGGAGAAGAACCCGCTCTTCATCTCCGCCGTCCTGCCCCAGCGCGTCTTCCCACCGCTCTTCAATCGCTACGACGCGACGATGAGCTTCGGGTCGCACGTCGACAACGCGATCCGCGCCATTCCCGGCTCGCCCACCCCGCTGCGAACCGACGTCTCCGCCACCCTCTTCCTCTCTGACTCCGACAGCTACGACGGCGGCGAGCTGGTCATCGAGGACACCTACGGCCAGCACGCCGTGAAGCTCCCGGCCGGGGATCTGATCGTCTACCCCGCCAGCAGCCTCCACCACGTGCGGCCGGTGACCCGGGGCGAGCGCCTCGCCTCCTTCTTCTGGGTGCAGAGCCTGGTCCGCGACGCCGGCCAGCGGGCGATGCTCTTCGACCTGGACATGGCGCTGGTCCAGCTGAACAAGGACGCGAAGCAGCACCCGGCGCTGGTGATGCTGACCGGCGTGTACCACAACCTCCTTCGCACCTGGGCCACGCCGTGAGCGCGACGCTCTCGCTTCCCGGGCACTCGGCGATGGTGGACGCGGGCCTGCGACACTCTCCGCTTCTCTTCGGCACCGTTCGCCACGGTGAGGACGGCAGGTTCTGGCGGCGGCTGCTCCGCCTGCTGCCCCTCGCCATCGCGGTCCACCTGTTGGCGGCGGCGGTGCTTCTCACCCTCCGACTCGCACCACGGCCGGTCTCCGAGGAGCCTCCGCGCGTGGTCTTCCTCCGCGCGCTGCCTCCGGCCCGTCCTGCCGGTACTCCGGCGGCGAGCGCCCCGGCAGCGCGTCCCATTCCGCCGAAGGCACGCGTCGCCCCGAAGAGGCGGGAGATCCGCCCCCCGGTCGTTCCTCCCAAGGAGATGCCGCCCGAGCAGCCGCCGGCGGTCGCCGCCGTGACGGAGTCCTCGGCAGCGTCCCCCGGGTCCGGGCTCGCCTCCGGTCCCGACGCTCCGGGGCTTGGCGGAAGCGGGGGACCGGGCGTGGCCGGCGACGCGCCGGTGGGCCTCGGGGAGATCACCCGGCCGCCGGCCATCCTCCACAGCCCGCGGCCTCAGTATCCCTCGGCGGCGAAGTCGATGGGCATCACCGGACGCGTCCTGGTCCGCGTGGTGGTCGACGTGGCCGGCCGGGTGGAGGCGAGTTCGGCCAGGATCCTCCGCTCCGTCCCCGGGCTGGATGTCGCGGCGCTCGCGGCCATCGTCCAGTGGCGGTTCTCCAGCTCGGTGGACCGCTCGGGTCGACCCGTGCGCGTCATCCTCGACATCCCGGTGGAGTTCTCGCTGCGATGAGCACGGCGTCGGATGCCGAGGTCGCCGAGCCGGCGCGGGCCGAGGGGCGCTCGGTGGTTCGCCGCGTGCTGTTCTGGACGCACCTGAGCGCGGGCGCCGTGGCCGGGCTGGTCATCGGCCTGCTCTCGCTCACCGGCGCGGCGCTGGCGCTCGAGCGGCCGGTGCTCGCCGGGCTCACGCCGAGGTCCACCGATCCCGCTGCCCCGTGGCTTCCGGTGGACGAGCTGCTCTCCCGGGCACGTGCGACACGTCCGGGCGCGGCCGCCACCGCCGTCACCCTGAACGCGGAGACGGGCACCGCCTGGGTCGCGCTCGGGCGCTCCGGGGGCGTGGGCCTCGACGGACGCACTGGAGCGCTGCAGGGCGGGAGCGCTCCCGCGGTCCGCGAGGCATTCCGGAAGATCGAGGAGCTCCACCGCTGGCTGCTGCTCTCCGGCGACGCGCGGGAAACCGGCGAGGGCATCGTCGGAGCGTGCACCCTGCTCTTCCTCTTCCTCGCGCTCACCGGCCCGTTCCTCTGGATTCCCCGCCGGTGGAGCACGGGGGCGGTGCGGCGCATCTCCTGGTTCCGGCGCTGGCTTCGAGGCCGGGCTCGAGACTGGAACTGGCACCACGTCCTCGGCATCTGGTGCTTCCCGGTGCTGATCGTGCTCTCGGCGTCCGGGGTGGTGATGTCCTACCGCTGGGCGAACGACGCGGTGTTCCGTCTCGCCGGAAGCCCGCCCCCGCCCCCGGGCCGCCCGCAGGCTCCCAGGATGGAGCCGCCGGGCGACGGCGCCGCCGTCCTTCCCCTCCACCGCATCGCCGGACTGGCGATGGAGCGCGTCCCGTCGTGGCGCGAGCTCACCGTGCGGCTCGATCCGCAGGCCGGACGCAAGCCGGGACCGGTTCAGCTGACCGTCCGCGAGCGGGACGCGCGTCCGCGCTTCGCGGCGGTGCAGCTCTGGGCCGACCCCTTCACCGGCAAATTTCTCCGCGAGGAGCGCTACGGCGACCTCTCTCGGGGTCGGAAGACGCGGGTATGGATGCGCTTCCTCCATACAGGGGAGGCATTCGGCGCCGCCGGGCAGCTCGTGGCCGGGCTCGCCTCGATCGGAGCGGCGGTGCTGGTCTGGACCGGACTCGCGCTGGCGCTACGCCGACTTGCGCGTTCGCTGCGGGCGCGTCCGGCACTGGGGAGTGAAGCCGAACCTTCGTCGCCCTGAGCGATGAGGTGAAGGTAGACGCACGTCCCACCCTCGCGCTCAAGCGTTTACCGGATTCCGCTGACGGCAAAGGCACGACATACTCGTCACGTGCACGGCCGACCGTCTTCGGTCCTCATCTCTTCAGCAGTTTCCTGTCTGCTGCTCGCGCTCGTCGCCATGGTCGGTTGTTCCGGCCGCGTCGACATCCAGTGCGCGCAGGCGTCCGACTGTTCGTCGGGCGCCTCGTGCATTTCGGGGCAGTGCGTGATGCTGCCGCAGTGCTCGCGCTCCGGTGATTGCGACGCGGGCAGCAGCTGCATCAACCACGCCTGCGTTCCGGTGGGCAATCCCTGCCAGGCAAGCCGCGACTGCTCGCCAGGAGCGATCTGCACCGACCACGACCGGTGCGCGCCCCCGAGCTGCACCAGCGCCATCGACTGCGGCCTGGAGCAGGTCTGCATCCAGGGCTCCTGCGCTCCGGTGGGGACGCCGCCGCCCCCGGTGCCCGATGGAGGCTTCCCGCCTCCTCCACCCGATGCCGGCCCGACCTGCGTGAACCTCGAGTGCTTCCAGGTGACCTGCACCGGCGGCGGTTCCACCAACCTCACGGGTCAGGTCCGCGACCCGAGCGGCCAGGTGCCGCTCTACAACGCCGTGGTCTACGTCC
>JBKPMY010000080.1:0-4423 GCA_046732375.1 Myxococcota bacterium
TAGCAAAGGTGCGCCTTCCCTTTCGTGCCACCGGGACCAGGAGCCCGGTGACGGGACAGTCGTCCGGCAGGGTGCGGCGCCGCCCGTGACAGCCGGCCTGCAGCCGTTGCAACCTCGGGGCACGTACCACCCGGGGGTCGATCCATCCCTCCCACCGCCCACCGTGGCTTCGCCTTCGGGCCCTTCCGGCTCGAACTCCCGGCCGTGGTGCTCTACCGGGACCAGGAGCGCGTCCCTCTCCCGCCGAAGGCGCTCGACCTCCTCCACCTGTTTCTCGTCACACCCGGCGAGGTCCTGACCCGGGAGGCGCTCCAGGCGCAGCTCTGGCCCGACGTCGTGGTCGAGGAGGGAAATCTCACCAAGCTCGTCCATCACCTCCGCCGCACGCTGGAGACTGCTCCCGACCTGACCGATCCCATCGAGACGGTCCGCAAGCGTGGATACCGCTTCGTCGGCCGCGTGGAGCGACTTCCGGCCATTCCTCCCCCCGCAGTGCCGGCGGTCCTGCCGGTCGCCACTGCACCCAACTTCCGCGCCCCACGCTCGAGCGGGGCGCGCACCCTGGCGGTGCTCCCGTTCGCCGAGGCGGAGCCGCTGGACCAGTACCTGGCGGAGGGACTGGCGGACCGGCTCCTCGAGGCGCTGGTCCAGGTCCCCGGCCTCGCGGTGCTCGCACGCACCTCGGCCTTCCGCGAAGGGTCCGGGCAGAACGACCCCCTGGGAGCGGGCGCGCGCCTCGGCGTGGACCTGGTGGTCTCCGGCCGGGTGGTACGGACCGAGGGGGGCTTCCGGGTCACCGCGCGCCTGGACGAGCTGGCCACGGGACGCACCCTCTGGTCGCTGGACGTGGAGCGGAGCGTCTCCGACCTCCTCCTCCTCGATGCCTCGCTCGCCAGCGCGGTGGCGAGCACGCTCGGGCTCACCCCGCCAGGTCCGCTGCGTCCCGCACGGCACGCCCCCGCGCGGGCCCTGGAGAAGGTGGTGCAGGCCCGGTACTTCTGGAATCGCCGTCCGGGCGAGGTCGTGAACCAGGCGATCCGCTGCTACGAGGAGGCGCTGGCCCTGGACCCGGACAACGCCGAGGCCTGGAGCGGGCTCGCCGAGGTCTACGCCTCGCTCGGGTCCTGGGAGGCCGGTGTGCTCCCGCACGCCGAGGGGCAATCAAAAGCCATGTCCTGTGCCGGCCGCGCCCTGGCCATCGACCCCACCGTCGCCGAGGCGCACGCGGCCATTGGCTACGCCGCGCTCCACTACAGCTGGGACGTCGCCTCGGCCGAGCGAAGCTTCCGGTCGGCGCTCGCGCTGAACCCGCACTGCGTGACCGCGCACCACTGGTACTCGCACCTGCTCGCCGCCGCCGGCCGCGTCGAGGAGTCGGCCGAGGAAAGCCACCGCTGCCTGCAGCTCGACCCGATGAACCTCCTGATGACAGTGCACCTGGCCTGGCACCACCACATGGCACGCGAGCCGGCGCACGTGGTGGAGGTGGCGCAGCGCTCGGTGGCCATGGACCCGCGCTACCACTGGGGTCACTACTTCCTCGCCTGGGGCCTCGAGTCGCTCGGTGAGCACGCCGGCGCGCTGGACGCCGCGCGGGAGGCCGTCGGAGTGGCGGCGGGCAACCCGGTGATGCGCTCGCTCTTCGGACGAGCCCTCGCCCTCGCCGGAGACGTGGGCGCCGCGCGGCAGACCGCTGGAGACATCGCCCTGGCCGGAGGGCCGGAGGAGAAGTTCGCGTACGAGATCGCGCTCATTCACCTCGGGCTTGGCGAGCGGGACGAGGCCCTGCGGTGGCTCGAGCGAGCTCGGATCCGGCGCTCCGGGTGGATGGCATACCTCGGTGTGGATCCACGGCTCGACCCGTTGCGGGACGAGCCGCGGTTCCAGTCGCTCTCCCGCGAGACGGCGATCGGCGGGGCGCCACCGCACTGACAGCAGCGAGGGTTGCGCTAGCGATGGCCCCTCGCGCCGAGGATGAGCACGGTGCGCCGCTCGTGCAGCCGCTGCTCCAGTCCCACCGGGTAGCGATGCGGGTTGAGGAACCGCTTGACCCCGCCGTGGAAGAGCGCGAGCTGAGCCTGCACCCGGCTGCGAATCGCCTCCAGGGTCTCGGGCTCCGCCGTTCGCTTCCCCTTCCGCGCCGCCGGGACGAGCAGCTCGGTGAAGCCGGTGGCCTCGGGGAGGGTACGGCGGCGGGTGGGATCGAACGGATCGACCATCGTCCGCGTCGGCTGGGGGATCTCCTCGTCGACGATCATGTCCGCCACCGCACCGGTCGCGTCGGTGAAGCGGCGGATCTGAAGGCGGCCGGGGGTGGAGATCTTGGCCGCCTGCTCCGAGAGCTTGATCCGCGGCCGCCAGGGTCCACCGGGCTCGCGCACCATCGAGAGCTTGTAGACCCCACGCAGCGCCGGGTCGTCGCGTGCGGTGACCAGCCGCGTCCCGACGCCCCACACCCCGATGGTGGCTCCCTGCTGCTTGAGGCTCTCGATGACGTACTCGTCGAGCTCGTTCGTCGCGTAGATGCGCGCCTCGGAGAACCCGGCCGCATCGAGCAGCCTCCGGGCTTCCCTGCTGAGCCAGGCCAGATCTCCGGAGTCGATGCGCACCCCGAGGAACGGCTTGCCTCGCGCCCTCAGCCAGCCGGCGATCTCGATTGCCCGGCGAACGCCCTCCAAGGTGTCGTAGGTGTCCACCAGGAAGGCGGTGTTGCCGGGCATGGTCCGGGCGTAGGCCTCGAAGGCCTGACGCTCCTCCTCGAAGAGCATCACCCAGCTGTGGGCGTGCGTCCCCCGGACGGGAATCCCCAGCAGCCGACCGGCGAGCAGGTTGGACGTCGCGGCGCAGCCGCCGATGTACGCCGCGCGCGAGGCGGCGACCGCACCGTCCGGGCCCTGTGCTCGGCGTAGCCCGAACTCCAGGACCGGATCCCCTCCCGCGGCCAGGCAGATCCGGGCTGCCTTGGTGGCGATCAGCGTCTGGAAGTTCATCACGTTGAGGAACGGCGTCTCCAGCAGCATGCAGGGGATGACCGGCCCGGTGACTCGCAGCAGCGGCTCCTGCGGGAAGACCACCGTGCCCTCGGGAACCGCGTCGATGTCGACGTCGAGGTGGAGGCGCGAGAGATAGGCGAGGAACTCGTCCTCGAAGAGCGGTGCGTCGTCCGCGTCGCGCAGACCGGCCAGGTATTCGAGGTCCCCGGGCTCGAGCCGGGCGGACTCGACCAGCTCCAGCGCCAGCTCGAGGCCGGCAGCCACGGTGAACCCGCCATCGAACGGCGCCTCGCGGAAGTGCAGGTGGAACACCGTCTGGCGCCGGGCCGCCCCCGAGCCCCAGGCCGCCGCGGCCATGGTCAGCTGGTAGAGGTCCGTCAGGAGCATCAGCGACGGCCGGTACAGCTCGGTGAGCAGCGGCATCGCGGGAACCCTCGCGCGTCCTGAGAGCGGTATATGGGCTCGCGATGGGCGAGGAGTCCACCGAGAAAGCGCTTCACCAGGTACAGGACGCCCTGGACCGGACGGGGCTGCTCTTCATGCACGATGCGCGGAGGCCGAGCCTGACGGCGCTGGTGGCCGGCAAGCCCATCCAGGGTTCGTGGTGGGGTCACCCCGCCGGCAGACGCATCTTCCAGGTGGCCAGCGCGCTGGAGGACGGCGGTGAGGTGCTGTTCGTCCCGCTCCTCTCGGCGAAGGTGACCCTGGTGCATCGGCGACTGTGGCCGGCCCTGGTGAGCGTCGGCGAATCGCATGCCCCATGGCAGGTGGACCCGCTCACGGCCCGCGCCCGGGAGCTGCTCGGGGAGGTCGAGCGCACCGGAAGAGTCCGCGCCACCGGTCCCAGCTCGAAGGCGCTCGCCCGTGCCCTGCTGGTGCACGCCGAGCAGGTCCACACCGCGGGCGGCTCTCACGCCACGGAGCTGGTGTCGTGGTCGACCGTCCGGGAGGCACGAGAGATCGTCGAGCGCCTGGACGAGGACACCGGACGCCGGGAGCTGGAGGAGGCGGCCGTCGCGATGGACGCTGCGCTCGCACTGCCCTGGACCCGGAGACGCTGAATCAGTGTCCGGCGCGCAGTGCGGTGTCCGGCGACAGCTCGCCGGGCGGGATGCTCGCCGCCCGCGCCCAGGCCTCCAGCTCGCGGCGCCCTGCGCAGCCCAGCTTCCGGGCGGCGCGGTGAACCAGGACCCGCACCGTCGACCAGGCCAGCCCCATCTCGTAGGCGATGACATTGTTGCTGCTCCCCTGCCCCAGGAGCGCCAGCACCTCCAGCTCCCGGCGAGAGAGGCGCCGGGGCACCGGAGGAGTCCTGTTCCGGATCCCGACCAGGACTTCCTGGCCGTCCTGCTCGAAGCCCCCCACGAGGAGCCAGCGCCGGCGGCGCTGAAGGGGGCCCCCCGCGCATGCGCGGGCGATCGCCTCGTCGA
>JBKPMY010000081.1:0-26905 GCA_046732375.1 Myxococcota bacterium
AGACCCGGGTGACCGCGCACTAGGACTGTTTAAGCAGCCAGCGCGAGCTCAACGTTGTCGTTGGCTTTTGTGTCGTTGCCTTCGTGATTTACGAGTGTCAGGCCCACTCGGCACGCGTCCAAGGGCTTCTGTGCCCCCGTCGAAACCAGGGCGCCCCCTTCAGCACTGACAACACTAACCGCTGCCCCGCCCGGGTCAACGGGAGGTGGGAGCTGTCCCCACTCGCAAGTGGCCGATTTCTCGGGAATCGCCCCGAGTTGAGGTAACCCTTGGGTCAGATGAGGGGCCTTGCGCTCACGGCCGGACTCGCGGCCGCGCTGGTCGCGGTGCCGGCAGCTGCCCAGCTTCCGGACCCGAACGCGCGCGGCTTCGACGCCGTGCCGCAGAAGGCGACGCCGCTCTCGTCCTCGGCCTTCGTGGTGGAGGGAGCGCGCGCTGCTCCGCCCGGCAGCTGGCATGGCGAGCTGCTCTTCGACTGGAACGTGCAGATCCTCGCCGCCCGTACCGGTGACCAGAAGGCCGGCAACTTCATCCCCTGGCGCATCGACGGCCATCTCCTCGGCGCCTGGACGGTGCTCCCCTTCCTGGAGATCGGCGGAGACCTGCCGGTCACCTTCGCCCAGGGTGACAACTTCGAGGAGCTGGCGGGGGGTTTCCCTCCGTTCAACACCGGGGTGTCCGGCGGGCTCGGCGACCTCCGGCTGCTTCCGCGCCTCTTCAGCCCCGCGAGCTGGAAGCTCCCGGTCGATCTCGCGCTGGTGCCCGAGCTTCGCCTTCCCACCGGGAGCTCCGAGAGCTTCCTCGGGGGCAACGGCGTCATCTTCGCGCCGCGGCTCAACGTCGAGCGCGCCTTCGGCCCGGTCCGGCTGCTCCTGAACGTGGGCCTTCGGTACCGGAGCACCGGCCGCTTCCTCCAGCTCATCGTGGAGAACGAATTCACCGGCGGTGGCGCCGTCGTGTGGACCCTCCCCACCGGCAGCGTGTTCCGCCGGCCAGAGCTCATCGCCGAGACGACCTTCTCCACGCCGCTCTCGCAGCCGTTCGCGGGCAACGTCGGGACGAGCAGCGCCTCGGCCACCACGCCGTGGGAGTTCCTCGTCGGAGCGCGCACCCTCTTCGGGAAGCACTGGGGCGCGACGCTCGCCATGGGACGCGGATTCTCCAGCAACGCCGGCTACGGCCGCGAGGCGTTCCGGATGCTCGCCGGCATCCGCTACGAGTTCGAGCCCGAGCCCGCGGCGCCAGTGAAGGACCGGGATCACGACGGCGTGCCCGACGATCGCGACCGCTGCCCCGACGAGCCGGGGGACGGCCCCGACGGGTGCCCCGACCTCGACTGGGACAAGGACGGCATCCCGAACGTCGACGACCGGTGCCCGCGCGAGCCCGGTACCATGGAGCTCGACGGCTGCCCCGACCGGGACAAGGACCAGATCCCCGATCCCGAGGACAGGTGCCCGGACGAGCCCGGTCCGGCGGAGAACGATGGCTGTCCGGTCACGGGCCCGCTGGTGACGCTGGAGTCGGACCGGGTTCGCCTCCGCGGCAGCGTCCACTTCGACTACGACAAGGCGGTCATCAAGCCCGAGTCCTTCCCGCTCCTCGACGAGGTGGTGGGTGTGCTGTCCAAGAACCCCCAGCTGAAGCACGTCCGGGTCGAGGGGCACACCGACAACAAGGGCACCGCTGCTTACAACCTGGATCTCTCGCGCCGCCGCGCCGCCGCTGTGGCGGAGTACCTCGTCCAGCACGGCATCGATCGGAAACGCCTGGTCAGCGCCGGCTACGGCTTCGAGCGCCCCATTGCCGACAACGCCACCGCGCTCGGCCGGGCGAAGAACCGCCGTGTCGAGTTCAAGCTGCTCGACGAAGAAGCGACGAAGAAGCCATCGAAGTGATGCTGCGCCGGGCCGGAGGGGCGTTAGGAGACCCCTCCCATGCCCGACGCCTCGCCTCGCCTCCAGGACTTCGTGCTTCTCGGCCGCAGTGGCCTCCGCGTCTCCCGGCTCTGTCTGGGAACGATGACCTTCGGCACCGAGTGGGGCTGGGGGTCCGCCGAGTCCGCCGCCCGCGAGATGTTCGACCGCTACCTCGACGCCGGCGGCAACTTCATCGATACCGCCGACGGCTACACCGGCGGGACCAGCGAGACGCTGGTGGGGAAGTTCATCCGCGACCGCGGGAACCGTGACCGGGTGGTGCTCGCCACCAAGTTCACCTTCGCCGCCGAGCAAGGCAACCCGAACTCCGGCGGCAACGGGCGGAAGAACATCCACCGCGCGCTCGAGGGCTCGCTGCGGCGACTGCAGACGGATTACGTGGACCTGTACTGGCTGCACGCGTGGGACGGGCTCACCCCGGTGGAGGAGGTGCTGTCCACGCTCGATGCCCTGGTGCGGGCGGGAAAGATCCGCGCGGTGGGCTTCTCCGACGTGCCGGCCTGGTACCTCGCTCGGGCGCAGACCATCGCCGATTTTCGCGGCTGGGAGCCGATCTGCGCGCTGCAGCTCGAGTACTCGCTGGTGGAGCGCAACATCGAGCGCGAGCACGTGCCCGCCGCGCTCGCCCTCGGTGTGGGCATCTGCCCCTGGAGCCCGCTGGCCAGCGGCATGCTCTCCGGGAAATACCGCCGCGACCAGACGCTCGAGGGACAGGGCCGGCTCGGTGCCATCCAGCAGTCCGGCAACCCGGGGTTCCTCAAGCTCTTCACCGAGCGGAACTGGCAGATCGTCGACGCGCTGGTGGCGGTGGCGAAGGAGGTGGGGCGCTCCCCGGCCCAGGTGGCGCTGAGCTGGGTCGCGCATCGGCCGGGCGTGGCATCCACCATCATCGGGGCGACGAAGCCCGCGCAGCTCGACGACAACCTGGCGGCGCTCTCCTTCGAGCTGCCCGAGCCCCTCCGGAAGAAGCTGGACGAGGTCACCCGACCGGAGACCGTGCACCCGTACCACTTCTTCGAGCCGGAGATGCAGCAGATGATCTCCGCGGGGACGCGGGTCTCGCTCCGGTAGGGCGGGGCGCGCCGGCGGCCAGGCTCAGTCCCCCGCACCAGGGGGACGCCTGCGGAAGCGCGCAGGGGCGCGCCAGCGGCCAGGCTCAGTCCCCCGCACCAGGGGGACGCCTGCGGAAGCGCGCAGGGGCGCGCCAGCGGCCAGGCTCAGTCCCGGGCGAGCACTTCCTCGATGCGCGCACGCCAGGTGCGCTCGCTCGCCGCGCCGAGGTACGTCGCGTGCAGCTGGCCCTTCCGGTCGATGAGCGCCATCGTCGGAATGGCGGCGACACCGTAGGCGTCGGCCGTCTCCTCGTCGGCGAAGGCGGCGTGGCGGGCCAGGTCCGGGGCCCGCTGGTCGATGAACATCCCCACCTGCACCTTGGCGACGCTCGGATCGTCGCGGCTCGCGGCGAGGAACACCACCCCGCGTGGCTCGTACTCGCTGGCCAGCTTCAGGAGGATCGGCATCTCGGCGATGCAGGGCCCGCACCAGGTCGCCCAGAAGTCGAGCATCACCACCTTGCCCCGCAGCTCGGCGGAGCGGATGGAGCCGCCGCCGAACTTCTCCAGCTGGAAGGCCGGAGCGACGCGGGGCCCCTTCGCCGCCGGACGCGAGGTGCGCGCCTCCTGGATGCCTGACCAGAGGAGCCCGGCGATCCCCAGGGCGAGCAGGACCACCGGGAGCAGCGGAAAGCGGCGCGGAGCCTCCGCCGCCGCCTCCTCGGTTCCACCTTCCGTCGTCACGCGATCCTCCGCACCAGAGCGTCCAGCCCTCGCCGCACCCAGGCCCGGGTCCGCGGGCGATGCACGAGCCAGCGCACCATCCTCGGCGAGCAACGGTCGTAACACGCGACAGCCATCCGGCCCATCGTCGTTGGCAGCAGCACCTCGTCGCGCCAGGTCCGCAGGACGTCCAGTTCCAGGGCCCCCTCCCCATAGGCCTGGGTGGCGATCCAGCACGGACCGCTGCGCCTCCTCCACAGAGTCCGCCCCGAGGACAGGTTGGTGACTCCCCGGAGCACCGGACCCTCCGTGTAGAGGAAGGCGAGCAGGTCCCCGCGCGCGGCATGGAACTTCTCGGGCGAGCCGTCGTCGAACTCCACCCGTGAGCCGCCACCACCGAGCGGCTCGAGCCGGAACGACAGCCGGCGTCCGAAAGGAGTGGACAGGGAGCGCACCTCGCGCGACTCGGCGAGGTAGGCGGAGAAGGGCTGCCGGCACCGGACGCAGGTGAACCGGTGCAGCGCATAGGTCGGCGGGAAGCTGACCTCCTGCTCGGCACGGCAGCCCGGGTGGGCACAGGCGATGCGGGCCCGGACGGTGGGCGCCGGCCGCGGGTCGTAGCGGGACAGCCGGCGCTTCGCATCCCAGACCGGGCGCTCGAGCTCGTCCTCGCGGACCCAGGCACGGCGGCGGGTTCGGCTGTCTCGCTCGAGCAGGCTGGCGCGCGCCCACGCCTCCTCGGCCTGCACGATGCGTCCCTCGGTGGTGGAAGCCAGTGCCTCGGCGTGGGCCTGGACCGCGCGGACCAGAGGAACGTCCGCGTCGTCGAGCCTTGCGGCCTGCTGCAGCGCCCATCCCCGGCCGAGCAGCCCGATGCCCTCGGCGAGCAGCTCCGCGGCATGGGCGCGCGCCGGATCGTCCGCCCTCGGATAGAGCGGAGGCTCGGGGACGCGGGCGAGCCACTCGGTCGTCTCGCTCCGGAATGCGTCGAGGGGCCCGGGACCGGGCGGCGGCGGGCCCAGGGTCCGAGCCCGTTGCAGCGCTGCGGCGAAAGCCTGGTCGGGGGTCACGCGCGGTCTGTCACTGCCCGATTCGGCCGCCGCGGGAAAGGCCCGGGCGGCTGGCCAGGCTGGAACATCCACCCAAGTGGCTGAATTCCCCGGGGGATCGAAGGTGTCAGACACCTTCGAAAGGTCTTCCGCGTCAGGTGTCCGGTTCTTTGTGGGCTTGGGTATGTCGATGTAAGACACTGACAGGGAGGTCTCATGGGTTTCATCCGGACCTGCGTGTGGACGGCTGCGGCGGTGGGCCTGGGCGTCGCTCTGGCGACGGTGGAGGTGGGCGGCACGACGCCGCTCCAGCATGGCCGGACGGCCTGGAGGACCAGCGAGGCGGGTGACTGGCTACGGGACCACGCCGACGAGGCGATGGACCGGGCCCGCGGCGCGCTGGGCCAGCCGCAGAAGCCACGGGAGCGCCACAGCGAGGAGGACCGCGCGGCGCTCGACAGAATCATCGCCAAGCGCAGCAGTCGCTGAACATCGGGGCTACCGCTGGCCCCCCGTCACCCCTAATTTCGACGCGAGGTTGGCGGTCGGGGGCGTTGATGGGACGGGAGTGGGCGGCGTGGATGACCGCGTGGGGGCTGGTGGCGGCACCGGCACTCGCGCGAGCCCCCGGGCATGAAGCGAAGGAGCGGCGGGTCTCGGCGGAGCGCTCCGCGCTGGTCCAGGTCGCCCGAACTGCCGTCCCCGCGGTGGTCTCCATCACCACCCAGGAGAAGCCCGACGCCGCCGGCGAGCCGCAGAAGGGAATCGGCTCGGGTTTCATCATCTCGCCGGATGGTTACGTGCTCACCGCCGCGCACGTGGTGGATGACGCGGAGAGCTTCACCGTCACGCTCCTCGATCCGCGCGGCTGGCCGGAGGAGGTCCCGGCAACGCTGGTGGGCTCCGACCCGCTCACCGACTGCGCTCTGCTGAAGCTGAAGACGGACCGGAAGCTGCCCAGCCTCGTCCTGGGAAGCGCGCTCGACGTGGACGTCGCCGACTGGGTGGTGGTCATCGGAAGCCCGTACGGCCTCGATCGCTCGGTCTCGGTCGGCGTGGTGAGCGCGAAGGGACGCACGGACATCATTCCCGGATCCCGGACCAGCTTCGTCGACTTCATCCAGACCGACGCGGCCATCAACCCCGGCAACTCCGGCGGGCCGATGCTCGCCGTCGACGGAAAGGTGGTGGGCATCGCCAACGCGGTGAACACCACCGGCCAGGGGATCGGCTTCGCCATTCCGGTGGACATCGCCAAGGCCGTGGTCGAGGACCTCCGGCGGTACGGACAGGTGCGCCGAGGCTGGCTCGGCCTGTCGGTGATGGATCTCACCCCGGACGTGGCCCGCACCTTCGGGCGGCCGAGCTACAGCGGAGTGGTCGTGTCGGAGGTGGTCACCGGCAGCCCCGCGCAGCGGGCCGGGCTCCGCGCCGGCGACATCATCCTCGAGGTGGACCGGACGCCGGTGCAGCGAGCCCAGGCGCTGCGCTGGAAGGTGGCGCAGGCCGGGCCGGGGAGCCCGCTGCGGGTGCGCATCCACCGCGCCGGTCATCCAGCGCTGGTCGCGATCGTCCCGGTCGCCATGCCGGCAATGGTCGCGAAGTCCCCCCAGCGACCGTTTCCGCTGTCGCCGCACGGAGTGCTTCCCCCCACCGGTCCAGAGGCCGCCGCGGTAGACCGGAGCTCCGAGGCGGGGACCGGCGGCAGCGGGCCCGACCCGACCTCCGTGCCCTGAAGTCGCCCGCGCGCCCTATCCGGCGGACGCGGCCGGAAGGTCTGCGGACAGGAGCCGCGTCGGCGTCCCCGGAGACACGAGCCACAGCTGCCAGGAGGCGCGGGTCACGGCGACGTGCAGCCGGCGGCGCCCGTCGTCCGAGAGCGGCCACGCCGATTCCATCGCGTCGGGGACGACGACGTAGTCCCACTCCAGCCCCTTCACGCTGTCCACGTCGGTGACGTCCAGCCCGGGCTCGAAGGTGAACCGGCCGTCGAGGACCAGGCGGCTCGCGGGCAGCTCGGCCAGCACGACCGCGAGGCGCCGCGCCGTCCCCGCGTCGTGGCAGATGAGCGCCACCGCGGCGTGGGGCTCCGACTCGAGCAGCTCTCGCAGGGCCCCGGCGAGGAAGAGGTGCGCCTGCGCTTCGCCGGGGAACGAGAACCGGCCCACCGGCGCACCGTCGCGCGCCGCGCGCACGGGCTGGACCGGGGCGAGGGGCCCGAGGATGGCACGGGCCAGGTCGGCGATCGGCTTCGGGCAGCGATACGAGACGGGGAGGCGCACCCTGGCCGCGCCGGCAGCTCCCAGCGTCTCCAGCGAGCGGTCCCACCCGGCGAAGCTGGGTGAGGTCTGCTGCGCCTCGTCGCCGGCCACGGTGACCGAGCGTGTTCCGTGCAGGAGCTTCGCCAGCGTCGCGAGGTCGAAGAGTGAAAAGTCCTCGGCCTCGTCGAGCACGAGGTGCGAGGCCTCGGGAAGGGCGAGCTGACCGCGCCACGCGGCGAGGGCGAGCAGGAGTGGAAGGTCCTCGACATCGAGCGTCCCGGCCAGGGCGTCGTCGGTGTCCTCATCGATGGGCCGGCCGTCCACCGCCTCCTTCCGGGACTCGTCGGTGATGGAGGCGAGCAGGCGCGTGGTGGGGTCGGCGATCTGACGGAGCGTGTGCCGGACGGTCTCCTCGACGACGGTGCGCGGGAGGGTGCCCCGGGCTCGGTCGACCACGCGCTCGAGGAAGGTCCGGTCGGTGAGCGGGACCGACAGCTCGCGCCGGAGCCGCTTCCAGCTCGGCGCCGCGCTGCTGCGCCGGTGCGCGAGCCGCATCCGGAGCGCGTCGTACAGCGCGGGGTGGCGCTTCACCGCGATGACCAGCGCCGGCGGGTCGTCCACGATGCGTGGTAGGGGTCCGAACACGCGGCGCGCCAGCTCCAGGAACGCAGCGTCGAGCGTCTGCACCTTCGCTGCGCCCCCGCCGAGCGGCGCCAGCAGTCGGGCGGCGAGGCGCGAGAGCCCTTCCTCCGGGACGACCACCCGGGCCCGGGACAGCGGCACTCGCTCGGGCTCGGCGGCGGCCAGCCGCGCCAGCCGGTGAAGGGCGACGGTGGTCTTCCCGCTTCCCGCGCTTCCGAGCACCACCAGCGGCTCGTCGGCCGGCGCACGCACGGCGGCGTACTGGTCGGCGTCGAGGAGCGCGGTCACGTCCGCGCGCGTGCCACGCTCCTCGGCGCCCACGCCGAGCCCGAGGTGGCCGGCACGGGGCGCGGTTCCCGCCCCCCCGGCGGCGAGGGAGTCGCTCCCCCCGATGCTCCAGCTCCCGTCGGTGCGGCGCCGGGCCTGGAATCCCTCTCCCAGGACCTGGAGGAGCCGCCCCCGGTGGATGACGACCACCCGGCGAACCTCGATCACCCCGCTCGCCTCGCGCCCGGGGAACGTCTCCTCGAAGGGGTCGCCCTCCCGGTACCGGTAGAAGAGCTGCGCCACGGGAGCGACGCGCCAGTCGACGACCCACACGTCCGCCTCGGCGTCGACGAAGGTGGAATGGCCCAGGAGGTAGTCGCGGCGGCGGCCACCCTCGCGGATGGCGAGGTGCGCGACGTAGGGAGAGGCGGGATCGGGCAGCAGGACCGGCGCGCGAACGCCGAGCTGGTGCTGCACGGCAAGCTCGTGCAACAGCGGGGCGGCGTCCTCCTCGCGGGCGCTGGCGGCATCCTCGCGCAAGGTCTGGAGGGTCTCGCGGCTCGGCCCCGTGGCGCGGGCACGCCGCGCCTGTGCCGAGCCCAGCGCCGTCCGCACCCGCTCGAGGAGGGCCTCCTCCTCGGCGAGGGCTGCATGTGGATCGACGCCCGGCATCGCTGGCGAGGCGGCGGATGTGTCGTCAGAGCCCGGCGGTGTCAACCCCTTCGGGACGAGGCGTGCTTGCAGCGGGCGGTGCCGTCCCGCTAAGGAGCGACCGATGCCTGCCACCACCCCGAAGAAGAAGGCCCCCCAGAAGAAGGGCTGGGCCCGCCGCGCCAAGGGCAGCCCGGAGAACGCCTGCGCCGTCGAGGGCTGCAAGCGCCCCTACCGTGCGAAGGGCTACTGCTACTTCCACTTCAAGAAGTGGCGGCAGGGCGAGCTGCCCCACAGCCGTTACCGGACCTGCAGCAAGCCCGAGTGCCGGCAGAAGGCGGTGCGCCACGGTCTGTGCGAGAAGCACGAGGCCGAGGCCCGCGGGGCCAAGGGCGGCGAGTCGGCGGCCTGAGGACGCCCGCCCAGGAGCTGCGCACGCCTCGCGCGCGGCTGCGCGAGGTTCGGCTCGACGACGCCGAGGCGCTGCTCGACATCTACGGCCACCCGGAGGCCGTGCGGTATCTGGGGCGGCCACCGCAGACGCTGGAGCAGGTCCAGACCCGGCTGCAGCGGATGCTCGAGGACATCGATCGTGGCGAGGCGGCATTCTGGGTGATGACCGAGCCCGGTGCCGATCGCGCGCTCGCCTACCTGGGGTTCTTCCGCTGGGACGTCCCGCACCAGACCGCCGAGCTGGGGTACGTCGTCGCCCCGGCCCAATGGGGCCAGGGGCTGATGCGCGAGGTGTTGCCGGTGCTGGTACGCCACGGGTTCGAGGCGCTCGGGCTCCATCGCCTGGAGGCCCGCATCGACCCGGGGAACGCGGCCTCCATCAAGCTGGTCGCGCGGCTCGGGTTCAAGCCCGAGGGCGCGCTCCGGCATCGGACGCTCAACGCCGACGGGACCCGCGAAGATCTCCTGCTCTTCGGCCTGCTCCGGCCGGAGTTCGACGCGGCCAGCGTCGGCTGAGGCTCGCGCCCGATCGGGGTGTCCTCCCGTCTCGCACGACAGGAGCGTCTCTCGCCTGGAAGCTCCCTCGGGGTCAACGCGTTCGGGGGGCCGAGCGGCTCCGGGAATTTGCCGGCGCTCGTTCGGTTTGCCGTTTTGCGGCGCGGGCGTTACGCCTCGGCTGTCGGAAGTCGCGAAGCACACCGGAGCCACTCGACGTGATCCAGAACCCACAGCTCGAAGCGAACGTCCTCGCGGCGGACGTCACGGCTGTGGCCAGGGTCACGAGCCGGGCCACGCCCTGTCCCGGTTCAGGCGCTTCAGCGAAGCCGTAGCCGCTGCAGCGCGGATCAGCCGACTCTCCTCGCCGCCCCGAGCACGTGTCAGGGGCGGCAGCCCTCCCGACACCTCTGGCGTTCCGACTGCGGCCTGCTCGCGGCCGGGAAACGCCCTTTCCTTCCGAAGCGGAGCTCTCCATGACCTTTCACGATTCCAATCACCTGTCGCACACCCCAAGCTCTCCCCGGTTCGCCCACGAGGCCCCGATCCAGATCGCCGTCGGGGACATGGAGCGGCTTCGCGCAGTGGTCGAGCGGCATGCCGGAGGGGTCCAGGACGCCGCCGCGGAGATGCTCGAGGCCGAGCTGGACCGCGCCCACGTCATGCCCCGGGACGGCCTACCGCCGGATGTCGTCACCATGCACTCCCGGGTGCTCTCCGAGGACGTGGACACGGGCGAGCGGCGCGAGCTCGTGCTCGTCTACCCGGAGGAGGCGGACGTCCAGCGCTCCTGGATCTCCGTGCTGGCCCCGGTCGGCACGGCCCTCCTTGGCCTCTCGGCTGGACAGTCCATCTCCTGGCCGGTTCCTGCCGGTCGGACGCGGACGATCCGGGTGGTGTCTGTCGTCTATCAACCCGAGGCCGGCGGGGACCGACTTCTTCCGGAGGCCTCCGGACCCAACCATGAGGAGTCATGATGAACGAGGCGGACCGGAGCCACGCAGCGACGAACGAGGTGCCCGGCGCGTCTCGCACGTCAGCAGCGCGCGCTCCCGGACATCCCGCGCCGGCGGCCCCACCCGAGGTGCCGGACGTCCTCTCTCAGCCACCCTCCCCTCCACCCTCCCCTCGGTCCGGAGGGTTGGTCGAGCAGGCCTCGTGGGAGTCGTTTCCAGCGAGCGATGCACCCTCCTGGACCGGAATGACCGTGGGGTAACTCTCATGCGACAGCTCGCCGATTACGTCCTGAAGGCCGGTCGGGAGGAGATTCCGGTGTCCGCGCCGGTCTGGGGTGACCTCCGACCGTCGTCCGCACGGAATGGCCACCGCCGCCGGCTGGTGACCCTGGGCTTCGCCGCCCAGGACGTGACCCTGATGCGAGGGCTCGTGGGCCATGACGCTCGCCTGGTCTCCGGCAACGAGAGTCCAGGACGCGACCTGGGCCTGGTGCGGGTGCTCGAGGTGGACACGCCGATGGCGCTCGTCGTCGCCGAGCTTCTTCCGGGAACGCGCGAGGAGGCGGTCTCCCGGCCCGACGCGGTCGCGTCCCCGCCGGGAACCGAAGCGACGCACGCCTGAGGCGCTCCGCTCCCCGCTCCCGGTTGGCGGGAGCCGGAAAGAGCGATGCCGGCCGCGGGGCATCGCGTTTCGGTGCAGCGGAATGATCCGTTCCGGGAGTTGCCGGGGTGCCCGTTCGTTGCCACCTCACCGATGCGGCAGGACGGGTGACAGGGGTCGGGCGATGGACGGGGCGACGTTGTCTTTCGTGATGTTCTGGTCAGTGGTGGGCGGTGCCACGCTTGTGGCTCTGGCGGCGCGGCGCTTCCGGCGCGGCTGGGGCTGAGCTGCGGGGCTGACCCTCCTCCCGCTCAGTCGCCCGGCGCTCCCGCGGCCCGGGCCACCTGCTTCCAGGCCGCGGCCCAGAGCTCCGCCTCCCGCCGCGAGAGCTGTGCACGGTCGAGCACTCGCAGCATCTCGTCCAGAACGGGAAGCGGGGACTGGGGATTGAGCCCGTCCGCCGCGCGAAGGGCCCGTTCCATCCGGCGGCGCAGCACCTCGCGCAGAGCCTGGGGCGCCCCCGGGTCGGCCGGGACCGCGGGCGCCGGAGGCTCGTCCACCCGGGAAGCGAGGTAGAGCATCACCGCTGCGGCCTGCGCCACGTTGAGCGACGGCTGGGGTCCGGGCGCCGGGATGCAGGCCACGTCCTGGCAGAGCGCGAGCTCCTCGTCGGACAGCCCGCGCCGCTCTCCGCCGAGCACCAGCGCCACCGGGCCACGGGCCGCGGCCGCGTGGAGACGGTCCACGCCCTCCTCTGGACTCACCGGCGACCGCCCGCGCAACGCATCCCGACCGCTGGTTCCGAGGACGTAGATGGCGTCGGCGACCGCGTCCTCGAGGCGGGAAACTCTCTCCGCGGCTGCGAGCACGTGGCCGGCGTGCACCGCCGTCCGGTGCGCCGCGTCGATGTCCTGCAGCTGTGGGTCGGAAAGCCGGAGCCTCGCCACGTCGAAGTTGGCCACCAGACGGGCCACCGCCCCGAGATTCTCGGTGGATTGGATCTGGTGCAGCACGACGCACAGCTGCCGACGGAGCAACATCCTGGTGGCGCCCTCCACTCGTGACTTTCCCCCCCAATCGCCACGTTGGTAAGGTGGTGAGTCCGCTTTCCCGATGAGACGTCTCACCCTGCTCCTTCCGGTGCTGCTGCTCGCCGCCTGTGGCGATGTGGGCATGGGTGCGCCCGCGCCGAGCCAGCCCTCGGTGCGTCAGGTCCTGCTCGAGCCGCCAGAGCAGGTCGAGGCGCTCCCTGCCCAGGCACGGGCCGAGCTGTTCCGCGCGCTCCTCCGCGCGAGCGGTGCGGGCACGGCCGACGGCTTCCTGGCCCTGTTTCCGATGGTGCAGGACGGCGCGGTCCGCGCTGCGCCCGCCATCGATGGCCGGCTGGACCTCCTGGACGTGTCCGATGGGGGTGAGCCGCTGGTGCTGAATCTGGATGCGGCCCTCGCCGAACGATGGCCGCTCGAACGGCGGGAGGCTCTTCAGGGGCTCAGCGAGCGAGAGGCCGCGGAGCTCGTCGCCCGTTCCCTGGCCGCACGCTGGGGCCTCCGGCCCCGCGCGGCGCTCCGGGTCGAGCGCGCTGCGGGCGCGCCCTACGCGGCTGCCTACGCCGAGGGGGTGCTCCGGCTGAACCCCGCCCTCCTCTACCTGGCGGCGGCCCCGGCCGACGCACACTGAGGCATCCGACGGTGTCGGACCCGGTCCTCTCCCGGCAGCTCGATCACACCCTGGCCGAGACTCACCTCGACGCCCTCGGGGAGCGGTACCGGGGCAAGGTGCGCGACGTGTACCGGCAGCGCGACCGGCTGTTCCTCGTCGCCACCGACCGGCTGAGCGCCTTCGACCGCGTGCTCACCACCATCCCCTTCAAGGGCGAGGTGCTGAACCGCATTGCCCAGTTCTGGTTCGAGAAAACGAAGGACGTGGTCGCCAACCACGTGCTCGACACCCCGGACCCCAACGTCACCGTCGCCCGGGCCACGAAGCCCTTCCCCGTCGAGGTGGTGGTGCGCGGGTACCTGACCGGGAGCCTGTGGCGCGACTTCCAGAAGGGGACGCACACCGCCTACGGCCTGGACATTCCGGCCGGCATGAAGAAGGACGCGGCGTTCCCCGAGCCCATCCTCACGCCGTCGACCAAGGCGCCGGTCGGCGAGCACGACGAGCCGCTCTCCGAGGCGGAGGTCGTCCAGCGCGGAATTGCCTCGGCGCGGGACTGGGGCCGCATCCGGGAAGCCGCGCTGGGGCTGTTCGGCGCCGGGCAGGAATGGTGTCGCACCCGGGGGCTCCTCCTGGTGGATACCAAGTACGAGTTCGGGGCAGTGGGGGACGCGCTCTACGTCATCGACGAGATGCACACCCCTGACAGCTCGCGGTTCTGGCGGGCCGCCGAGTACGAGGAGCGGCTGGCCTCGGAGGCGGACCAGATCATGCTGGACAAGGAGAACGTCCGGCAGTGGCTGATCCGAGAGCGCGGGTTCAGCGGCCATGGGCCTCCCCCGATCATCCCCGAGGACGTCCGGGTGCAGACGGCCGACCTGTACCTACGTGCGTACGCGGAGATCACCGGCACGCCCCTGACCCCGGTGGCCGGGGACGTGGAGGACCGCATCCGGAAGAACTTACAGAGGCACGGATACCTCTGAGCACTCGCGGCTCCCCAGTGCCCACTGGGTCAATCCTCGACAGCAACGGGTCAAGCCGACCCGGCATTTCGGACACCCTTCGTCACCACGGCCTGCTCCAGCCGGCGAACCCCGCGAAAAACGGGCTCTGAAATCTGGCCTGCCGATTGCTTCGTAGAAGCATTGGTCGGTTTCCGGAGGTGCCCGGACAGATGCGCGGTGTCATCACCAATCGAGACGTGGTTCGCCACCTCGGGCTCATCTACCGGGAGTTCGGCACCCGCTGCGTGATCCGCTGCCTCTGGGTCCTCGCCACACGCCGTACCACGACCTTCCTCGACGTTGTGACCCAGCGCGGCTAACGCCGAGACCACTTGGATCGACCGGACGATCGCGCCGCAATCGCGGCCGAGGCCTAGGAGCGACGACGGAGCGTGGCCGTCGTCACGTGACGGAGGAGCGACGCAGGGATCGGGCGCGAGGGCAAGCGAGGGACGAGTCGATTCAAGCGGTTTCGGCGTTCAACTGACCGCGCCGAACACGCGGGCGAAGATGTCGTCCACGTGGCGGAGGTGCTCGTCCAGCGAGAAGCAGGCGGCGATCTCCTCGGGTGACATCCACTTCGCGAGCTCCCTGTCCTGGGAGAGCGCGGTCCGGAAGTCGACGCCTTCCTCGTACACGCGCATCGCGTTGCGCTGGACGATGACGTAGGCCGCCTGCCGGTCGACGCCCTTCCGGGCGAGCTCGAGCAGGACCCGCTGGCTGTGCACCACGCCCCCGAGCGCCGCCAGGTTCTTGCGCATCTGCTCGGGTGAGACCCGCATCTGCTCCACCAGCCCCGCGAAGCGGTGGAGCATGAAGTCGAGGGTCACGGTGGCGTCGGGTCCGATGATCCGCTCCACGCTGGAGTGCGAGATGTCGCGCTCGTGCCACAGCGGCACGTCCTCGATCGCGGACAGAGCGTAGCCGCGCATGAGCCGGGCGAGCCCGGTCAGGTTCTCGGACAGGATCGGGTTGCGCTTGTGGGGCATCGCCGAGCTGCCCTTCTGCCCGGCCCCGAACGGCTCCTCGACCTCACGCACCTCGGTGCGCTGCAGGTGGCGAATCTCCACCGCGAACTTCTCGATGCTGGTGGCGAGCAGCGCGAGCGCCCCGAAGTACTCCGCGTGGCGATCGCGCTGGATGACCTGGCTCGAGGCCGGTGCCGGCGTCAGGCCCAGCACCCGGCAGGCGTGCTCCTCGACCGAGGGAGGGAGGTGGGCGAAGGTGCCGACCGCCCCGGAGATCTTCCCCACCGCAATGGTGGCCCGCGCACGGACCAGCCGCTCGCGCCCGCGCCGGAGCTCGTCGTACCAGATGGCCAGCTTGTGCCCGAAGGACATCGGCTCGGCATGGATGCCGTGGCTCCTGCCCATCATCACCGTGCGCCGGTGCTCGAAGGCCCGGGTCTTCACCGCGGCCATCGCCCGGTCGACCCCGGTGAGGAGGAGCTCCGCGGCATCGCGGAGGATCATTCCCAGCGAGGTGTCGAGCACGTCCGAGGAGGTCATCCCGAAGTGCAGCCATCGCGCGGCCGGGCCGATGCGCTCCTCCATGAAGGTGAGGAAGGCAATGACGTCGTGCCGTGTGGTGCGTTCGATCTCGTCGATGCGCGCCGCGTCCCCGTCGTCGAAGTCGCCGGCGCGGGAGCGGCACTGGGCGAGCGCATCCGCCGGGGCGATCCCGGCCTTCACCATGCCCTCCAGCGCCGCCAGCTCGACGTCGCGCCAGCGACGGAGCCGGGCGGGCGCCGTCCACAGCGCCACCATCTCCGGGCGTGAGTAGCGAGGAATCATCCTCTGAAGGCTTTATCCGACGGGCACCGGGCGCGCCAGCGTCCGGAGAACGCCCGGAATCCAGGTCAGGCCGGAGGTCCGCCTCGATGCGGACTCCACCGCCGGGTCGTCACTTCGTCGCGGGCGCCTGGGCCGGCCGGACCTCGGTGATGCGCTCGGCCTGAGCGTGCGGCGGCCTCGACCGGATCTTCACCACGGTCCAGCCGCCGAGGATGCCGAGGATCAGCCCGGCAGCGAGGAGCAGCGCCATGCGCATGCCCGCCCGACCCGCCTCGTGGCGCAGCGCGTGGACGTCATGGTCGTGGGCGGCTTCGACGGACACCGTCTCGGGCCCCTGCCCTTCGGCAGCCAGTCGCGCGGCCACTTCGTCGGTGGAGATGGGTTGCGTCGCGTCGAGGGGGACCGGCTCCCAGGTGGTTCCCTGGGGAAGGCCGGCGCCGCGCTCCTCGGCCTGGATCTCGGCGACGACCTGGGCGAGCAGCTCCGCCGGGCTCCAGCTTCCCGCGCCGCGTGCCGCGGCGTCCGGCACCACCACGGCTTCCTGCCGGGTGGGCGACGGCTCCACGACGATGGAGAGCGGAGTCTGCGCCGCGGCGCTCGCCGGGACCGGCTCCACCGCCGACAGCCGCGGAACTGGCGAGCGGAGCGGTGGGATGCTCGGCGGTGGCGGCAGCACGCTCCTTGCCGCGACGGCGGGGGCCTCGGCGAGCGATGCCGCCGGGGCTGCCGGACGGGGATGGCCGGCCGGCGCCTCGTGCGTCCTCGGCGACTCGGCCGCCTCACGACGGAACGGCGAGGGGCGGGCGTCCGTGGCCCAGGGCCGGGAATCGGACACCAGGCGGGGACCCTCGCGCACTGGCGGCGCCGGGGCGGCGGTCACCGGCCTCGGCCGCGCCGGTGGCTCCGCCACGGGAACCGGGGTGACCGTCATCGGCGTCACCAGCGGCGCCTGGCGACCGGAGTGCTCGAGCTCGGGCGTCGGCGCGGCCTCGGGCGCGGGCACCGGCTCGTCGCCGTCGACCACCAGGTCGACCCCCAGCGCCTCGGCCAGAAGCGGCTCGTCACCCACCTCGTCCTCGGCCACCGCGTCGGGACGGTCTTCGATCTCGGTGAGACCTGCGACCGCGCGCTCTGCCTCCTCCTCGGATGCCTCGAGCACGCTGGGCGGTGTTCGGGGCCGGGGGCTTCCCATGAGCGCGAGAGCGGGCTGGGTATTCACCGGCAGCTCCGGGCCGGTGGCCTCGGCCGCGGCAACCGGCGTGGACGCCGGTGCCCCGCCCGGTGCGGGCGACGGGCCCTCGAGATCGGACTCCTCGTCCCACATCTTGAGCGACTGCCAGCGCTCCCCCTCCGGGCGCGGCTCGCTGGCCGTGGAGCCGGACCACTCGGGAGGCTCCAGCGCCACGACCTCGCGGGTGTGGCGCGGAGCTTCCGGCGCATGTCCGTCGAAGCGGGGCAGCGCCGCTGCGGCGATGGGCTCTCTGCCCGTCGGGGAAGGAGAAGGACCCGCGGCCACGGGAGGCGGCTGGGCCTCCGGAGCGGAGGCGTCGGGCATCGGCTCGAGCTGCTCCAGCGCCGGTTCGGACTCGGCGGTCGATGGGGGCGCGTGCCCGGCCGGCGCGGTGACTGCCCCGGTCGGGACGGCCACCGGACCGGAGGCGGGCGTGAGCAGGGTGACGAACTCCTCGTAGAGCTCGCGCACGCTGCGGAAGCGCGCCTCGGGGCGTTCGTTCAGCGCCCGGCGATAGAACCCCTCCACCGCCTCGGGCAGATCGGGCGCGGTGAGCCGGAGCTCCGGGATGTCGTCGTCGGGGGTGAGACCGGTGAGCATCTCCCCGACCAGCACGCCCAGCGAGTAGAGGTCAGCGCGCGAATCCGCCTCGCTTCCGGAGACCACCTCGGGCGCGAGGTAGCGGTGGGTGGCCTTCTGCTTCTGCGCCTGGACGAAGGGAAGCCTCGGAAGGCCGCGAGCCACGCCCCAGTCCACCATCCGGAGCATGTCGGGGAGGATGACGACGTTCTCCGGCTTGAGATCCGCGTGGGCCCCCACGGGGTGCGCCGCCTCGAGCGCCGCGGCGAGCTGGCCGAGGAAAGGCTCGACCTCCTCGAGGGTGAAGGTCTGGCCCTTGGCCAGCCGCGAGTCGATCATCCGCCGCAGGGTGAGCCCGTCGAGAAAGCTGTAGGTGAGGAACGGCCAGCCCTGATCCACGCCCAGGTTGTGCACCCGCGAGAGCGACGGCTGCATGAAGCGGCGCGCCGGCTCCACCGCGCGGGTGAACGCGTCGCGCTCCTCGGCGGTCTGCACGAACCGGGGATGAATCATCTTCACCGCGACGTCGATGCCCTGCTCCTCGTCGGTGGCGCGAAACACGTAGCCGACCGGACCGACCCCGATCGCGTCCTTCACCAGGTAGCGGTCGGCCATCCGATCGCCTATCCGATACGGCGCGCCGGCGAGGAGCGCGGGCGAGAGGCGGCGGCGGACACCGGTGGTGCTCGGCATCCGCGCCGTTCCCACCTGGCGCTGGCCGCAGGTACTGCAGCGTTCGGCCGAGTCGGGAACGTGGCTGCCGCAGCGGTAGCAGAGCAAGTGCGCGGGCTCCCTCAGGTCGCGACGTGGAACGGCCCGGGAGTGTACCAGCCGGCGCTCGGGTGCCGAAGCGGACGCTGGTCAGCGTCCAGTGCTTCCAAAACCGCCGTCGCCGCGAGAGGTGGTGGGCAGTGTGTCCACCTCCTCCAGCTTCGCGTGGACCACCGGCGCGATGACCAGTTGCGCGATGCGCTCGCCGCGGCGAAGCGTGAACGGCTCGCCGGAGAGATTCACCAGCAGGACCTGGATCTCACCCCGGTAGTCCGCGTCGATGGTCCCCGGCGCGTTGATGCAGGTGATCCCATGTCGGAGAGCCAGCCCCGAGCGGGGACGCACCTGCCCCTCGAAGCCCTCGGGCAGCGCGATGGCCAGCCCGGTCGGGACCGCGCGGCGTGCCTGGGGGGCAAGCGTCCACTCGCCGTCGATGTCCGCGCACAGGTCGAGCCCGGCTGCCTGTTCGCTCTGGTAGCGCGGGAGCGGCAGGGGATCGGCGTGAGGCCGGACGCGCCGGACGTGGATGCGCACGGGAGTCACGGGCAGCTCGGGGGCGACGGCGGACGGGGATCGCGCATGCGGCGAATCCTTCCGTCCGCCCCTGACGTGGAGGGCCCATGGCGGAGACTGGTCGGGTGGGTCGCGAAGATCGCCCCGCAATCGTGGCCGAGGCCCAGGAGCGAGGAGGGCGCGGGGTGCGCGCCCCGTAACCGACGAGCGACGACGGGATCGGCCGCGAGGGCAAGCGGGGACCGAGCCACCCGGCCGGTTTCCGCCATCTAGGCCTTCGCCTTGGGGGCCTCGTCCGCCGGCGCGCCCTGCGCCGGGGGAACTGCGGTCCCGGCGCGCTCGGCGAGCGCCTCCTTGCGCGAGAGGCGGATCTTCCCGCTCCGGTCGATGGAGATGACCTTCACCATCACCTCGTCGCCCTCCTTGAGGACGTCGGACACGCTCTTCACCCTCTTGTCCGAGAGCTCGGAGATGTGGATGAGGCCGTCGGTCCCGGGGAAGAGCTCCACGAAGGCGCCGAACTCGGCGATCTTCCGCACCGTGCCGAGGTAGATCTTCCCCACCTCCGCCTCGCGGGTGAGCGCCTGGATCATGGTGATGGCCTGCTGCACCGCCTCGGAATTGTTGGAGGCGATGTCCACCCGGCCCGAGTCCTCGATGTTGATCGAGGCTCCGGTGCGGGCGATGATGTCCTTGATCACCTTGCCGCCCGGCCCGATGACGTTCTTGATGAACTCCGGCCGGATCATGATGGTGGTGATCCGCGGCGCGTAGCGGCTGATCTCCTTCCGCGGCGCGTCGAGGGCCTTCATCATCTCGCCCAGGATGTGTAGCCGGCCACGGCGGGCCTGCTCCAGCGCGCGGGACATGATCTCCGTGGTGAGTCCGGTGATCTTGATGTCCATCTGGATGCTGGTGATGCCGTCCTTGGTGCCGCAGACCTTGAAATCCATGTCCCCGAGGTGGTCCTCGTCGCCGAGGATGTCGGAGAGGATGGCGATCTTCTCCCCCTCCTTCACCAAGCCCATGGCGATGCCAGCCACCGGCGCCTTGATGGGCACACCGGCGTCCATGAGGCTCAGGGTGCCACCGCAGACCGAGGCCATGGAGCTACTGCCGTTGGATTCGAGGATGTCGGAGACGATCCGGACGGTGTAGGGGAATTCCTCGGACTTCGGGAGCATCCCTCGGAGCGCCCGCTCGGCGAGCGCGCCATGGCCGATCTCGCGACGGCCCGGACCACGCAGCGGCTTGGTCTCACCCACGCTGAACGGCGGGAAGTTGTAGTGGAGCATGAACCGCTTGAAGGTCATCCCCGAGAGCAGCTCGAGGCGCTGCTCGTCCTCGCTGGTGCCGAGAGTGACCGCCACCAGCGCCTGGGTCTCGCCACGGGTGAAGAGCGCCGAGCCATGGACCCGCGGGAGGAGCCCCACCTCGCTCGTGATCGTCCGGACGACGTCGTGCGGACGCCCGCCGATGCGCCCTCCGTTGACCGTCAGCTCGCGCATGTGCTCGTACTTGAGGTCCTCGACCACCGCCTTGGCCAGCTTCTCGGTCTGCGGAGTGAAGGCCTCGCCCATCGACTCCTTGAGCCTGGCGACGACGTCCTTCTTCACCGTCGATAGCGCGAAGTAGCGGTCGTGCTTCTCGTGGATACCGTAGCCGGCGGCGATGGCCGGCATGCACAGCTCGCGGATCCGGGCGCGCAGTGCCTCGTCCGCCGAGGGCGCCCTGTCGTACTCGCGGGTCTGCACCCCGATCTCGCGGCGCATCGCCTCCTGGAGCTCGATGACGGGAAGCACCGCGGCCTTGCCGAACTCGAGCGCGGCCACCATGTCCGCCTCGGAGACCTCGCTCGCCCCACCCTCGACCATGACGATGGCCTCGCGGCTGCACGCCATCACCAGATCCAGGTCGGACTGCTCGCGCTGCTTGGCGCTGGGGTTGGCGATGAATTGCCCGCCCACTCGCCCCACGCGGATGCCGGCGATGGGGCCGTTGAAGGGGATGTCGGACACCATCAGGGCCGCCGAGGCGCCGGTGATGCCGTGCACGTCGCCCTCGTTCTCCGAGTCGGACGAGATGACCGAGGCGATGACCTGCGTCTCGTAGGCATAGCCCTCGGGGAACAACGGACGGCAGCTGCGGTCCACCAGACGGGAGGTCAGCGTCTCCTTCTCGGTCAGCCGGCCCTCGCGCCGGAAGTAGCTGCCGGGGATCCGCCCGGCCGAGTACAGCTTCTCCTGGTACTCGACGGTGAGGGGGAGAAAGTCGACGTCCTTCTTCTCCTTCGCGCTGACCGCGGTGACCAGGATGATGGTGTCGCCGTACCGGACGGTGACCGCGCCGTCGGCCTGCTTGGCCAGCTTGCCAGTCTCCAGGACCAGCTCGTTCTCGCCGACGCGGACGCTCTTCTTGAGATGCATGTGAATCGTTCCTTGCTCGGGCACGGGCCGATGTGGCTTCTCGGGTTGGCCCCGGCGCCCCAGTGGCGAGGAACTTTCAGTCTCTGACCGCAGCCGCCGACTGGCTCTCGATGGGTCGGCGGCTCCGAACGGAAACCGGAAACTCCTCTCCGGGGAGACGGGAGGCGCCGGCGCTCCGTGCGGTGCCGGCGGCGTGTGATGTCGAACAGCTCCTGCTACTTCCGGATGCCCAGCCCTTCGATGAGCTTCCGGTACCGCGCGTTGTCCTTCGTCTTCAGATAGTCGAGCAGACGGCGCCGCTGGCCCACGAGCTTCAGGAGGCCCCGGCGGCTGTGGAAGTCCTTCTTGTGCGTCTTGAAGTGCTCGGTGAGCATGTTGATACGCTCGGAGAGCAGCGCCACCTGCACTTCGGGAGAACCGGTGTCGGTCTCGTGGGTCCGGTACTGCTGGACGACGGCCGCCTTGCGCTCGCTGAGAACTGCCATGTTCGTCTGATGCTCCGTCCCGCTCCGGAGGATGGTTGAGACTGCCCCGCGGGCAGATGGTTCGGTCGTCCGCGGAGGGGTGCAGGCGCCGGGACCCGGGGGGTCGCGGGCTTATAGGCCCCCCGACCCCGGATTGCAATCTCCCGGAACCGCTGGCGAAAGTTCAGTGAATCCCCCGGGCTGGGGGCGAGAACACTGGTGCGCTGGCAACGGATATGTCAACGTCCGCTGCCACGACGGCGGAGGGAGGGGAGCCGCCGGGGGGGAATGGAGCGCCATGCGCCACGCACTGGTGTTTCTCACCGTCCTCGGCAGCGGGGCGGGAGCACTCGGACAGGACCGGCCCGGAGCCGGGGAGATCCTCATCGACGCCACGGGCCCCGATGCCCACCACGAGCGCCGGTCGGTGCCGCTGCCACCGGAGGGCCCGGAGCGCGAGGCGTTTCTGCGCCAGTTCCTGGTCGTCGACCTGCACGAGAACTCGGTGCGTGAGGGCAAGCGCACCCTCTCCGCATCGGAGTTCTACACCCGGGTGGAGCGCACCGACCTCGCGGTCCAGGCCGAGGATCGGACCCGCCAGCGCATCTGGTTGATGAGCGGAGGAGGCGCGGTGGCGGTCGCCTCGGCGGTCGCCGGGGTCCTGGTGATGAGCAGCGCGAAGAACGTCAACTCCCCCAGCTGCTCGACGGACGTGTTCGCCCACAATGCCTGCGTCGACTCTCACAAGAGCACCACCACCGCCGGAGCCCTGATCCTCGTCGCGGGAGTGGCCCTGGGCACCGGGCTCTTTACCTGGGGCGCGATGACCCCGGAGATGGTGACCAGTCCCCGAGAGACGCTCCGGCTGGCGGCCGACCACAACCTCGAGCTCGCCCGGAAGCACGGCGCGAAGGACGCGCAGCTCCAGCTCATTCCCACGCTCGCGCCCGGGCACGCCGGACTCCTGGCCCGGCTGACGTTCTGACAGCGGAGACCGGGGCGCTCGCCGCTACTGCCCGGCGCCCGCCGGCTCGGCGGCTCCGGGCGGGGCGAAGAGCCACACCCGGACACCCTCGCGCGAGCCACGGAGGACGGGCCGCGACTCGACCACCACCGTGAGCTGCTGGCGACGGGGCCGCGTCTCGCTGGCCAGCGCTCCGCGCAGCTTCGGGTAGAGGGTCAGGAGCGTCTGCAGCACCTCGCCAACGCCCGCGCCCGCCGGAACGCCCAGGTCGAGCTTGTGCTTGCCGTCGACCGCCGCCCGCAGCGTGGCGGGAACCAGGACCGTGACGTTCACCTGGGAACCACCACCCGGACGTAGCCCAGCCGTCCCTCGTGGACCTCTCCCACCGCGAGCAGCTTCCCGTCCGGCCCGAGGACGCGGACCCGGCCCGTCGGCGCGGACGGGCCGAGCACCAGCGGCACGCCGTGCAGCACCCGCGTGACGTCCTGCTCCGGAACCGGCACCACGGGCAGCTCGGGGAGGGCGTCGGCCATGGGGATGATGCGCGCCTCGAGCTCGGCACGGGCCGCGGGCCCGGCCACCCCGAGCGCCTCGACCTGGGAGAGCGGGAGCGCGCGGTCGAGCGCGAACGGTCCGCTGGCGGTCCGCCGCAGGCTCTTCAGTGCGCCGCCGCAGCCGAGCGCCCGGCCGAGATCCTCGGCGAGCGTGCGCACGAAGAAGCCCTTCGAGCAGCGGATCGACAGCGTGCACTCGGCGGCGGAAAAGTCCCGGAGCACGAGCGAGTACACCGTCACCTGGCGCGGGGCTCGCTCCACGGACTCGCCGGCCCGGGCGCGCTCGTAGAGCCGCTTCCCCTTCACCTTCACCGCCGAGTACATCGGGGGCAGCTGGAAGAAGGTCCCCCGGAAGCGCTGCAGTGCCGCCTCCAGCAGCTCGGAGGAGAGCGGCGGCACCGGGTGGGTCTCCAGGACCTTCCCGGTGACGTCCTGGGTCTCGGTCACCACCCCCAGGCGCACCACGGCGTCGTACGCCTTGTCGCCTTCGGTCAGCAGGCCCGCGAGCTTGGTGGCCTCACCGAGGCACACCGGCAGGATCCCGGTGGCCATCGGATCCAGCGTCCCGGTGTGACCGGCCCGCTTCAGCCCGAGCGCGGCCTTGACCCGCCGCACCACCTCGAAGGAGGTGGGGCCCTGGGGCTTGTCGATGACCAGAACGCCGTTCATGAAGGAGGGGGGCGACCCCGTCTGCCGGAGTGTAACGCTCCGGCCGGACCTCACCATCCCTCTTTCGTCTTCACTTCCCGGAGGAGGCGGTCGATCTTGTCTCCCTCGCCCACGCTCTTGTCGAAGACGAAGAAGACCTCGGGCGAGACCCGGAGCTTGACCCGGGCCGTCACCTCGCGGCGGACGAAGCCCTTGGCCGCGTCCAGACCGGCCTGGGTCTCCTTGCGCTCGGCGTCGGTCCCCATCGAGGACCAGTAAACCCGCGCCACCCGCAGGTCGGGGCTCATCTTCACCCCGGTGATGGTGATGTAGCCAATGCGCGGGTCGCGGAGCTCTCCGCGGGCGAGCAGCTCGCCCAGAGCCGCCTGGATCTCCGCTCCTACCCGCTCCGGCCGCCCGGGGACGCCCATGGTTACGGTTTCTCCCAGTCGCGCTTGTTGCGGAGCTTGCGCGCCCGGGCACGGGCCTCGGTCAGGGTGAGGTCGCCCCCGCCCCGCGACCCCGGCCGGCCCTGCACCAGGGCGCCCGGTCGCCGGTCCCACTCCGCCATGCCCTCGGCCTCGGCCAGGCTCCGGTCCTCGCGGGCGAAGGGAAGCTCGAGGGTGCTCCCGTCATCGGGAGGGGAGCCGCCGCCGAAGAGCTGGTCGCCGAAGGCGAGGATCTCCAGCTCCCGGCCGATCAGCGGGGCGACGTACATCTCCTCCACGAAGTGGATGATCTTCTGGATCTGCTCGTCCACGTGGCGGCGGTCCGCGCTCACCACCGCCAGGGCGATGGTGGCCCGCTGCCAGAGGTCCTGATCCTCCACCTCGGCCACGGAGACGTTGAACCGGGCCTTGAGCCGATCGGTGACGCGACGGAGCACCTGGCGTTTGGACTTCAGCGATCCGGAGTCCGCGATCTGCAGGGTGAGGCGTGCGACGCCGACGAACATGGCTGCACCTCCCCTCGGGGACGAGGGCGGCCCACCTCTAGAAGAGGCTGGGCCGGGTCTCCTCGATCTCGAAGGCCTCGATCACGTCGAGGTTCTTGAAGTCGGTGTACGCCTCGACACCGATGCCGCACTCGAAGCCCTTCTCCACCTCGCGCACGTCGTCCTTGAAGCGCTTGAGGCTGGTCACCTTGCCCGCCCCCACCTGCTTGCCCTCGCGGAGGATGCGCACCTGCGCACCGCGGCGTATGACGCCGTCGAGAACCGCCACGCCGGCGATGGTGCCCAGCCGCGGCACGTTGAAGGTGTTGCGCACCTCGGCCCGGCCGAGCTTCTTCTCGGTCCGGATCGGCTCCAGCAGGCCAGTCATGGCCGCCTTCACCCCGTCGATGAGCTCGTAGATGATCGAGTAGGTGTAGAGCGCGACGCCCTCGGCCTTGGCCGCCGCCTCGGCGCCGCTCTCCGGCTTCACGTTGAACCCGATGACGATGCCCTTGCTGGCCGCGGCGAGCATCACGTCGGACTCGGTCATCGCCCCGACACCCTTGTGGATGATGTCCACGCCCACCTTGGGGTTGGCGAGCTTGGACACCGCCTGGGCCACCGCCTCGACCGAGCCCTGCACGTCGCCCTTGAGGACGATGCGCAGCTCCTTGGTCTCACCGGCGCGGGCACGCTGGAGCAACGTCTCCAGCGACTCCTTGACGCTCTTCCCCAGCTCCGCTTGACGCTCCTTGAGCGAGCGGTGCTCGGCGATCTCCTTGGCCGCCTTCTCGTCCTCGACGACGTTGAGGACGTCGCCCGCGGTCGGGACGCCGGAGAGACCCACCACCTCGGCGGGGTAGCCGGGAGTGACCTCCTTCACCGGTTGCCCGCGCCCGTCCTTCATCGCCCGGAGGCGGCCGTAGTGAGTGCCGCTGACGATGGCGTCACCGGGGCGCAGCGTGCCCTCGCGCACCAGCACCGTGGCCACGGGGCCCCGGCCCTTCTCCAGCTTCGCCTCGATGATCGCTCCCACCGCCGGACGGTTGGGGTTGGCGGTCAGCTCGAGCACCTCGGCCTGGAGAGCCACGTTCTCCAGCAGCAGATCGATGCCCTGTTTGGTCCGCGCGGAGACCGGCACCATGATGGTCTCCCCGCCCCACTCCTCGGGCACCAGTTCCTGGGCCGCGAGATCCTTCTTCACCCGCTCCGGATTGGCGCCGACGAGGTCGATCTTGTTGATCGCGACGACGATGGGAACCTTCGCCGCCTTGGCGTGGTTGATGGCCTCGATCGTCTGGGGCATCACGCCGTCGTCGGCCGCCACCACCAGGATGACCAGGTCGGTGACCTGCGCACCGCGGGCGCGCATGGCGGTGAACGCCTCGTGGCCCGGGGTGTCGAGGAAGGTGATGTCCCCCTTGGGCGTGGCCACCGAGTAGGCGCCGATGTGCTGGGTGATGCCTCCGGCCTCCCCCGCGGCCACGTTGGCCTGGCGGATGGCGTCGAGCAGCGAGGTCTTCCCGTGGTCGACGTGGCCCATCACCGTCACCACCGGCGGGCGCGGGCGCTCGTCCTCGGGTCGCTCGGTCACCTCCGGGAGGTGGTCCTCGACCTCGAAGCCGACCTTCTCCACCTTCCAGCCGTAGTCGGCGGCGATGATGCCGGCGGTGTCCGCGTCCACCATCTGATTCGCGGTGGCCATGGTGCCGCCGGCCATCAGCTTGCGGATGATCTCCGTCGTCTTGACCCCCATCCGCTGACCGAGGTCGGAGACGCTGATCCCCTCCTCCAGCCGGATGATCTTCTTCTCTTCGGCCATTTCGGTGATCTGGGTCTTCTGACCCTTCTTGGTCGGCTTCTTCTTCTTGCCGCGGACCGGAATCTGGACCCGGCCCCAGAGCAAGGTGTCCATCTCCTGCTTGACCTGGGCGCCGTCACGCTCGGTGGCGCGCTTCTTCCCGCGCTGGGTGTCGTCCTTCTTCTTGGTGACGTCGACGAACTCGCGGCCCCGGCCGAGGTGATCGGGCACCACCTTGAACTCGCGGACCTCGCCGATGGCCTTCCGGCCCGGCGCGACCGGGATGTTCTTGTGCGCCGTGGAGGACGGCGTCACCCGGCGGAACGGCACCGTTGGCCGGCTGATGACCACCGCCTGGGTGGCGGTGCGCCGGAGCGTCTTCGGGTCCGTCGGAGAACCGCCGGGCGACTGCGCGCCGGCGGCGGCTCCGGAACGGGGGCCGGAACCGGGACGGGGTCCCCCTCCCGGGCG
>JBKPMY010000082.1:0-10746 GCA_046732375.1 Myxococcota bacterium
GCACCAGCACCGTGCCGCCGGAGGCCACGTAGTCCATCAGCTTCGCGTGGAGCGCCTCGAGCTGCGGCTCGACGTTGAAGGCGCGGATGCCGAACACCACCGCGTCGAACCGCGAGAGTACTCCCTCGCGCAGATCGGCCACCGACAGCGGCGTGACCTCGTAGCCAGCCTGCCGCAGCGCCTCGGGCACGCCGTCGCCCGGGCCGGGGAGGTAGCCAATGCGCCGCTTGGCGTGGGCCACGTCCACCCGGGTGAGCTGGACGGTGGCCGGCGGGAGCCAGGTCTGGATGGGGATGTGCTCGTGGTCGATGCGCCGCAGGCCACGGTCGAAGCGCTGTCCGTTCACCGTGGCGACGGCTCGCAACGTCCCCCGGGCGGCGGTGCGCGGGGGAGTGATGGTGAAGCGAAGCGTCGACTCGCCTCCCGCCGGCACGGTGAACTGCGCGGTGGCGGGCTGGGAGGTGAACCCCGCGGGCAGCTCGAGCGCGAGCGTGCCCGACGCTCCCCGCACGCTGCGGACGGTGACGTCCAGTGGGCGAGCCGCGGGGTCGGGGAAGAGGAGCATTCCACCCGAGGTATCCACCGTCACCGCGGGCAGCACCTCGAGACGCCGGTAGCGCTCGCCGAGCACCGGATCGGTCCACTTGTAGGCCACGGGACGACGGAGGGTGAGTGACTCGCTCCCGAAGGCGAAGATGAGCTCTGCCTCGAGCGGCGCGGGCTCCTCGGGAAGGCCGATCCACGCCGGCTCGCGCACCGGGTAGAGTCCTGCCTCGGGCGCCTCGAGCCACGCCGGATTGGAGAGCCGCGTGTCGGCCGGCACCTCGAGCGACGTCTTCGCCTCGACCGGGACACCACCCTTCAGCTCCGAAGCGCCCAGCAGCGAGCGGCTGCCCAGCCGCGCCGAGGTCAGCGTCACCCTGGCCGGCCGGCGGAGCAGGACCGTGGTCGTCGCGGTCACCGTGCTGCCGGGAGAGCTGCTCGGGCGGTCGGCGATGACGTCGCCGAAGAGGCCGGCGCAGGCGAGCACGGTGGCATCGATCTCCGCGAGCTTGGCCTCCTTCCACGGGTGCTCGGGCATCTTCCGCAGCTCGGCACGCGCTGCCAGCAGCGCCGGGATGGCCGCCTCGGGTGTGGCGGTCCGGAACGCCTGGCGGGCGCGCTTCAGCTCCGCCACCAGGCGTGCGCTCCCGGGGACGCGGGACCAGTCGGTCACCACGCCGTCCAGTGGGCTCGTCTTCATCGGCTCGCCGGCGAGCGGATGGAAGGCCTCCAGCGTGGGTCCCCGGCGGCGCGGCGCCCCGAACCCCTGGCTCCGGTGGTTGCTGCGACTGTCGGCCGCGAGCTCCGGATAGGAGAGCCCGAGCCACGGGTCGTACTCGCCCACGTCCAGGTGGGGAAGCGCTGCGAGCTGGGCGTCCGTCTTGCCGAAGAAGCCGCTCTCGTTCCAGACCACGCGCCGCGCCTTCCAGGGGCCCAGCCGGCGATGCTCGGCGTCGGGCATGTACGAGGGGTCGGCCGCTCGGGTGAACGCCTCGACCGCCAGGCGCGCCGAGGCGGTGTGCTGGCCGTGCGTCTCACCGGCCTCGAGCGGAAACCGGGTGATGATGACGTCCGGGCGGAGCCGCCGGATGGCGAGCACGACGTCGGCGAGCATCGCCTCGTGCCCCCAGATGCGCAGCGATTCCTCGGGGCTCTTGGAGTAGCCGAAGTCGCGCGACCTGGTGAAGAGCTGCTCGGCGCCGTCCAGTCTCCGGGCGGCGAGCAGCTCCTGCGTCCTGATCAGGCCGAGCCCCGGCCCCAGCTCGGGCCCGATGAGATTCTGCCCACCGTCACCCCGGGTCACCGACAGATAGCCCGTGCGAAGCAGCGAACGGTTGGAAAGGTAGGCCAGGAGGCGGGTGTTCTCGTCGTCGGGGTGGGCGGCGACGTACAGGACCCCTCCCACCACCAGCAGCCGATCGAGCCAGCGTTCCAGCCGCGCTCCATCGGGCTGGGAGGGGCGCAGGGTGGGTGCGGCGTTCGCGGTGGAGAGGAGAAGGGTGAGGGCCATCGGAGCAAGCACGGCGGAGCGTGCGCGTTTGGACGGGTGCATGGGCACTGGTACGGTGGAATCTGGCATGGCTTCGGACTTCTTCGCGCAGTTCATCGCCGGGGAAGCCGACGCGGCGTCGCTCCTGCCGGCGCGCCCGCTGGACCCGGCGGCGTGGGACGAGGCCGCGGCGCGCGCCTCCCGCCGCCGGACGATGCAGGGAGTGGTGCCGGAGCTGCAGCGACAGGCAGCGAGGCTGCCTCCCTCGCCCGCGCGTGACCAGGCCATCGCCGCGCTCGACCTCCCGGGCGCCACCTCCGTCGTCACCGGGCAACAGGTGGGCGTCTTCCTCGGTCCGCTGTACACGTTGCACAAGGCGGCAACCGCGGTCGCGCGGGCGCGCTGGGTCGCCCAACGCACGGGGCGGCCGTGCATTCCGGTCTTCTGGCTGCAGACCGAGGACCACGACTGGACCGAGGTGGCCCGATTCAACGGATGCGTGCGCGGCGGCTGGGTCCGCGGACGCCTCTCGGACTCCAGCGCCGACGCCCGCGTCTCCCTCGCGCACCGGCGGCTCCCGCCGGACGTCGAGCTCCACGTCGCCACGGTCTCGCGGGCGCTGGCCCCGCTTCCCCACGGCTCCGAGGTGAGCGCGTTGCTCGTCCGCCACTACGTGGCAGGAGCGCCCCCGGGAGCGGCATTCGCAGGCGTCCTCGCCGAGCTGTTCGCCGAGGAGGGGCTGGTGCTCCTCGATCCGCGGACCCCGGCGATGGCCGCGCTCGCGGCGCCCGTCCTGCGTCTCGCCCTCGAGGAGGAGGAGGCCATCGGCCAACTGCTCGAGGAGCGCTGTACCGCGCTCGCTCGCCGCGGGTTCCACGAGCAGGTCCAGACCCGTGAGGCATCGCTGGCCTTCTTCCACCCCGCCGGGCCAGAAGGGCCGCGCTTCCGGCCCGATCGCGACGGGGATGGTTTCCGGACTCCACTCGGGCGCGTCTCGCTCCAGGAGCTGCGGGCGCGCCTGGCCGATGACCCACTCCACTTCAGCACCTCCGCGCTGCTGCGGCCGCTGGTGCAGGACACGCTGCTCCCCACCGCCGCGTACCTCGGCGGTCCGGCGGAGTGCACCTACTTCGCGCAGCTGCCGCCGGTGTACGCGCGGGCCGGGCTCGAGCTGCCGATGATCGCCCCTCGCGCTCGCTTCCGGGTGGTTGACCCGTGGACGGCCACGGTGCTGGACCGGCTCGGGCTCTCTCCCGAGGACACCGACCAGCCCCCGCACGCGCTGGCCGCGCGCCTCCACGCCTGGCCCGCCTGGATGGACGGAAGGCTGCGCGAGCGGCTGCTGGGTGCCCTCGACCGCCAGCTGGACGCGGTTCGCCCCGAGGCGGTGGCGCTCGACCCCGCGCTGGACCGGGCGGTGGAGAAGACGCGGGCCCACGTTGCCCGTGGCGTCGACCGCTTCATCGCCCGGCTGCAGCGCGCGGCGCTGGTGGGCAGCGGCCTGGGAACCGGGCCGCTGGAGGCGCTCGGTCAGGTGACCACCGCGCTCAGTCCCGCCGGTCGACCCCAGGAGAGGGTGCACGGCTTCTGGGGGATCGCCGCGGAGGTCGGGTCGCGAGCGCTGGTGTCCAGCCTGGTGTCCGCCGCGGCATCCCTCTCTCCCGAACTCAGGACGGTGCGGCCGTGAGCGCGCTGGGCGTCGGCATCGCCTGCTTTCCAACGGTGGGTGGCAGCGGGGTCGCGGCCTCGCAGCTGGCGATGCAACTCGCCGCGCAGGGACATCGGATCCACGTCCTCTCCTCCGCGGTGCCGGTCCGTCTCGCCGGCGACGGACCGTGGGCGGTGCACCTGGTGGACAGCTCGTCCCGGCCGCAGTCCGGAGCGGCGACCGCCCCCCAGGCGCTGGCCCGCGCGATGGCGGAGATCTCGGCCCGTGAGTCGCTGGACGTCCTGCACGTGCACTACGCGCTCCCGCACGGGCCGGCGGCGCTCCTGGCCCGGGAACGGTTGCGCGGTCAGGGTCTGCGTCCCCCGGCGCTGGTCACCACGCTCCACGGAACCGACGTGACCGGCCTCGGCGCCGACGCCGCAGCGCGCGCGCAGGTCAGGGAGACGGTGCTTGGGAGCGACGCGGTCCTCACCCCCTCGGCCTGGCTGCGCGGGCGCGCGATGGACATCCTCGGGCTCCCGGCGCAGGTCCGGCTCGAGGTGCTTCCCAACTTCGTCGACCCCCAGGCCTTCCATCCGCTGGAGAACGGCGGTGGTGAGGTGCCGGGGCTCTTCCCGGGTCTGGACTGGAGCCCCGAGCGCCGCCCGGCGGTGCTCCTTCACGCCTCGAACTTCCGTCCGGTCAAGCGGGTGGACGACGCGATCCGCGCGCTGGCCGAGGTGCGGCGGGTCCGTCCGGCGGTCCTGGTCCTGGTGGGGGACGGCCCGGAGCGGCAGGTGGTCGAGGCCCTCGCGACCGCGCTCAATATCCGCGAGGCGGTGGCCTTCGTCGGCGAGAGGCACTCGCTCGGTGATCTCTTCGCCCACGCCGACCTGTTCCTGCTTCCGAGCGAGCAGGAGAGCTTCGGCCTCGCCGCGCTGGAGTCGCTCGCCTCGGGCGTCCCCGTGGTGGCGAGCGACGTGGGTGGCGTGGCGGAGGTGGTGACCCAGGGGGAGACGGGCTGGCTGGTCCCCGCCCGAGACCCGCATTCGATGGCCCGGGCGGCGCTGTCGCTCCTCGCAGATCCCGCGCGACGGAAGGCAATGGGCCGGGCGGCGCGGGCGTCCGCGCTGGCCCGGTTCCGGCCCGAGCCCATCGTTCAGCGACTGGAAGCGCTCTACCGCGACCTGGTCGCACGCCCGGCCACCGGGTCGACACCGGCCCGCTGAAAGCGTGGATCGTCGAGGCGGTCGGTGGGAGGGTGAAACCCCTCTCCGACCCTCCAGGAGGACGCCTCCGCATGTCCTCGCTCGGCACGATGATGGACTACCCGCTCACTCTGGACCACCTCCTGGTCCGGGCCGAGCGGATGTTCCCCGCGGTCCCCGTGGTGTCGCGCCTGCCGGATCGCTCGCTGCACCGGACGACGTACGGTCAGGTGGCCCGTCGAGCACGCGCGCTGGCCGAGGCGCTCGCGCGAGCGGGACTCCGCCCCGGCGACCGGGTGGCCACGCTGATGTGGAACCACGCCGCGCACCTCGAGACCTACCTCGGAGTCCCGCTGGCCGGCGGCGTGGTCCACACCCTGAATCTGCGCCTGTCGCCCGAGGAGCTGGCGTTCATCGTGAGCCACGCTGACGACCGATTCCTCCTGGTGGACGAGGTGCTGATGCCCCTCTGGGAGAAGGTCCGGCCGCGGGCGTCCGTCGAGAGGGTGGTCGTCGTCTCGGCAGCGCAGGCCGGCGAGTACGAGGCCCTCCTTGCGACCGCGACCGGCCAGTGGACTCCACCCCGGCTCGCCGAGAGCGACCCGTGCGGGATGTGCTACACGTCCGGCACGACCGGCCAGTCGAAGGGCGTGGTGTACACGCACCGGAGCACGATGATCCACACGCTGGCGGCCGGGCTCCCCGACCTGCTCGGCATCCGGCACGCGGACGCGGTGATGCCGGTGGTTCCCATGTTCCACGCCAACGCCTGGGGGCTGCCCTACGCCTCGGTGATGAACGGTGCGAAGGCGGTGTTCCCCGGACCGGCGCTGGATCCCGAGGCCTTGCTGGATCTCATGGCGGAGGAGCAGGTGACGATGTCCGCCGGGGTGCCCACGGTGTGGATCCCGGTACTCGAGGCGCTGGATCGCGAGCCGCGGCGGTGGCCGCTCGCCCGCGGGCTGCGACTGATCGTCGGTGGGTCGGCGGCGCCAGAGTCGCTCCTGCGCGGCTTCGACCGGCACGACATCACCGTGGTGCACGCCTGGGGAATGACCGAGATGTCCCCGCTCGGCTCGCTGTCTCACCTGGGCCCGGAGGCTCCGGTTCTCGACGAGGACGCGCGATACCGGCAGCGAGCCCGCCAGGGCCGCGCCTCGCCGCTGGTGGAGATCCGGGCGGTGAACGAGGGCGGTGAGGTGCCCTGGGACGACCGGACCCTGGGCGAGCTCCAGGTCCGCGGGCCATGGGTCTCTGCCCGGTACCACGAGAACGAGGAGGCGAGGGACCGCTGGACCGCGGACGGCTGGTTCCGCACCGGTGACGTGGTCACCCTCGACGCGACGGGCAGCATCAAGCTCGCGGACCGCACCAAGGATCTCGTGAAGTCCGGCGGGGAGTGGATCTCCTCGGTCGACCTGGAGAACGCGCTCATGGGCCATCCCGCGGTCAAGGAGGCCGCGGTGGTGGCCGTTCCCCATGCGCGCTGGGGTGAGCGGCCACTGGCGACGGTGGTCCTGAAGCTCGGCAAGATCACCAGCGCCGTGGAGCTCCAGGACTGGCTCCGGCCGAAGTTTCCGAAGTTCTGGATCCCGGACGCGATCGTCTTCGCCGACGCCATCCCACGGACCTCGGCGGGGAAGTTTCAGAAATCGGCGCTCCGCGAGCGGTACGCGGGGTGGACCTGGACCTCCTCGGGCTGAGGCTACTTCCAGGCGACGAGGGCCCGGGCGACCTCCTTCTCCTCGAAGAAGTTCTCCGAGGCCTTCCCCAGAGCCTGCGCGCGCTGGGCGGCGGCCAGCGCCTCGGACTTCTTCCCCGCTGCGTGGAGGAGCTGCGCCCGGGTCCAGACGTTGTTCCACTGCTCCTTGAGCTGGATGGAGCGGTCGGCCAGCTGCATCGCCAGCGCGGGCTCGATCTTCGCGCCCAGGAGGTACCGCGCAGCGGTGTTGTACGGCCGCCAGTCGTCACCCTGGAGGGCGCGGATCTGCGCCAGTGCCCTCTCGCGGGTGCCGGTGGTGAACTTGACCGCCACGCGCTGCTTCTCCCACTCCATGGCCAGCGTGCCCTTCTCGTCGTCGAAGTCGAGGATGGAGAAGGCCAGCCTCTCCCGGAGCGGGACGGTGGTGGCAGTCGCCGGCACGCGGAGCGCGTCATCGCTCTGCTTGTACTCGTCCGTGCCCCACAGCTCGGTGTTCTTGCTGAGGATGAAGGTCCAGCCCGACTTCTGCGGGAGCAGCGCCAGGCAGTAGGCGCCCGCGGGGACCGGCTTGCCCTCGATGGAGACCGGGGTGGAGAAGGTCACCTTGGTGCACTCGTTGGCACCGGCCCGCCAGACCTCGCCGAAGGGCACCACCTCGCCCCAGATCTTCCGACCCTTCACCGACGGGCTCGAGTAGGCGATGGAGATGTCGGTCAGGCCGACAGTCTGGTTCACCGAGCCCTTGGGGCTCGGGCGCGGAAGGTCGAGCTTCGGCGCGTTCTGGGCGAGGGCGGCGCCGGTCAGGACGGTGAGGCCGAAGGTCAGGACGGCGTGACGGATGCTTCGCAGCACGTGATGCCTCCCGGAGTGGACTGAGGGGCCGCGGAGCATAGCGGACAACGTCCGCCGTCGCGCTCATTGCCGTCGCACCGTCACGGGTGCCGGCGCGGCAATCGGTGGCAGCAGGCGATGGTCCAGCAGATGTCGTCCGTGCGCTGCGTTGGTCTGGCGTCCGAGCCCGGGCCGGATACTCTCCGGCCCCTTTTCGGGAGGTGTTCCCTGACGACGCTCACGCTCCTGGCGGTCTCGATGCTGTCCGCGACGCCGGCGCATCCCGGCGTGGAAGCCGCCCTGACCCAGCTGAATCGGCGCGTGGAATTCGAGCGGGTGGCGATCTCCCCCGATGCCCAGCGCCTGGCCTGGGTGGAGGCCGCGCCGACTCCCGCCGGACCCTCGGGCCGGCTGAAGATCATCCGGCTCGCTGACCGCAGCGGTGGTGCCCCGGTGCGCATCACCGCCGCCCGCGACGGGGCGGACCACGAGGAGGACGAGCCGGTTTTCTCCCCGGATGGGAAGCGACTCGCCTTCCTCTCCGACGCCGAGAAGGCCGGACAGCCGCAGCTCTACCTGGCCGACGTGGCGAGCGGCGCCGTTCGCAAGCTCACCCAGGCGGATGGGCATCTGGAGCGGCCACGCTGGTCGCCGGACGGCAAGCGGCTGGCGGTGCTCTACCTGGAAGGCGCGGCGGATGCGCGCGGTCCGACCGAGGCGTCGGTCCGGGAGACCGGGGTCATCGGGTCCGTGGTCCGCGAGCAACGCATCGCGCTCGTATCCGCGGACGGGGGGGCTCTGTCGCCGGTGTCGCCCGACGACCTGTTCGTCTACGAGTACGACTGGAGCCCGGACGGCACCGCGTTCGCCGCAACCGGGGCGCACGGATCGGGCGACGACAACTGGTGGACCGCCGAGCTGTTCCTCATCCCCGTCTCGGGTGGGGTGGCGCGGGTCCTCCATCATCCGGCGCTGCAGATCTGCGAACCCACCTGGAGCCCCGACGGGACGCGCATCGCCTTCATCGAGGGCCTGATGAGCGACTTCGAGTCGAACGGGGGCGACGTGCTGGTGATTCCGGCGGCCGGGGGCAAGGCGCGCAACGTGACCCCGAGTATGCGCGCGTCCGCGGCACAGCTGTCGTGGACGGGGCAGGGAGGACTGCTGGCAGTGGCCATCGTCGGCGGGGATACCGCGTTCCTCCGTATCGACCCCGACCGGCCCGGCGCGCCGGTGACGCTGTGGCGCGGATCCGAGCACCTGGTCGCCCGGAGGCACACCTCGGCTGCCTTCTCGGCCGATGGCGCCACGGTCGCGATGTCGCGCGAGACCGGGCTGCAGCCGCCGGAGGTGTGGGTGGGTCCCATCGGGCGCTGGACGCAGCGCTCGCAGGCCAACACGAGCGTGAAGAGCCCCGCGGGCCGGGTGGAGAACATCACCTGGAAGAGCGCCCGATGGCAGGTACAGGGGTGGCTCTACCTGCCGCCCGACGACTCCTGGCCCGGCAAGCGGCCCCTGGTGGTGCACGTGCACGGCGGACCGGGCGGGGCGGCGAAGAACACGTTCGATGAAAGGCTTCTGGTGCTGGTCAGCCAGGGCTACGCGGTCCTCGTTCCCAACCCTCGCGGCAGCTTCGGGCAGGGCGAGGCGTTCACCCGGGCGAACGTGAAGGACTTCGGGCACGGGGATCTCCGCGACATCGTCGCCGGCGTGGATGCGGCGGCACGCAGCGGCCGCGTGGACGTCAGGCGGGTGGGCATCCGCGGCCACAGCTACGGCGGTTACATGGCGATGTTCGCGGTCACGCAGACCCGGCGCTTCAAGGCCGCGATGGCCAGCGCCGGCATCTCCAACTGGCTGAGCTACACCGGGCAGAACAAGATCGACCAGTGGATGCTGCCGTACTTCGGGGCGACCGTGTACGCCGACCCGCGCGTCTACGCCCGGAGCTCTCCGATGGAGTTCATCACCCGCGTGAAGACGCCGACCCTGGTGCTGGTGGGCGAGCGAGACGCCGAATGCCCGGCCCCCCAGAGCTACGAGTTCTGGAAGGGCCTGAAGACGCTCGGCGTTCCGACCGAGCTGGTGGTGTACGCCGACGAGGGCCACAAGCTCCGGGACCCTGCCAACCTGCTCGACGCCAGCCGGCGCGAGGTGGCGTGGTTCGACCGCTTCCTCGGGAATCCCCGGCAGGCCGAGGCGCGCTGACCGAGCGCCGGTCGACCCGCTGCCCGGTCTCCTCTATCCTGCTCTGCGCAGAGCGCATGTCCGACCTTCCTCACAACCGAATCGACGACGTCCGGATTGCCCGTCTCCGTCCGGTCCTTCCCCCCGCCATCCTCATCGAGCAGCTCCCGCTCGGATCCGACGGAGAAAGCTTCGTCTACTCGGCCCGGCGAGAGGTGAGCGCCATCCTCCACGGCATGGACGACCGCATGCTGGTGGTGGTCGGCCCGTGCTCGATCCACGACGTGGACGCCGCCCGGGCCTACGCCGAGCGCCTGGCCGGGCTGGACTCCCGGGTCTCCGATGCGCTGCTCCTGGTGATGCGGGTGTACTTCGAGAAGCCGCGCACGCGCGTGGGCTGGAAGGGGCTGATCAACGACCCGCATCTCGACGGGAGCTTTCGCATCAACGAGGGACTGACCCTGGCTCGCGGGCTGCTGGTGGGCCTCGCCGCGCAGCGCGTGCGTGCGGGCTGCGAGTTCCTGGACACGATCACGCCACAGTTCCTGGCGGACACGGTGTCCTGGGGCGCAATCGGCGCGCGCACCACGGAGAGCCAGGTGCACCGCGAGCTCGCGTCCGGCCTCTCCATGCCGGTGGGTTTCAAGAACGGCACCGACGGGAACGTGAAGATCGCCATCGACGCGGTGACCGCCTCCGGCCACCCTCACTGCTTCCTCTCGGTCACCAAGCAGGGGCTGGCGGCCATCGTGGAGACCAACGGGAACCCCGACACCCATCTCATCCTCCGCGGAGCGAACAGTGGTCCGAACTACGACGCCGCGTCTGTCGCAGCCGCCTGTGCTGGACTGCGCGAGGCAGGCCAGCGTCCGCGGCTGATGGTGGACTGCTCGCACGGCAACAGCGGGAAGGATCCGCGGCGGCAGGTCACCGTCGCCGGTGAGCTCGCTCGCCGCCGGGCCGAGGGCGATGCGGCGGTGTTCGGGGTGATGCTGGAGAGCCACCTCGTCGAGGGACGGCAGGCGCCGGGCCCGCGGAACCAGCTCACCTACGGCCAGAGCATCACCGATGCCTGCCTGGGCTGGGACGCGACGGAGGAGGTCCTGCACGGGCTCGCCGAGGCGGTGCGGACCGGACG
>JBKPMY010000083.1:0-16372 GCA_046732375.1 Myxococcota bacterium
ACTGTGTTCGTTCGGCCGCCGCGTTTCGAGCGGCTCTCGTCACCTTGACCTGGGCCAACCGAACAGGAAGGCCCGCCAGAACCGATCTCCGAAGTGGCGGGCCAGGAGGCCACCCGCGACCGCGCCGAGGCCGATCAGAGCGATCCCGATCGCCGACGGGGGCCAGTCCGGCAGGAACCCGCAGCCGACGGCCACGCCAGCGAGCGCACCGAAGATGAAGCGCAGGCGGAGCTCGAACCGGTCCGGCTGGATGCCGTCGCTGGGGAGGGGCATGAGTTCTCTTGAAGGAGCCTAGCCGAGAGCCGCATCCCTCGACGCGGGTCGGGGACGAACGGTCGCCAGCACGAGCGCGCTGAGCCCGGCGACCAGGAGGACATTCCGCAGCACCAGCACGGCCGTGAGCGCGGTGGAGAGCCCGGTCTGGTACCCCGGGGCGGGATAGGTGACGCGGGTGAGGACGGCGGCGGCCAGGGGAGCCACGGCCAGCCGCCAGCGCCCCGGCTCGACGAGAAGTGCGGCCACGGTGGAGATCCACAGGACGTACTGCGGGCTGAACACCGGGCCGAGGGAGATCAGCGCGAGCAGCGGAAGCAGCGCGCGCTCGGTCAGAGCCGCGGAGCCAGGCCCATCCACCGGGCGACAGGAGAGGACCATTGCGAGCGCCGTCCCCAGGATCCACACCGGCACGGCGATCCCCAGCACCGCGGGAGCGATTCCACCCTGGACCTCGTACGACGCCGGGGCATGCACCCACTGCACGCCGCTCCACTCCCGGAACAGCCACAGCACCGACGCCCAGAGCGACTCGACCTGGAGTCCCCGCGCCGAGTGGAAGCCGACGGCCCGGAGGAGTGGCCACACCAGGGCGAGCGCCGCGAGGGGAGCCGCGGCGAGGGCAGCGCCGAGGAGAAGGCGGCGGAGCGCGCCGCTCCGTCGAGCGTGGGCCACCGCGAGGGGGACCAGCACCACCGGGAAGACCTTCGTCCCGATGCCGGCGACCACAGCGGCTCCCGCGCGTCCGGCGGCACCGCTCGACAGGAGGAGCACGGCCGCGAGGGTGAGCCCGGCGGGGATGAGGTCGAAGCGCTTGTAGAGCCAGAAGGCCTGCAGCTGCGCCACGACGGCGTAAGCGAGGAAGGGCGCGTAAGCCCACGTGCCGCGTTGCCGCCGGCCGGCCCAGAGCAAGGCAACGCGGATGGCGACGTCGACCAGGAGGAGCTCCAGGCCGAACGCCACCTGGAATCCGCGCAGGGTGGAGGAGACCAGCGCCGCCGGGGCGAAGGCGATGAGGGCGTAGGGCGGATACTCGAATGGAACCTCGGCGTACGGCGTGCTTCCGGCGAGCCAGGCCCGTGCGGCGTCGAAGTACAGCGGCAGGTCGCCGACCGCGTGTGCCCGGAGCGTGGGCACGAGCGGCACCATGCTCAGGACGAGGAGGGCGACCGGGAACCACCTGGCGCGGGCCGTCCCTCCCTCGGGCATGGGGCCTCGATGCTCTCCTGCTCCGCCCGGGCCTCGCAAGCCGCTCAATTGGGCGTCACGAAGCGGGTCCCGTCGAACCTGAGAACCGCGGTGGTCCCGCTGGCCGTCGGAACCTCAAGGAAGAGGGTGGACCCCTTCCTCCGGAACCTCGCCTCGCGAGCGATGAGGTGCTGGCCGCCCTTGTCCTCGAGCGTGAACCAGAGGCGATCCCCGTCCGTGGCGAGTGCCACGTAACGGGCCGTGATCCCCGTGCGCTGGTCCGGGAGGCTCTCGAAGCGCAGCAGCGCGACGGCTGTCGTCCCCACGAGGGCGCGGTCCGACATCGCCATCGGCGACTTCACCGGCTCGGAGGAGCCGAACGAGCCGATGACGCACCAGCCTCCCTCGACCCGGCGGAGCGCCCAGAGGGAATGCGCGTACCCGGCCTGGGTGCGGAACACCCAATCCACCGGCTTTCCCGGGAGCTCGGAGGTCCATACGACCTCCAGCGGCTTCGCGATGATCACGACATCATCGAGGGAGCGGAGCTCGCTTCCCGGAGCTGGGGAAATCGGATGGCCTAGCTGGCTCGTGTCACTGCCGATCCCCGTGCAGGCCAGGGGCGGCAGCGGCGCGGGGACGGGTGCCGTCACCGCGGCCGGTGGAGGCACGGGGGGCCCCTCGCGACCAGGGGCTGGCGGCGGGCCGCCGGTCGCACAGGCAACGACGCACGGCAGGGCTGCGAACCATCCCCCCAGTGGACGGCGCATGGGTGGAAGCGTCCCCGGGGCGGGCGGCGGCGCGCAAGCGGGACCGGCAGCGGCTGGGTCAGAGCCTGAAGTCCGGGCTCCACCCCAGCTCTCGCCGGGCACGGTCGGAGGAAGCGTAGGGACTCGGCTCCGCGGCGTTGTACAGGCCGGAGCCGCGGCTCACTGCCAGGAACGCGGCGTGGCCGGCGGCATCCACGTGCACCGCCGGGTCCTTCCAGGACGTGTCGCGCCCCGTTCCCGGTCCGTAGAGCCAGCCGTAGCGAAGCACGACCGATTCCATGGCCGCTCCGAGCACCCCGCGCTCGAGCGCCACCGTGCCCCCGACGGTGATTGCCGCGAGCCCGGTGGCCCCGGTGTTCACCGGGTCGGTCTCCACGTGGGGCTCACGTCCGGGGCCGTAGATCCAGAGGATGCTCTGGGCGATCAGCCGGCGCGCTCCGGCGGCGATCGCCGCGGCGACGAGATGGCGAGTGCCCTCCGTCCGGATCCGCGCGTTGCCCCGGATCGCCCGCTCCAGCGCCTCGGGGTCGAGCGAGAAGAGGCGGTCCGGGAGATCGGTGAGCTGGTGGATCAACACCTCCGGAGCCGCCTCCGCCACCGCGCGGTGCAGCGCAGCGCCGTCGAACGCGTCGACCACGCACGGTGTCGCGCCCAGCTCCTGGAGCCGGGCAGCCCGCTCCGGCGACCGGGTCGTCCCGGTCACCACATGGCCGGCGCGTACCAGGAGAGGGAGAAGTCGCTGGCCGATGATGCCGGATGCGCCGGCGAGGAAAACGCGCGCCATCTCTGCTTATCTCCCCGGGTCATGGAGGCCCGCATCGTCGAGTTCGCCGAGGTCCTGCGCCAGAACGGCGTTCGCGTCGCCACGTCCGAGCTGCTCGACGCCAGCCGGGCGGTGACGCTGGTCGATCTAGCCGACCGGGAAGCGTTCCGCGCCGTCTTGCGGACGACGATGGTCAAGCGCTCGGCGGACCGGGCGCCGTTCGACCGGGCCTTCGATGTCTTCTTCTCCGGAGCGGTCTCCCTCCTCGCTGGCGTCGAGCAATCCCTCCTCGACGAGCTCGCGGGCACCGGTGCGCTCGAGGGCGACGAGCGCACCATGACCCTCGCCACGCTGAACCGTCTCCTGGGCGAGATGTCGCCGCTCACCCAGGCCGCGCTGCGCGGGGATCGGGCCCGACTGGCGCAGCTGTTCCGGGGCGCCACCCTCCAGCTCGACTTCTCCCGCCTGCAGAGCCCCTTGCAGGCCGGCTTCTATTCCCGCCGGCTCCTCGCCGGCGCGGGTGGGGACGGGCTCCGCACCGACATCGGAGCCATCGAGGCGGAGCTGCGGCGGCGTGGGATCTCCACCGAGGGATTCGAGTGGGTGAGCCGCCGGCTGTCGGACCTCTTCCGCGGTCTCGAGGCCGATGCCCGGAGCGAGGTCGAGCGCCAGGCCCGGGCGCGCCTGCGAGGGACCTCGGGGGTGCTTGCCGAGCGCAGCTTCGCCAGCCTCAGCCGCGGCGAGCTGACCCAGGTCCAGCATGCCGTCCGGCGTCTCGCGGAGCGCCTCAAGACCCGGCTGGTCCGGCGAGAGCGCAGCCGCCGGAAGGGCACGCTGAATGTCCGCCGCACGCTCCGGCGGAACATGTCCTGGGGCGGGATGCCCATGGTCCCGGTGTTCCGGGCCCGGCGCCCCCAGCGGCCCGAGGTGGTGGTGCTCTGCGACGTCTCGGAGTCGGTCCGGAACGTGAGCCGGCTGATGCTCCTCTTCACCCACACCCTGCAGTCGCTGTTCGCCCGGGTGCGGAGCTTCGTGTTCGTCTCCGATCTGGGGGAGGTGACCGAGCTGTTCCGGACCCTCGAGCCCGAGCGCGCGCTCGACCTGGCCGTCACCGGCAAGGCGGTCTCGCTGCAGTCGAACTCCAACTACGGCAACGCACTGGCCAGCTTCGTCCGCCGGGAGCTTCCCGGCATCACCCGGCGAACCACCGTGCTGATCATCGGTGACGGGCGAAACAACCAGAACCCGCCCAACGTCTGGGCGCTCCAGGAGATCCGGCGCAAGGCCCGGCGGCTGGTCTGGATCTGCCCCGAGGAGCGCAGGGCCTGGGGAGTGGGGGACAGCGAGATGGACCTCTATGCCCGGGTGTGCGACCAGGTGGTGGTGGTGCAGTCTCTCTCCGATCTCGACCGGCTGGCCGACCAGCTGGTGCCCGCGGGGGCCCACTGATGGAGCGTTCTGGAGACGATGTCGCGGGCGGTGACGCGCGCACGCTGTCCTTCGCCGCCTACCGCGTCGACGCGGCGCTCCTCGACCAGCTGCTTCGCTACGAGCGGACGCTGCTCGAGGAGCTGAAGCAGGGCTGGAGCCCGGCGGCGATGGCCTCGGCGCACCGGCTGGCACTCGCCTCGTCCGGGCTCTCCCAGGACGTCGTGGAACGGGCGCTCGCCGTACTCCGGCGATTCGCCGGGAACCGGGAGGTGGCGGCGCGGCTGCGGGCTCGCTCCAGCTCCGTCGATCCCGAGCGAGCCGACGATCTCCGGCAGCGCCTGGCGGCGCTCGACCGCGAGCTCCGGGAACGGGACGATCCGGACACCATCGCTTTGCTTCTCCAGCACGAGGACACGCTGCTCGACCTGCACCGCCGCCTCGCCCGCGTCCTCGGGCCCTGATGGCGGAAACCTGCCGGGTTGAGCGGTCCTGGCTGGCGATCCTCGCGCTCAACCCAGCTGGTCTCCGCTGTGAGACCGGCGCTCGCCGGATGCGGCACACCGCGTCCCGTTTCCGGACGGCAGCGCCGCGGACCCGGCCGTTCACCGCACGGCAGCGCCGGCTCGCCGGGGCACGCGGGTTGCTCGCACCTCTGCCGGAGGACCCTCCGGATGCGCCTGCACGACCTGGCCCAGGACCTTCGCCTTGCCTTCCGGGCGCTCGCGCGTTCGCCGGCGTTCAGCCTCGCGGTGCTGGTGACCCTGGCCCTCGGCATCGGCGCCAGCACCGCCATCTTCAGCGTCATCTACGGAGTGCTCCTCCGGCCGCTGCCCTATCCGCAGGGAGAACGGCTCGTCCACGTCACCCAGCCGGCCCGCCTCTCCGGGGTGAAGAACGTGGGCATCTCCCCGATGGAGCTCCGGGAGCTGGGCGCCCGTGCGACGACGGTGACCGACCTCGTCGAGTACCACTCCATGCCCTTCGTCATCCTCGGGGGCCAGGAGCCGGAGCGGGTACAGACCGGGGTCGTCTCGGCCGCGTTCTTTCAGACCCTGGGAGTGCGCCCGTTGCTCGGGCGGCTCTTCGAGAAGGGGGAGGACCTCCCCGGGGCTCCCCCGGTGCTACTCCTCAGCTACAAGTACTGGCAGACCCACCACGGGGGTGACCCCGGCATCGTCGGCCGTTCCTTCACGATGAACGACCGGGTGCACACCGTGGTCGGAGTCCTTCCCAACATCCCGCAGTACCCGGCCGAGAACGACGTCTACATGCCGGTGGATTCGTGTCCCTTTCGCCGGGCCGCCACCTGGGACCAGGTCCGGAACGTCCGCGGGCTCACCGTCTTCGCTCACCTCGCTCCGGGCGTGAGCCTGGCCCGGGCGCGCGGCGAGCTCGCGCTGATTGGATCCGCCTGGCAGCAGGAGCACCCGGAGGACTACCCGAGGGCCCAGGGGCTCGGTCTCGACGCGCTCCTGCTCGAGGAGGAGCTCACTGGCACGGCCCGCCCGACGCTCCTGCTCCTCCTTGCTGCGACAGGGTTCCTCCTGTTGATCGTCTGCACCAACGTGGCGAACCTGACCCTGGCCCGGATCCAGCGCCGGGAGCGAGAGCTCGCGGTACGCACCGCCCTCGGCGCGTCGCGGGGCCGGATGCTCGGACACCTCCTCACCGAGAGCGTGACCCTCTCGGTGATCGGAGGACTGCTCGGGCTGGCTCTGGCCGCAGCGGGTTTGCCGCTCCTGGTTGCCTTCGCCGCGAAGCTGAGCACCCGGGCGGTGGAGGTGCGGCTGGACTGGGTGGTGCTGGGCTTCAACGTCGTCGTCTCCATCGGGACCGGTGTGCTGGTGGGGGCCCTCCCGTTCTTCCGTCGGGCGCGGGACCTCTCCGGGGAGCTCAAGGACGGCGGGGGCAGCGGCTCCCGACCATCCGGCCGCAGGGCCCGGAGCGCCCTCGTCGTCGCGCAGGTGGCGATCTCCAGCGCCCTGCTGATCGGCGCGGGGCTCTTCCTCCGCAGCCTGCACGAGCTCTCGCAGGTCGACATCGGGATCGACTCCCAGCACGTCCAGACCGCCAGAGTGGGCCTCGACTTCACGCGCTACGGCGGGACCGACCAGTCGAAGACCCGGCAGCTGGTGGACCGTCTCGTCGAGCGTCTCGGATCGGCACCCGGCACCGTCGCGGTCGGCGTGGGCAATGCCGTTCCGCTCCGCGGTTCCACGCCGTTCAGCGCCGCCTACATCGTCGATGGGCAGGCGAACGACGACCGGCAACCCTCGGGGCAAGCCACCTTCAACGCCGTGACCCCGGAGTACTTCCGCACCCTCGGCATCCCGGTGGTCAAGGGTCGTGTGTTCAGCGGGACCGACCGGAACCAGGAGCAGCCGGTGGTGGTGGTGAACCAGACCCTGGCTCGCCATCGCTTCTCGACCGAGGATCCCATCGGCCGGCGCCTCTCCTTCGACGGCGGCAAGCAGTGGGCCACCATCGTCGGCGTCGTGGGGGACACCCGCCAGCAGGACCTCACCACCCCGGTGATGGAGGAGGTGATCGGCGCCTTCGCCGAGACCGGCTTCAACGACCTGCGCGTGTTCGTCCGGAGCCAGGCCCCGCCGAACGCCATCGCCCGTCAGATCCGCGACGCCGTGCGCGAGCTCGATCCCCAGCAGCCGATCACCGAGATGCGGCCGCTCGCCGAGCAGCGTGCCCAGGCACTCGCCCCGCACAAGCTCGTGGCCTCGCTCCTGGGGCTCTTCGCCGCGCTCGCGCTGATCATCACCGCCTCGGGCCTCATCGGCGTGGTGGCGTACAGCGTGAGCCAGCGGACCCGCGAGATCGGGGTGCGGCTGGCCCTGGGCGCCGCGCCGGCCACCGTGCTCCGGATGGTGCTCGGGCAGGGGATGGCGCTCGTCGTGGGAGGACTGCTCCTCGGCCTGGCCGCGGCCGTGTTCTTCGGCCGGCTGGGCCAGGGCCTTCTCTTCGGCGTGGCACCGCTCGACCCGCTCACCTACGCCATGGTGCCGCTGGTACTGCTGGCGATCAGCCTCGCCGCCTGTGCCCTTCCGGCACGACAGGCGACGCGGGTCGACCCCATGCTCGCGCTCCGCTCCGAGTGAGCGGCGAGCGGCACCCGCGCCGGTGAACGGTCGGCGGGACCGGTGAACGGCTGACCCGGGGCACCGGCTCCTCGGTGGAGTCCGGCCGTGGCAGACTCCCCGGCCGATGGGCTGGCTCGCCTACGTCATTGCCTGGCTTCTCGCGGCGCTGTTCTGGACGCTGGTGAGCGCCTCGAGCTCCGGGCGTTCTCCGCTGGAGACCTTTCCCTACGGACTCCTGATGATGGGCGCCGCCGGGACCATGGGGCTCGGAGTGTGGTGGCTCACCGGCCGGGTCCGCACCGATCGGCGTCTCGTCCGCTTCGTCGCCCTCCACGCTCTCGCGCTCGCGGTCTTCGCCAGCATCTACGCGAGCGCGATGATCTGGCCGGACCTGCTCCGCGGACGGGCGGCGGAGGCGGTGGGCCAGCTTCGCCGGGTGCTGCCGTGGAATCTCATGATGGGTAGCTGGCTCTACCTGGTCGTCGCCGGCTTCTCTTACGCCGTTCGTGCGCAGCGAAGGGCACGGGCCGGCGAGCTGGCCGCGGGCGAAGCTCGGCTCCTGGCGCAGCAGGCGCAGCTCGCGGCCCTTCGGGCGCGGCTCAATCCCCACTTCCTCTACAACGCCTTGCACTCGGTGGGTGCCCTGGTCGGCCGTGATCCCCGACGGGCAGACCAGGCGCTGGAGCGGCTCGGCGATCTCCTTCGCTACGTGCTCGACGCCGGAGATCAGGTTCCGTTCCGTCGAGAGTGGGCGTTCATCCAGGACTACCTCGCCTTCGAGCAGCTCCGGCTGGGGGAGCGGCTCCACGTGGATGCGCACGTCGAGCCCGCGGCGGCCACGGTCCTGGCGCCGCCGCTCATCCTTCAGCCCCTGGTGGAGAACGCCGTTCGCCACGGGCTCGCCGATCGCCCCGAGGGAGGACGGATCGTGCTCGGCGCCCATATCGAGGCGGGGCAGCTGGTGCTCACCGTGGACGACGACGGCACGGGTGCGCTCGTCGGGGAAGGGACGGGCATCGGCGTGAGCTCGGTCCGCGAACGCCTTCGGGTGCTCTACGGCGACGCGGCGTCGGTGGAGACCGGGCCGCGCACCCGGGGCTTCGGGGTCACCCTGCGACTTCCCGTCCGTCGGGAGGAGGAGCTCGCCGCATGAGCGGGACCGAGCCGCTGCGGGCCCTGGTGGTGGAGGACGAGCCCCTGGCCCGGGCGCGGCTGCGGGAGTTCCTCGAGCCGGTTTCGTGGCTCCGCTGGGTCGGGGAGGCTGGCACGGTGAGCGCCGCGCGAGAGGCGCTGGCGAGGCTCCGGCCGGACCTGGTCTTCCTCGACGTGCAGCTCCCGGGCGGCTCGGGGATCGAGGTCCTCCGCGAAGCCGAGCCGGGGATCGGGATCATCTTCACCACCGCGTTCGACCGATTCGCGGTGACCGCCTTCGAGCTGGGCGCCCTGGACTATCTGCTGAAGCCGTTCGGTGCGGAGCGCTTCGCGCGGGCCATCGAGCGCGCCCGCCCGACCCTGCTGGCGACCCGTGGATCCGCCGTCGACCGGGGCCGGGAGATCCTCGGTCCGGGGAAGCTCGAGCGCCTCTTCGTCCGGGACGGCGGGCGCATCGTTCCCGTGCCGGTGGCCGAGATCGAACGGGTCCAGGCCTGCGACGACGTGGTGCTCGTGCACGCCGGAGGGCGGACCTACCGGCTCGCCGTGACCCTGGGCGAGATGGAGGAGCGGCTGGATCCGCGGCTGTTCGTCCGCGTCCATCGCTCGCACCTGGTCAATCTGGATCAGGTCCTCTCGTTCGCTCCGACGGAGGACGCGCGCCTGGTGGTGACGCTCCGGAGCGGGACCACGCTCTACGCCAGCCGTCAGAGGTCGCGGGAGCTCCGGGGCCTCGGGCGCTGAGCCGAGCCGGCGACGGACGTCGCTGCGGGACGCCGCGCCGTTGGCCGAGCCGCGCGACCGCTCACCGACGTGGGCCGACCGCTCGCCCGACCAGCTGGACGGCGGCTGATGCCTGGCACGAAAACTCGGCGCCATGCTCCGACACACCCTTCTCGCCGTGCTCCTGCTCGCACACGTCTGTGCCACCTCGACGCCGCGCGCGCCGTCCAGCGAGGAGCGCCTCCTGCAGCTCGCCGAGCAGATCCGCCAGGCCGACTACGCGGGCGATCGGCAGGCGCTTCGCGATCTGCATGCGACGCTTGCCGCGGCTCCCACCGGCAACACGCCGAAGTCGCTCGTGCTGTACTGGCAGGCGTTCGCGCTCTGGAGACGCGCGATCAACGGCTTCAACGAGAAGCCCGCACCCGGGGATCTCGCCGCCGACGTCGACGCGGCCGCCGCGGCATTCGAGGCCGCGCTGAAGGAAGATCCGAAGCTCGTCGATGCCCAGGCCGGGCTCGCCGCTTGCCTGGGGATGAAGATGTACCTCCACGGGAAACAGGACGACGAGCTGCGTGCGCTGTTGACCCGGGTCAAGGCGCTCTTCGCGGATGCGCAGGCTCTCGAACCCGAGAACCCGCGACTGCTCTGGGTGCGCGGGCCGATGGAGTGGTGGACTCCCAAGGGGAGCCCCGACGACGTGCTCGATGCGCACCAGGCCAAGGCCATGGCGACCTACCAGCGCGGGCTCGCGGGACTGCCAGCGTCGGCCCGGTCCGGTCCGGAGCCACTGCGGCCCACCTGGGGTGAGGCCGAGCTGCACATGAGCCTCGCCTGGGCCTACCTCCATCGCCGAGAGCCGGACGTGGCGCAGTCGGAGATCCACGGCCGGAGGGCGCTGGAGCTCGTGCCCTCGTGGCACTACATGCGGGACATCCTCATGCCGCAGATCGAGGCCGCGCGGCGTACAGCGACCCGGTAGCGGCGGCCCCGGGTCGAGGCAGCCACCACCGCTGGCACGGCGGCTGCTGCAACCCCGGGCATGGAACTGTGGCTCACTCTCCGCTTCCGCGGGTCCCCGCTCGGGCTCCGCGACCGCTTTCCTTCCGAGCTTGCCTTCATCGGGCGGCAGCTCCGCTCTCTCGACGGCCCCGAGGTACCCCCGAACGAGCGGGTCTGCACCGCGCACGTGCAGGTCAGCCCCGAGCAGGCCGAGGCCATCCTCAGCTGGGGACGGATGCGCACCGTCGACGGCCGCACGTTGCTGGCCTCGGTCACCTTCGACGAGCGATGGCACCCCCAGGAACTGGGCCCCTCGGCGGTGGTGGAGCTCGTCCGTGCGCCGGCAGTGGACTCGCCGGTGGTACTCGCACGCGGTCGATCACATCTGGCGCGGTGGGCGTGCTCGCACTGTGACCGGATTCGCTGGGAACAGGTGGGCCCACTCGAGCTGGTGCTGGACGAGCCGGCCGACGTCGAGCTGCTCCACCGCGCCCGTCCCGAGCTGCTCCTGACCAAGGCCGGGGAGCTGGTGGTCTCCTCCCGCCTGCGAGGAATCTTCGAGGGGCAGGGCCTCCGGACGACGCCACTCCTCGGCAGCCGCTCATGGCTCCAGGTGGAGATCGGGGAGGTGGTCCCGCTCGCCCCGGTCTTCCCGCTGGAGGTACACGGGTCGGTGTGCCGCGGCTGCGGGCACGAGCCCCACGTCTGCGCGGAGGGTCCGGTCGTCGACCACGGCGTCCGTGTGCTTCGACCGCGGCCGTGGACCCTCGCCGCCGCCCTTCCGCGGGGCGTGGCCCTCGCCTGGTCCGAGCAATGCCTCGGGTTCCGCGGAGCCGTTCACGAGAGCCCCGTCCACGCGATGGGGCTGCCGCTGGACCTCGACCTCCATCCCGGCCTGTTCGCGGCGCAGGGGACGCCGGTGCTCCTGGCGAGCGCGGCGCTGGCCAGCGCCCTCGCCGATGCGCAGGCCGGCGGGCTCGAGGTGAGGCCGGTGAACGGACCCGCGCACGGCACCGTCGAGCGCTCGCCCCATGCGGCCGCGTGAGGGCGGGTGTGATGGCCGGGGCACAGCTCGGTGTGATCGTCCGTGCACAACCGGCGCCCGCGTGTGCACAGCCTACAGTGTGGGCGCCACTTTCCAGCCCTGGCACGCGGGCTGCTCGTGATTTCAGGAAGCTGGCCGTGCACGCGTAGGCTTGGAGACCGCTGTCCATGCCCCGAAAGACCCCTGTGGAGCCCGGTGAGCGCGCGCGTGCCTCCACTGCGGAGACGCAGGCCCGGGCCGACGAGCGGCACCGGACGGCCCCGAGCCTGCTGGTGAGCTGTGCCGCCGGAGCGTGGGCGGTGCCCCTGGCGATGGGAAGGAGCTACGTGCTGGGCCGCGCCCCGGAGTGCGACGTGGCGCTCGACGATCCCTCGGTCAGCCGGAAGCACGCGCTGCTCACCGTGTCCGCCCGGATCACCGTGGAGGACCTGGGCAGCACCAACGGGACGGCGATCCAGGGCGGGAAGCTCGCGCCCGGCGAGCGCGGCGTGCTGGCCCTCGGAACGGTGTTCGAGGTCGGGTCGGCCACCCTGGTGCTCCAGCGGCCGCAGTCGCTGGCGCGCTCGCATCGGACCCCGACCGACATGCCCGGCACCGTGGTGCGGGATCCGGCGATGAAGCGGCTGTACGAGATGCTGGACGTCGTCGCTCCGACCGGGCTGAGCGTGCTGATCCTCGGCGAGACCGGGGTGGGGAAGGAGGTCTTCGCCGAGGCCCTGCACCGGCGGAGCTCGCGGGTGGGCGCCCCGTTCCTCAAGCTCAACTGCGCCGCGCTCCCCGAGTCCATCCTCGAGGCCGAGCTGTTCGGGTACGAGAAGGGCGCCTTCACCGGGGCCACACAGACCAAGGTCGGCCTCTTCGAGGCGGCCGACGGAGGCACGCTCTTCCTGGACGAGGTGGGGGAGATGGCGCCGAGCACCCAGACCAAGGTGCTGCGGGCGCTGGAGAGCGGGGAGGTGATGCGCCTCGGCTCCTCCACCACCCGGAAAGTGGACGTGCGGTTCCTCTCCGCCGCCAATCGTGATCTCCGGACGCTGGTGGCGGAAGGCCGGTTCCGCGCCGATCTCTTCTTTCGCCTGAACGGCATCACGATGACCCTGCCGCCGCTGCGGAAGCGTCCCGAGGACGTGCTTCCGCTGGCGGAGGTGTTCCTCGAGCGCGCGGCGCGCAAGCTGGGCAAGCCCGCGCCCCGGCTCGGAGAGGAGGCCCGCCGGGCGCTGGAGGCGCACCCCTGGCCCGGGAACGTGCGGGAGCTGCGGAACGTCATCGAGCGGGCGGTGGTGCTCTGCCGCGGGCAGGCGCTGGAGCCCGGGCACTTGCTCCTCCACGAGGGGGAGCTGGTGGCCCATCCGGCCGTGCCCACGCCGACCCCCGTCCCGACGCCACCAGGGGACGAGCAGGTCACCATGCGGCTTCCGGTGCGGCCGGGGGCGCCCGAGCTGAAGGGCAAGCTCGAGGAGTTCGAGCGGGCGCAGATCCTCCAGGCGCTGGCGAAGACCGGCGGAAATCAGACGCGGGCGGCGAAGCTGCTGGGCATCGCCCGGCGGACCCTGATCAAGAAGATGGTGCGCTACGGGATCGAGCGGCCACGCGCCGACGCGCGGGGCGAGTCGGAGACCGACACGCGTCACTGAGCTTGTCGACCGCGCCGGGCCTTCAGTGCGCGCCGCTCTCAGGTGCTGAGGGATCGCCTTGGAGGCGGTGACCCGGCCAGCAAGGGAAGACGGTCGGCGTGCTCGAAAATCGTCGAGATAGCGCCGTCACCGGATCGGCAGGTTGTCCGGGTGGCGATCCCTGACGGTCTACCCACGATCCAGCTGTCGCGATAGGTACGCGCGAAGGTGATCGTGGGTCATGCCACCCGTCGTTGGTTCCAGCGGCCTCTCTAGCGCGCGCCCGCGCCCGGACCTCCACCAGGCCTCCAGTCTCCACTGGTAGAGGCGTGCACCGGGATCGACCTGGGCACGAGCGGCCATCCGGGGATCAGAGGAAGGTCTGGACCGAGGCGTTCTCCAGCAGCACGTTGGTGTTCGGAGAGGCCTCGCTGATCGCCTGCATCAGGTACGCGATGTCGTTCTCGCGGATGATGTTCGCCACGCTCTCCGCGCTGAGGCTGATTCCCGTCTGGAAGCGGGCAACGTGGTTCCCGTACACCAGATCGCCGCGCGGCCCCGCGGCTCCTTCGTTCATCGCCGGGTTGTAGCAGATGCCGATCGCCCCGTTCTGGCCGGCGCTGAGAACGTTTCCGGCGACCCGGTTTCCTGCGCTCCCACCGCCCCGGACGAACACTCCGAGGAAGGTGTCGACGATCGTGTTGTCCTGGACCACCACTCCCCGGGAGTTCACGATCATCACCCCGATCTCCACGTTCGGCGGTGTGCCGCCGCGGTCCTCCCCCAGGATGCGCAGGTGCTTCACGGTGACGTTCCTCGACCGGAGAACCTCCACACCGGTGCCGAACCAGCCGACGGACCCGTCACGGACCGCGACGCCCGAGGAGTCCTCGATCCGGATTCCCACGCCCTTGCCCCGGGGGCCCGAGAGCGCGTGGCCATCCAGGTCGAGCGTCACCTGGCTCGCACGGATCACGATTGCGACGTCCTGCGCGTGGAGGTCACGGCGCAGGACGTACTTTCCGGGCTGGTCGATGACGATGGGCCGGTGAAGGCGGCGGTCCGGGCTGGAGCTGAGGTCGAGCCCACGGACGTCGTCCTCGCGATCGGTCGTCCGGGCCTCGAGCGGGAGTGCGATCAGGAGAAGAGCCGCCGAGAGGGGGAAGGAAATCCGGTGCTTGCCAGACATGGGGTCGTCCTCGAGAGGGGCCTGGAGCGGCCGATCACGTGACGTCACCCCGCGTGGGTTCAGTTCCTTGGGATCCGTGGAAACCTGGACGCCCGCCGTGGCGTATGCCGGGGGAGAGGGTCTCTCCATGCGTGCCCCTCCGGACAGGCGCCGGAAGGTGTTCGAGTCCGTGGCGCTCCCCTGCGCCGGGGCGGTGCATCGGTTTGCCCTGAAGCTCGCTCGCGACCCGGCGGCGGCTGCGGACCTGGTCCAGGAGGTCTTCCTTCGCGCCTACCGCTCGTTCGACGCCTTCGAGCCGGGGACGAACTGCCGGGCCTGGATGCTGGCCATCGCCTACTCGGTGTTCACCAACATGCGCCGGAAGGACGCCCGCGCGCCGGCGCTCGTCGAGCTCTCCGAGGTCGACGCCGAGCAGCTGCCCGATGCAGGCTGGTCGGTCGATCGCGACGTGTGGACCGGGGCCCGCCTGGAGAGCGCCCTGCACGCGCTCCCGGAGGAGATCCGGGCGGTGGTGGTTCTGGTGCTGGTCGAGGAGCTGACCTACGAGGAGGCCGCTACGGTGCTGAGGTGTCCGGTGGGCACGGTCCGGTCGCGCCTCTTCCGCGGGCGGCGGACGCTGTTCACGCTCCTGCGACGGCAGGCGGCCGAAGCAGGGCTGCTGGAGGGGGAGGAGAAGCCATGAGCGGCGGTCCCCACCCCAGCGCTGCGCTGCATGACCTTCACGATGGTCGGCTCGACCCGGGCGAGCGGGCACGGGTGGAAGAGCACCTCCGGGCGTGTCCCCAGTGCCAGAGCGAGCTGGAGGCGCTCCAGGCGCTGTCGGGGGCTGCGCGGCAGCTCGCCGGCAGTGCGGCGCCGGACGATCTCGGGACCCTCCTGCGCGGGACCCTGGACGCGGAGGACCGGCGCAACACGGGTCTGCGGCGACGACGGCTGGTGGTGGCTGCATCGGCGCTGGTGGTCGCCGCGGCGCTCGTTCTCTGGCTGGTGCGAGCCCCCGCGCGATCGGACTGGCCGGCGATCGCGGTCGCCACCGCCGAGCAGCTCGAGCGCGGCGAGCTGCGGCTGGAGGTGACGGAGTCGCGTCCTGACCGCCTCGAGGCCGCGCTGCGCGCGCAGGGGGCCAGCGTCCGGGTCCTCGACCTGGGGATGATGGGACTCGAGCTGCTCGGGGGCTCGGTGCGCGAGGTGGAGGGGCGGCGCGTCGCGGTCATCGCGTACAGGGACGCGCAGGGACGGACCTTCCTCTGCGAGATGCTCCCCGGAAAGGGCATCCGGCTGCCTGCGACCACCGAGCAGCGGCGCCAGGGGACGCTGCTCTTCCACGTCTACGCCCTGCGCGGGCGAACCGCTGTCTTCTGGCACGAGGGGCCCGTCCTCTGCGTGCTGGTCGGGACCGGAGACGCCGAGGCGGTCGTCGCGCTGGCCATGGCCAAGGCGATGGTGCCGGAAGGGCCGCCCGGGGAGGGCGGCCGCTGATTCGTGCCGGCTCAGTGGAGCAAGCCCGGCCAGTACTGCCAGGCGCAGGTGCAGACCTGAGTCCCGGTATTCAATCCGGGAGCACCCGAGCGGGCGCTTCCGGTTCCACAGCTCACTCCGGTGACGACGAGCGTTCCGTCTGCTCCGAGCTCGAAAGCCCCGAGTCCAAGGATTCGACCATCCGCGGGAACGAGCTCCACCTGTCCGCAGACATCGCCCGCCGTCGAGCGAACCTCGAGGCTCGAGCCGAGGGGAGGGCTGGACCGGCGATCGATCACGTAGCCATTTCCCCCGGGGGCCAACCTGAACCAGCTCGTCGTCGAGTCCGTCGGGGGCTGCGTGGGGAGCCAGTCACGAGGCGGCTCGATCGTCTGGCCTCCTGAGCAGATCTCGCCGGCCCAGCGTTGCGTGAAAGGGGGTTCGGCGTCGCGCCGCTGCAGGAAGAAGCCACCCTCTGCACGGTGGAAGGCTGCCGAGAAGCGCGAACCGGCCACCGCGAACGGCACGCCGGCCGATCCGGACGCCTCGACCCACACGAGCGGTGCTCCTCCGTCGGGCTGGGAGAGCTGGAGGAGCGTGTTGCCCTCGAGGTCGACCCCGAGCACGAGCTCGGGAATGGCCATGTCCGGGAAATCGAGCGGGGTGGACC
>JBKPMY010000084.1:0-4415 GCA_046732375.1 Myxococcota bacterium
CCTCTTCCGTGGCTTCATGCCGCCCAACCGATGATCGCCTTCGCCGTCTCCGCGGCCCTGACCTCCCCCCGCGCCACGAGCTCGACCAGCCGCCGGAGAGAATCGACCGTATCCACGTCGAACCAGGGCGCGACCCGCCCGGTGGAGAGACCCAGGACCCGGAGCCTTCGCTCGAGCTGCTCCAGGGTGTCCGGGACGCTCCAGGTCACGCCGGCGAACATCTCCAGGGGACATCGCTTCGTGGCGATCAAGTAGAACCCGCCATCGTCGGCAGGCCCGAGCGCGACATTGACCGACGTCAACATCGACTCGGCCTCCTCGAGCGCCTCCAGCGGAAATCCGGGCGAGTCCGCCCCGATTGCCGCAGCCCACGGGGCCTGGCCCAGCGCCTGACGGAGCATCCTCTCCAGCCGCTCCCCGAGCTCACCCTCTCCCTGGCTCCAGCGCTCCTCGGCCAGCTCCCCGAAGGCACCGGGCTCGGTGCTCGCGAGCACCACCCGGTGCGGGAGCCGCCGGAGAGAGGCGAGCGTGTCCTCGAGAAACGCGGATGCAAGCCGGGCGGCCTGGTCCGGTCCGATCTCCTCCGCGAGCCGGGTCTTCACCTCGCCGGGACGGGGCGGCTTGGCGAAGACGCAGACCACCCCTCTCGCGTCCAGGGAGCTCACGTGACCGCACCTCCGCACGACGAGCCGGCGCCCGCGGTGCAGCCGAAGCAGTGTCTGGCGACGCGGATCTCTCGCCGCTCGAGCACCGCGAGATCGAACCGAGCGATGTGGCCGACGGGCGAGGCGACGCCCAGCTCCAGCATCTGGTTGAAGTCGCAGTCGTAGAGTCGCCCGTCCCAGCCGACCGACAAGGTGTTCCGGCACATGAGCCCGAAGATGGTGGCCGGGTTGAAGGCCTGCACCAGATGCTGCAGGTAGCTCTCCAGATTCCCGGAGCTTTCCAGCCACTCGAGAAATCTACTGACCGGGAGGTTGGCCAGCGTGTACAGCGCATCGAACCGGATGCCGTGCAGGCGGAACAGCTCGCGCTTCCACTCCGCCTCCAGCGAGGCCTGATTTCCCGGGAGGAATGCTCCGACCGGATTGGTGACCAGCGCCAGGCGAAGCCCGCTGCGCGCATCTCCATAGCCCACGGCGTTCAGCCGCTTCAGCGCGGCGATCGACGCCTCGTACACTCCCTCTCCTCGCTGCCGGTCGGTGCCCAGCGCTCGGACGGACGGCAGCGAGGCCACGACCTCGACCCGGTGCTGAGCGAAGAAGTCGACCAGGGTCCGGTGAGGTGCGGTCTCGAGCACGGTCAGGTTGCATCGGTCCATGACATGGCGCCCGAGGCTCCGCAGCTGCTCCACCAGCCAGCGGAAATTCGGATTGAGCTCCGGAGCGCCGCCAGTCAGGTCGACCACCCGGATCTCCGTCCCGGCGAGCGCGCGGAGGCAGTGCTCCATCGTCTCGCGGGACATGCTCTCGATGCGGTCGGGACCCGCGTCCACGTGACAGTGGCGACAGGTCTGGTTGCAGACCTTCCCCACGTTGATCTGGAGGATCTCCAGCCGCGCGGGTCTCAACGGCCAGCGCTGTGCACCGGCCAGCGCCTCCGAGAACTCCCGGGCGATCGGCACCGCTCTCAGCCTGGCCAGCTGCGCCGCCGGGGACGACAGCGGCGCCCCGCGGGCAGCGAGGCTGGGAAGCGTGCCTCGGGCCATCTCACATCCCCAGTCGCTCCACGTGGTTTCGCATCTGAACCCCGTGGACCAGCGAGGACCCGCCGCGGATCGCCGCCGCCACGTGAACCGCCTCCGTCATCTGGTCGAGATCCGCTCCTTGCTGGAGCGCGTCCTTGCTGTAGGCGGCGATGCAGTACGGGCACTGCACCGCGTGCGCGACGGCGAGGGCAATGAGCGACTTCTCCCGGGCGCTCAGGGCACCGTCGGCGAAGACCGCTCCGTACCAGTCGAAGAACTTCCTCGCCAGGTCGCTCCGGTTCTCGCCGATCTCGGGGAACCGCTCGAGATCGTCGCAGTGGAAATAGTGGGGTCGAGGGTCCATCGTTCGTCCGGGCGAAGTGAGCTCCCGGAAGGTCGAGCGGAGCACCCTCAGCGGCAAGTGGTGGTCCAGTCGATGCTCGGTGCCGGGCGCAAAGCCTCAGTCCGGTTGCTACGGACTGAGCGTGCAGGCGCCAACCGCCCACGGCTGAGCGCCTGCGAAGCCGGCCGCGCTGCGAGTCCGTGTGTCAGCGAAGAGGGGGACTCGCTCTTGATGAGGATGAGGTCGCCACGCTTGGTCGAGGGCAGGATCCGGGGCGAGTAACACATCCCCTGATGGGTGGTTCTCCATTCCGTTTCGGAGGCGCGGCCAGGCGACCGAGCGAACCTGACGCGGTGCACTATCCTGTCCGATGCCCGGTGAACTCATCGCAGCCTCGTCTCTGATCGAGACAACTTCCTTCGACCTGCAGCTCCCCTCCGGTTCGGTGCGCGCGTACCGGCTCGGGCCACCGGGTGCACCGGCGGTCGTGTGCGTGCCGGGGCTGGACGCGAACGCGCGGAGCTTCGACGTCCTCGGACCGGCGCTCGCCCGCCGTGGACGGCAGGTCATCACCCTCGACCTCCGCGGCCGGGGTGCGAGCCCGGCGAGTGCTCTCGGCACCTACGGCTGGGTGAAGCACGCGAAGGACGTGCTCGAGGTCGCGACCCAGCTCGGCATCGACACGTTCCATCTCGCCGGTCACTCGATGGGCGCACTGGTCTCGATGCAGGCTGCGGTACTCTCCCCGGAGCGCGTCCGGCGCCTCGTGGCGATCGACACCGCCGGTCCGATGGATCTCCTGGCGCTGCCCTCGGTCGCCACGGCGTCCCTGCGGCTCCTCCCGTTCTTCTATCCCTCCGCCGGCACGTACTGCGCCGGGATGCACGCCATGGGCACCCTCGAGCCGTGGGAAGACCTCTGGAAGCGCGCCTTCGCGTACGAGCTGGAGGGGTTTCTCGGACTCGTCCGGCCGAGGACGTCGTTCCGCGCGGTCGCCGAGGACCTCGTCTACAACCTCGTCCACACCGGCACGTCGCTCTGGCCGCGGTTGCGGCTGCCGACCATCCTCGTCCGCGCGACCAGGCGGCTCCCGCCGTTCGGGCTCGTGGTCGGCGCCCGGGTGCGCGACGCGTTCCTGCGTAAGGCGCCCTCGGCGGAGCTCGCCGAGCTGGACGCCAACCACTACGAGATCATGGCGCACCCGGGCGCGCTCCGCGCGATCGACGAGTTCCTCGCGCGGCCCGCCGTGGCCCTGCGTGATTCTCCTGGACGTGCTCATACAGCCGATGAGTGGCGTGGAGTTTCTCGAAGCCTTTCACTCCAGACCTGACGCAGGCGACTTCCCGGTCATCGCGACGTCTGGCGATGTCCGCGCCGCGCGGCAGCTTCAGCGTGCCGCCGCGGCCCTCGGAAAGCCCTTCGAGACTGACTCAGCCGGCGGCTGAGCCGACCGCGCTGGCCGCGGGCAGGTCGATGGTGAAGATGCAGCCCTTCCCAGGCAAGTTGAGCGCGCGGATCTCGCCGCCGTTCGCCGCCACCGCCCTGCGACTGATCGAGAGCCCGAGGCCCAGTCCGGAGCGATCGCTCCCTCGTCGATCTCCGAAGGGTCGAAACACATCTTGGGCCTCGGGCAGACCGCCACACTCGTCCTCGACCTCGATCAGGATGCGGCCCGGCTCGCTCCGGGTCCTGAGCACCACTCGCCCAGGGAAGTGCGTGAACTTGAAGGCATTGTGCAGCAGGTTCATCAGCGCGGACGTGAGGAGCTGCGGATCGACGGCGATGACCAGCTCCGGATCGACGCTGTCCACCACCAGCTCGATGCTCCGGGAGTTCGCGTGCATCTGGGCAGTCACGGCGATCTCGCCCACGAACACCCGCAGCGACACCCGATCACGGCGGTGAATTCCGGCCTCCAGGCGAACCTCCGCCAGCGCACTGTCGATGAGGTCCCGCATCCCCAGGACGCTGCGGGCCAGCATCGCACCGGTGCTCCCTCCGATGCCGACGGCGCCCCTCTGCAAGGCTTCGAGCGCGAGGACCGCGACGTGAACCTGGTTCCGGAGCTCGTGCCCGAGCCGGCCCAGACGGAGCACCTCCTCGCGCCCGCTGGCTTCCTGCTGGAGCCGGGCATGCTCGGTGACCGCCTCGGCGATCGCGGTGTCCAGGCAGCGATTGAGGGTGTGAAAGTCTTCGGCGCTGATCGGGGCCTTGCGCTCGATCGCCAGCTCGGTGATCGCCTGACAGATGTCACCGTAGTCGTGCACCACCTGTGCCACGGTGAAGCCCATCCCCAGCAGCTCTCGTCCGTGCTTCGCCGCGGTCGATCCGATCTCGTTCGGTGGGAAGGGTGAGACGGTGCTCTCGCGACGCAGCGTCTCCACC
>JBKPMY010000085.1:0-10327 GCA_046732375.1 Myxococcota bacterium
GCATGCCCTTGTTGGCCGAGGCGCCCTGGTCGACCTGACCGGTCACGGTCATGGTGCCCGACACTCCGCCGTCCGCACTCTGCGGGTCGATGTTCGCGCTGGAGGCGGCGTTGAATCCGGTAAAGCCGAGGCTGATGGCCCGGTCCACGGACGTGTCGAGGCCGAGATACGCCTTCCGGGCATCTTCCTCGGAGTTGACTCCGCCACCGCACGCGGCGAAGGCGGAGAGGAGACTGAGAGCAGCGAGAGTAACGATCGGAGCTGAACGCATTGCTCCGAAGTGTACGGGTCGCGTTCCGGCGCTCTCAAGAATGCCGATCTCGCCAAAGGCGCGACCACGACCGCGCATGGACCACATGCGCGCACGTGGGTCAGAGCGAGCTCAGTACCGCACCCGGAGCGAGTCGAGGGCCGGAAGCATCGCCGCGTGCAGCTCGTAGGCGAAGAAGCCGGCCTGAACGGCCGGATCCTCCTCCATCCACGCCGTCGCCTGCTCGGCGGAGGGGGCATCGATGATCGCGATGCCGTGGAGCTTGCCCTCGTCCGCGAACGGTCGGGCGAGCCGGAGCTTCTTCTCGGAGATCATCTTCCGGATGAAGGCGCGAGGTGCTTCGCCAGGATCGCGCCTCGCTCGGGCGAGTCCGGCGCGAACTCCGGACCGGCCACGAGGAAGCCCACGTAGTAGGCCCGCATGTCCTTCGGGACGTCCTTCATCGGCGGCGGAGCCGCCTTCTCTGCCGCCCACGCCACCGCCGCCCCACCAGACAGCTCGCCGACAGCGCTAGAGTGCCGTTTCCAGTGCGACGCACCCTGGCGCTCCTGCTCGCCGCGCTGGCGCTCGGCTCGACTGCCCTTGCTCAGGAAGCCGGAGGCTACTCGGCCGGACCGGGACTGGGCTCACCGGATTACCAGACGACCGTCAACGCGCCCCGGGTCAAGTCGCCGGTCTACACCCAGGACCGCGTCTTCGGCGCCACGCGCTTCTGGAAGCTGGATCCCGGCCGCTTCGAGGTCGAGGTCTGGTGGGACGAGAAGTTCAAGCGGGACGAGCCGAACGAGTCGGTGCTGAAGCTGGAGCTCGAGATCGGCCTCACCCCCCACATCCAGCTCGACATCTACCAGAACTTCGTCATCTCCGAGGGGAAGTTCGACATCGAAGGCAACCAGATCGAGCTCCGCTACGCGTTCGCTGCCCAGTACAACGAGATTCCCTGGAACCCGGTGCTCTACCTCGAGTGGCACCCGCGGAAGCAGGCCCAGGACCGGGCCGAGATCCGGCTCCTCATGGGAGGAGACCTCCCGGCTGCGGGCCTCTGGGCGGCGAACCTCTTCGCCGAGGGCAACGTGACCTACTTCAACGCCTCCTACGCCGAGGGCTTCGACGGCGAGTTCGGCGCGACGGCGGCGGTCAGCTTCCCGGTCGCCGGCGACTGGCTCCGCCTCGGCGCGGAGGTCCGGGGAGGCGTCGACCAGCACGGCAGCCCTCGGTTCTACGCCTCGGGGTTCGTGGGGCCGAACGTGCTCCTCGCCTACCGCCCGGCGGGCCTCAAGCTCACCGCCACCGCGCTCTTCGGCATCTTCCCCGAGGATCCGCTCTGCCGGTTGTTCGTGATCGCCGGTTGGCAGTTCTGAAGCGTTGCGCGCCGGCCGTCTCCAGGGGATTCAACGGCCCGGAGGACGACGACCGTGCCCGACCCCAAGCCCGCCCCCAGGCCCGACCCGAAGCGACCCGAGCCCGAGCGCCACGACCACCGGGACGAGGAGGTGGAGGAGGCCTCCGAGGAGTCATTCCCGGCCAGCGACCCTCCGGGATGGACCCCGGCCACGCCCGGCACCGACCTCCCTCCGCCCGAGCGCCGCCAGCCACGCCGACGCCGGTGAGCCTGCAGGCAGGCGTGGACGTACGGCCGGGGGGCTGAACGTGCGACATCGGTGTTGCGACCCGGCGCGAGCTTTCCGCCGGCCGTGTAGTCGATTCCTTGGGGTCTTCCGGGGTTCCGCTAGACTCGGCCCTCCATGAAGTTCACTCCCCTCGACATCCGGCAGAAGCGCTTCGAGACCTCGTTCCGCGGCTACGCCGCTCGCGACGTGCAGGGCTTCCTGGAGCTCCTGGCGGCGGAGTTCGAGGAGATCGTGCGGGAGAACATCGCGCTGAAGGACGAGCTCAAGCGCACGCAGATGGAGCTGGAGCGTCATCTCGAGCGGGAGCGCGCGCTGCAGCAGACGCTGGTCACCGCACAGCGCGTCTCGGAGGACCTCCGTGACGCGGCGAAGAAGGAGGCGGAGATCGTCGTCGCCGAGGCCGAGCTCCAGTCGGAGAAGATCGTCCACGCCGCACACCAGAAGCTGGTCCAGGTGGTGGACGACATCAACGAGCTGAAGCGACAGCGATCGCGGTTCGAGGCCGAGCTGCGCTCCCTGGTGAGTGGCCATCTCAAGCTGATGGATGCGGTCACCGACCCAGAGGCCGAGGCCCCGGTCCGGGTGGACGACAACGTGTCCTTCCTGGCCCCGAAGAAGGCGGGCACGCCGTAGCGGAGCTCCTCCGGGAGGTCCCCGGCGCGGTGGAGCTGTCGGTCCGGGCCAAGCCGCGCGCTTCGAGGCCGGGCATCGGCGCGGTTCGCGAAGGCGAGCTCGAGGTTCGCGTCAGCGCCGCCCCGGTGGAGGGGGCGGCGAACGAGGCCATCGTGGAGCTCCTCTCCGGCGCGCTCGACCTCCCCCGCCGGGCCGTCACCCTCGTCTCGGGTGAGCGCGGGCGCACCAAGCGGGTCCGGATCGAAGGCCTGAGCCTGCCCGATATCCGCGCACGGCTCGGCCTGCCCGGCTGACACGCCGGGGGCACCCGGGGATCGAGCTCAGGCCGCGAGGCCGACCGGGATCTTGAACTCGAAGCGAGTTCCCTTCCCCGGCTCGCTCTCGACCGTCACCGTACCGCCGTGCTCGTCGGCGATCTGCTTGACGATCGACAGCCCCAGTCCGGTCCCCTCCGGGCGCCCGACCGTGGCGAACGGGTCGAACACGCGGTCGGCGATCTCCGGAGGCAGCCCGGGGCCGTCGTCCTCGAAGCGAAGCACCAGGTCGTCCGCCTCGCGGTCGATGCTGAACAGGAAGTGCCCGCCGGTGGGCATGGCCTCCACCGCGTTGCGGGCCATGTTGAACACCACGCGCCGCAGCTTCCCCTCGTCGAAGCGCGCCGGGCCGGTGTAGCGCGGGACGACGGAGAGCCGGACCGGGCTCTTCTTGAACTCCTGGCGGAGATAGGCCTCGGTCTCGCTGGCGAACTTCTGGAGGTACACCTTGCGGATGAGCAGCTCCCGCTCTCCGCGGGCGAAGGCCAGGGTCTCGCGCATCATCGCGTTCAGGTGCTCGAACTGCTTGTCGACCACCGCCGCGTACTGCAGGCGCTGCTGCTCGTCCGGCTCGGTGGCCATCAGCTCGGTGTATCCGCTGATGACGGTGAGCGGAGTCCGGAAGTCGTGCACCACGCCGGAGAGCATCTGGCCGATGGCCGCCAGCCGCTCGCGCTGCTCGGCCTCGTCGCGATTCCGCCGCACCTTGATCGACCGACCGGCCTGTCCGGCGATGAGCGTCGCCAGCCGCTCGTCGCTCTCGGTGAAGCCCGAGGGCTTGTTGAGCAGCACCAGCGCGCCCACCACCCCCTCGTCCACGGTGATCGGCACCGAGAGCACCGCGTCGGCGCGCACGTCGAGCCGGGCCGGGATGCTCGGATCATGGGCGGGATGGTCTGCGGCGCGGGACACCCGCACCGTCTGGCCGGTGCGGGCCACGTGCCCGACGATGCCCTGCGCGGGCTTGAGCTTCACCGTGACCAGGGACTCGGCGTTCTCCCCCACCACGTTCTTGAAGTAGAGCGCACCCTGCGACTCGCCGGGGTCCACGAGGAAGATGGCCGCCGCGGTGGCCCCCAGCGTGGGCGCCACGCGGGACAGGAGGACGTCCACGAGGTCGGACTGCTTGTCCGCCGAGGAAACCGCCTTCTCGGTCTCGAAGAGGAGGTCCAGGTCCTTCAGTGCGTTGGAGAGGTCCGACTTCGCCTTGCGCAGCGCCTCGTTCTGGGCCCGCAGCTCTTCGTAGAGCAGCACGTTGTCCAGCACGGCGGCGATCTGGGTGGCGACCGCCTCCACCAGGGCGAGATCCTCGGCGCTGAAGACGTTGGTCTTGCGGTTCAGCACCTCCACCACCCCGAGGATCCGGCCGCTCACGTGCCTGAGCGGCACCGCGATCATCGACTTGGTGACGAAGCCGCTCATCCGGTCGATGTTGGGATGGAAGTGCGAGTCGGTGTAGGCATCACCGAGGAGCAGGCTCTGCCCGGTGGCCATCACGTGCCCGGCGATGCCCGTGCCGAGCGGCAGGCGGATCTCGTCCAGCTGGCCGCCTCCGCGCAGCACCCGGCTCCACAGCTCCTGCTTCTCCGCGTCGAGCATGAACAGCGTCGCCGCCTCGGCCTGTAGCAGCGAGCTCAGGCGATCCATGACCGTACGGAGCAGCGCGTCGACGTCCCGGACGGAGGACAGGAGCGTGGCGATCTCCAGCACCGCGCTGAAGCGCTCCGCCTGGCGTAGCACCGCCGACTCGAGCTCCTGCAGCTTGTCGGTCAGGCCGCTGAGCAGCCCGGCCGGGCTGACGGGCTCGGCCACCTTGACTCGATCCGCCATCGTTCGTCCGGGGTTGAGACTCTACACCAGGAGCGGAGGACAGGCCTCCCGTGAACCGCGAGGGCGCGCGCAGTGTCTGACGGACGCCGCCGTGGTCGAACGACCGGGCGTCAGAGCTGTTGCACGGGCGGGGACTAGTGCGCGTCGGCCCAGCTCTGACCGAGACCCACCTCGACCTCCAGAGGGACCCGCAGCTGCGCGACTCCCATCATGCTGCTGCGGGCCAGCTCCACCGCGCGATCGACCTCGTCCTCCGGAGCCTCGAAGAGAAGCTCGTCGTGGACCTGAAGGAGCATCCGGGTACGCAGCCCGGTCTCCTGCAGCCGGTGGTCGATGCGGAGCATCGCCATCTTGATCAGGTCTGCGGCGGTGCCCTGGATGGGCATGTTGATCGCCGCGCGCTCCGCGGCCTGCGCCGTGGACCAGTTGCTGGAGTGCAGGTCGTCCATCAGCCTGCGTCGGCCGAAGAGCGTCTCCACGCTGCCGGTGCGGCGTGCCCGCTCGATCGTCTCCTCGAGGTAACGGCGGATGCCGGCGTAGCGCGCGAAGTAGCGGTCGATGATCGACGCCGCCTCCTCGTGCGGGATGTCCAGCCGGGTCGAGAGCCCGTGCGGCGACAGCCCGTAGGCGATGCCGAAGTTCACCATCTTCGCCACGCGGCGCTGGTCGCCGGTCACCTCGCCCGGCGTGACCCCGAACACCTCGGCAGCGGTGCGCTGGTGCACGTCCTCCCGGGCCTGGAAGGCCGACAGCAACCCCGGGTCCTCGGAGACGTGGGCCAGGATGCGCAGCTCGATCTGGCTGTAGTCGGCGGAGATCAGCTTCCACCCCGGCTCGGCGACGAACGCCCGGCGGATGGCCCGGCCCACGTCGGTGCGTACCGGGATGTTCTGGAGGTTGGGGTCCGAGCTGGAGAGTCGCCCGGTCGCCGTCGCCGCCTGGTGGAAGGTGGTGTGGAGCCTCCCGTTGGGCCCGATGAGAGGCACCAGCGCGTCGAGGTAGGTGGTCTTGAGCTTGCTCAGCGTCCGGTACTCGAGAAGGGCCCGGGGCAAGGGGTGCTTCTCCGCCAGCTTCTCCAGCACCTCGGCATCGGTGGACGGGCCGGTCTTGCCCTTCTTCAGCACCGGCAGCGCGAGGTCGGTGTAGAGCACCTGCGCCAGCTGGGCGTTGCTGTTGACGTTGAACGCCCGGCCGGCGAGCCGGTGCAGCTCCTGCTCCTGGGTCGCGCACTGGGCGTCGACGTCGCGGGAGAGCTCGCCGAGCACCTTGCGGTCCACCTGGATGCCGTGCCGCTCCATCCGGGTGAGCACCGCGATGAGCGGCAGCTCCAGCTCACGGGCCAGCCCGGTGAGCTTGGCGGACTCGATGTCCCGCCACAGCCCCGGGGCGAGCCGTTCCACCGCCTGCGCCCGCTGGCCGAAGGCCTCCGCCACCTCCTCGGGAGGTCGGTCCCCGAGCCCGCTGCCCGCCCGCCGCGCCGCCGCCGCGTCGTAAGGGACCGGCAGCTCGAGGTGCAGGCGCTCCCGGGCGAGGTCTGCCAGGGCATGCTCCCGCCGGGAGGCGTTGAGAAGGTACGAGAGGAGCTCCACGTCCCCGTCCAGGCCCTGCAGCTCCAGCCCCACCCCGAGGAGCAGCAGCGAGAGAGCCTTGGCGTCGTGCGCGTCCTTGGGCAGCCGCGGGTCCGAGAGCAGCGGACCGAGCACCCCGCGCAGGTCCTCGCGCGAGAGCCGCCGGGCACCGAGCCCGTGGTGATCGAGCGACACGTAGGCCGCGGTGTCGCCCGCCGCGACGCCCAGCCCGACCAGGGGGGCCGTGGCCGGAGGGCCGTCGTGCGCCGGGACCAGCGCCACCCGTCCGTGGGCCCGGATGGCGTCGGCCAGGCCCACCAGGGCGTCGCGGTCGGCGACGACCACCGTCCTCCCCATCGGCCGGGCTGCGGCGGCGTCGGGACTGGGGGGCATCTCCTGTAGCAGCTTGTAGAACTCGAGCTCGGTGAAGAGCGCCCGCGACTTCTCGCCGTCGATCGGCTGGCGGACGAAGCGCGAGACGTCGGTCTCCACCGGGAGGTCGGTGCGGAAGGTCACCAGCGTCTTCGCCCGGAGCACGCCCTCACGGTGCTGCTCGATCGCCTCGCGGATCTTCGGCTTCTTCACCTCCTCCAGCCGGGAGAGCAGCGCCTCCACGCTCCCGAACTGCTGGATGAGCTCCGCCGCGGTCTTCGGCCCGATGCCCGGAACCTTGGGCACGTTGTCGATGGGGTCACCGACCAGGGCCAGGTAGTCGCGCATCTGGCCCGGCTCGATGCCCAGCCGCTCCCTGACCTCGCGGGGGCCGGTGTGGCGGTCGAGCATCGGGTCGTAGAGGCTGACCCGCTCGTCCACCAGCTGCATGAAGTCCTTGTCCCCGGTGACGATCTGCACGTCGAAGCCCTGCTGCTTCGCGGCCAGGGCGAGGGTTCCGATGACGTCGTCCGCCTCCCAGCCGGCGTACTCGAGCACCGGCACCCGCAGGGCGTCGACCACCTGCCGGACCAGGCCGAACTGGTGCGGGAGGTCCGGCGGCGGGCCCTCGCGGTTGGCCTTATAGGTGGGATCGATCTCCTGGCGGCCGGTGCGGCTTTCCTTGTCGAACGCCAGCGCGACGTGGGTGGGCTTCATCTCCCGGAGCGTCTTGAGGAGCATCCGGGTGAAGCCGTAGACGGCGTTGGTGGGCACGCCCCGGCTGGTGCTGAGGTTGGTGATGGCGTGGTAGGCGCGAAAGACGAAGCCCGACGCGTCGATGAGCGTCAGGACGGGGCGAGAGCTGGGCATGACCTTCTGCCCCACCCTATACAGCGGAAACCGGCTGGGTCGCTCGGTCCTCTGGACCCGCCCAGCCGGCCTCTACCGTCCCGCCCGAGGCGGACTACCGCAGCACGAGCTTGATCTTCTCGTTGCAGATGAAGAACTCGTCGCCGTCCTCCACCTGCTTGCGCTTGATCCGCTGCTTGTTGAACCAGGTGCCATTCGAGGAGCCCAGATCCTCGATGTAGTAGGCGCCCTCGTCGCGGACGATGACCGCGTGCTCCCGGCTGACCTTGCCGGAGTTGATGATGAAGTCGCAGTGCTTTCCCCGGCCGATGACGAACCGGTCCTTGCCGATGCGGTCCAGGGCGCCGTTCTCGGCCATCAGGTACAGCTGGCCTCCGGAACCGGACCGCTCCTCGTCCTCGGGAAGCTGGCGGTCGAGGATGTCCAGCGGGTCGTCGGGCGTGCCGTCGGGAGCGCCGGTGTCCACCTCGCCCAGGGACGCCAGGTCGTCCAGGTCGCTCTTCCCCATGACCGGGGTCCCGATGGTGGGCGCCACCGCCTCGGCAGCCGCGGTGCTCCGCAGGGGCGCGGCCCGGGGCGGCGCTACCGCGGCCACCCGGCTGTTCAGCGTCGGCTGCGCCGGAACGGGCGTCTTTCGCCGCGGAGAGACCTCGAGGAAGCCGTTCAGCCGCGCGAACATGAACAGGGCCTGGTTGATGAGCCCGTCCCGCTCGCTCCCCATCTGCCTTGCCATCTCCTCGAACGCTTCCCAGAGGTGGTCCGGGATGGCCACCTTGCGGACGGGATGTGGCGGGTTGAAGTCGCCCATGACGCGCACGGGCGACAAGGCTACCACGGTCAGTAGTGGACGCCGATGTCCCCGGCGGTGGCGACGCTGAAGGTGATGGTGGTGGGAGAGAAGTCCACGATGACGTTGCCCCCCGGGTAGAGGACAAAGATGCGGTCTGCCCCCACAACCTGTGGGTAGAGGGTGCGCTGGTACAGCGACAGCGCGCCCGGAAGGTTGAGCCCACCCACCTGGAGCGTCGCGGTGCTGATGGGCACCGAGGCCGGCGTGTAGCCGTTGGCGAAGGCGAAGACGTACCCCGAACCGCGGAGCGAGGGGACGTCCCCCTCGGTGAGCACGGGCTCGATCCCCGCATCGGTCACGGTGTCGTTGTTCTCGTCGGTGTACTGGATGGTGTCCCGCATCTGGAAGGACAGGCCCGTGGGGTTGAGGGTCGCCGCGGAGGTGCCGGCATCGGCGTCGGGGCGCCAGAAGCGGACGAAGCTGGGGCGCGAGTCCGGCCCGGCGTCGAAGGTGCTCAAGCTCCCCTGGGGAGGGAGTGCCACTCGCCCGAGAAATCCCGAGAGGGTCCCGGTCACGGTCAAGGCGTGCCGGGCCAGGCTGCTGCTGCGGACGGTGTACGTGACCGGCGGCGGGCAGTTGGCGATGGTCGGGACGGTGCCGTCGGAGAGCACCAGCACGTTCCCGCCGTCGAGCCCCCCGTCGAGGGTCTCGGCCAGCGCGGTGTCCCGGCTCCTGAGGAACAAACCACCCGTGCCTGGGACGAGTACCCCGCCGTCCTCGGTCGCCTGGACCGGGAAGGCGAACTCGCACTCGGTCCCGGTGTAGTCCACGGGGACGATGACGTCGCCGGGCTCGACGTAGCCCTGCTCGACCAGGATCCGGCTGTTGATCGACAGGGGCCACAGGCCCTGCGAGGGGTCGCCCAGCCCCGCGTCGAGCGGCTCCCGGGCGATGTTGGCCACCACGCCTTCGTAGAGGACGGCCACGCTCTCGCTGTAGGGCCAGATTCCCCGCTCGATCGCGATCTGCTGGGGCCCTCCCCGGAAGGTGGCGGTCGCCCCGTTGTTGAGGATGGGCCTGTTGTCGGTGATCGAGACCCCCGCCTGGGCAAAGTTGATCTGCCGCAGGGTCATCGCGTCGAAGGCGAAGATCTGCGCTGCCGGGATGGCGTTCCCGTACCCGCTGACGGTGACGAAGCCCAGGAGCCCGTACTGGAGCTCGGCCCCGTTGTAGTAGAGGGCGAGCCCGTTCGACTGGATGACGATGTCCTGGATGACGCCCACCGAGCCGTTGTTGGCGAAGCGAATGGGGAGCATCCGGTTGGCATCCCGAACCCCTCCGTCGGGGAAGGTGTTGGGCGGCCGCCAGTAAGTGTCCGCGAAGCGGGCCGGGACTCCCCCGTCGAGCAGGATGACATTCCCGCTGCTGTTGACCACGTCGCGGCGGTCGTCGAACCCGTCGATCGCCACCGGGTGGAGGACGACCGGCGTGGTTCCTCCATTCGGAATCAGCCCTGCATCGGGGTTCCCGTATTCCACGAACCTGGACTGGAGGGTCGTCGTCCGATCGAGGTCCACGGCCAGCACGCCCACGCAGTCGATCCTCCCCGAGCAGGAGGCCTCGTCGAGGATACCGAACACCCGTGTGCCGGCGTCCATCACCACGTCGGCGGTTCCACCGTCCACCCCGCCGTCGGTGTCCTGGATGACGATGGACGACAAGCCGCCGTCCGGCAGCGGAGCGGGGATCAGGTTCACCACGTTCCCATGGGTCACCAGCCGCTTGACCGGGAAGCTCTCCGCGACCGTGGTGTCGGAGTTGAACACCGCGTCCAGCGACGACACCAGACCGCCGGGCTGCGGAGTGACCACCCGGACCCGGCCCTGCTCGGCCAGGTTCTCCCTCGGGAACGGGGGGCTGCCCATGAGCCGGGTGGCGATCACCAGCCGGCGTTCCGCCGGGTCAGGCGGCTTCGCCGGATGCTGCACCGTGGGCAGGGCGACCATCGCGGTCACCACCTCGTCCCGGATGACGTCGAGCGGCTGCAG
>JBKPMY010000086.1:0-4032 GCA_046732375.1 Myxococcota bacterium
CGCCGCCCTCTCCGGCGTCGCCGGCGACGGCGCCGTTCCGCGCTGCTGGCCTCGCCCGGGGCCGCGGGACCGCCCTCGCCTGCCGCGGCGGCGCCCTCGGGTCCGGGCTCCTCGGGGCCCTCCTCCTCGCCCTCGTCCTCGCCGCCCTCGTCGTCCTCTGCAGACGCCTCCAGGGGCTCGGCCGGCTCGATCGGCTCAACGGGCTCCGCCTGCTCCTCGCGCTCCCGGTGGCGCTCCTCGCGCCGGCGGCGCGATTCCTCGGCGCCGCGGGCAGCCTCCTCGAAGAAGGCGCGGTCCAGCTCGAACAGCTCGAGGGAGACGACGCGGACACCGGTGTGCGACTCGAGGAACTTCTCCGCCAGTCCCTCGCCGGCCCAGACGTGCACCGGCGCCCCCGACAGGGCCTCCGAGCGCGCATCGCTCCGCAGGTCACCTGTGGCGATGAGAAGCGCGGTGTGGGCCGAGTGGTGCTGGAGATCGCGGCGGCAGTCCTGGACGGCGCGGCGGTCCACCGGGCCATTCCCGCGGTGGATGCGGATCGCCCACCGCAGCTCGAGGCTTCCGTCCTTGCGGCGGGCGGTGAGCAGCGGGCCGTGGTTGCTGCGCTTGGCGACCTTGATCTCCCGGAAGTGGAGCGCGTGCAGCATCTTCACGCATGCCTTCTGCAGGGTTCCTTGCTCGAGCGAGGCCAGGTGCGAGCGCAGCGCACGCGCCGTGGCCCGCCGGGCCTCCTTGACCGCGCTCTTCGCGGCGTGGACCAGCCCGTCGTCGACCATGGCCTCGGGTGCCGAGGGCGGCGGCTGGCGGAAGACGATCCGCCCGTCGCTGAACGGCAGCTCCAGCGCCCGGGCGAAGGCGGACTGCACCGCGGCAACCGGCGCGTCGTCCCGCTCGAGCATGAGCGCGCCGGTGGGGTCGATCGCGAAGTTGGGGCGACGGCCGGCGTCGATGCGGCGCTGATTCTCCTCGGCCAGGCTGGTGAGGAGCGCCTCCGGCTGGAGCTCGTCCGAGGCAAGCTGTCGCTCGCGAGCGAGCCGGAGCACCTCGGAGGGCGCGAGGGGGGAGTCCGCTTCCCCCAGGAGCTCGAAGGCGACCTCGGAGACAGGGGGGTAGCGGCGCTTCTTACCCCGCTCCTCTTCCTCGGCGCGGCGCCGCCGCTCCTGCCGGCCGATGCCGCGGACGTTCTCGTTGCGCGGCTCGGGGTGGCGCTCGACCGGGCGGAGCGGAGGGAGTCCCTCCTCGGGGTGCTCGTAGGGCGCGGACATCGCCTCCAGGGCGGCGGCGTCCTCGACAAGCCCCCAGTCGGTGAGGGCGAAGGTGTCTGGTCCGGTGACGGTGACGCGGCGATCGCGGGCGCGACGAGCCATCGCCGCGAGACGCGAGAGCATCGTCTGTTCCGGCGTCTTCCCGACGTGGCTGAGGAGGCCCTGGGCGATCGACCGCTCGGTGATCTCGACCGAGGTGAGCGGCTGGCCAGCGGCCTCCAGGACCCGGAGCGCGGCCTCGTAGAAAGTCATGTGGGCGCGGGAAGGTAGCGAGACCCTCCGCCCGGGTCAATCAACCCGGTCGCCGGCAAGGACAGGGAGCCTAGCCTGCAGCTGCAACGAGGACTGCGTCGCGCACTTCCTCGAGCTGGTCGGCCACTCGGTCCAGAGCTGCGAGACGCTCCGGAGGAATTGACCGTTCCATCGCACGAGCCAGTCCTGAGCTTTTCAAGCGCTGGTCCGACGTTGTGCTCGACGCCAGCCAGAGACGTGGCCGGCGGTTCCGCGTCCCACGCATCCGCCGCGGCACGCAACCCTTGCGACGCCGTCGCGACCGGCGGAACCGCGCGTCTGACATGCCCCGGGAAGCTGAGTGCCGGGGCTCGCTGCAGAAGGTCGACCATTGCGAAGGCGTGGCGATCGAGCTGCTCGATCTGGAAACGGAGTTGTCCGCGCCAGTCCTCCTCCTGTCCGGGCGGGGGCTGGACCTCGAGCTCGGCGCGGATGATGTCGTTACAGATCCCGACGCACGCCTCGCAGATGCAGACCTTCGGGCCGGCGATCAGCTTTTTCACCTCGCGCTGGTTCTTGTCGCAGAACGAGCAGCTCAGGTTCACCACGTGTTGCTTCGCCATGCGCCCTCCGCGGGACTGCGCTTGCAGGGCGTCACCGCCCGTGCGAAGCACCGCCACTCTCGCATGCTCCGCATCCGGATCGGCCGACGCTGGACCCGCGAGCGCGGGACCGCCCCGCACGATTCGGTATCTCTGGAGCTGGACGGTGTTGCCCTCGTCGACGGAGCCGAGGACGAGCCGCTTCTCCCCCTGGTCGAGGCCCTCCTCGGATGCACCGGCGCCCTGGCCCGCGGCACGGCCATGGCCGACGTCTCGCTTCCGGAGTCGGGGCTCGTCCTCTGCCTGGAGAACACCGAGGACGGGTGCGCCCTGCGCATCGCATCGCTGGCGCGCCCCGCTCGGCTCGTTCGCCGCGTGCGGCTCGACTGGTCCGAGTGGTGCGAGGCCGTCATCCGGATGGGCGAGCAGTTCCTCAGCGACCTCGAGGAGTCCTCCGTCCCGACCCCCAGGCGGCGCGCGGTCCGCGAGCGCCTCCGCGCGCTCCGCCACCCCTCGCGCCTGGCTCCACCGCGCCCGGTGGCACCACTCGGGCTCCGCCTCGGCGCGGCCGGCCGCGCGCTGGTGCTGCAGCTGACCGACGGCTCGAGCCTCCTGGAGCGAGCCCCGCGCGGACACGCCGCGGCCCTGGGGGCGCTCCTCGGCTCCGGGCGCATCTGGATCTCCGGAGCGCCCGACGTCTGGCAGCTCAAGGGGCCCGCGCTCCTCCACGTGCTGGAGCTGGTCCGCTGCGGCGAGGAGGTGCAGCGGGCGCTGGGAACGGGCGTCGAGGCGGTCGAGATCCAGCTGCCGGACGGGCCCTCCCGGGTCTCCCTCCGGAGCCCGGCATGGACGCTGGGCAAGGCGACTCTTCCCTGGTCCGCCGAGGACGTCGCCCGCGCGCTGCTCTCGCTCGGTGCCTCGGCCGCGCGCGCGGTCCGCTGGGCGATTCCCGGCCAGCGGAGGAACCCGCACCTGGAGGAGCTCGTCGCCAGGTCCGAGGCGGGCCTGGCGCTCCTCCGTCCCCCGACCCGCGAGAAGCGGGAGCGGGCCCCGGTCAAGCGGCGAAGGCCCGTCCGCGCGGCCCGGGCTGTCCGGCCGCTGCGGCGCGAGGGCAGCATCCGTCGCCTTCGCTTCCTTCCGGTGGCGCATGCCCGGGGGCTCGCCGGGCCGGGACTGGCGACGCTGGTGGCGATGGAGGGGAGCGTCGTCCTCGTCTCCGACCGCGGGATGGACGTGGTCGGCTGGGACGGAAAGCTGCGGCTGCACCGGGCCACCCCACGCGGGGGCGCCGCCGCTCCGGAGGGCCGCGCGGTCGCCGCCACGCGAAGCCGCCTCTACGGCTACGGCCCGCAGGACGCCGATCCCCGGTGGTTCCAGCCCCACGACGGCGCGGCGCTGGACCCGGTGGCCATCGCCGCCGAAACTATGGTGGTCTTCGGCGTCGAGCGGCGGGGGGTGCGCGCGGTCGACGTGCTCACTGGCCGGGAGCGCTGGTCGTTCCTGCCGGCGCGGACCCGGCGGCTCCACCTCGCGCTCTCCGGAGTCACCGTGCTCGCTGCCTCCGAGTCGGGCGTCCTCACCGGGCTCGACCTCCACGATGGCACGGTGCGATTCCGGGTCGCCGCCCCCCTGCCCTTCACCGGTCCGGCACTGGCGTGGGGACCGGTGGTGCTGGTCCCCCTCGGGCGCGAGGACCGCTCGGCGCTGCTCGCGCTGGACCCGGTGCTCGGCGAGGTGCGCTGGCTCACCGAGCTTCCTTTTCGCCAGGCCGCGGCCCCCACCGCCGGTGGCGCCCGCGCGTGGATTGCCGGGCTGCACGAGGATCGCCCGACCCTGGCCTGCCTCGACGTGCGCGGCCGGGTGCTCTGGCAGCGCTCGGTGCCGGTGCCGGAGCGACCGGCTGGCCTGCTCCGCGCCGGCGCGGAGCTGGTGGT
>JBKPMY010000087.1:0-12054 GCA_046732375.1 Myxococcota bacterium
GAGCAGCGCCGGAACGTGGTCGGGCTTCCGCTCGAGGAGACCGCGCACGGTGCTCTCGGCGCGAGCCGGGGCGCCGGAGCGGGCCTGCGCCTCGGCGAGGGCCAGCACCAGCTCGGCGCGACCGGGGTCAGAGGCGAGCGCGAGCCGGAGCTGCTCCACGCTCCGGGCGTGCTCCCCCTGCAGCGCGAGGAGCCGGGCGCGGAGGAAGTGGGCATACGCCGAGGCGGACGAGTAGTCGTCGGTGGGCGCCGACATCGCCTCCTTCATGGCCGAGACGTCCACCCGGGGATGCGCCGGCGAGGCGCCCAGGAGGACGAGAGCAGCGAGGACAGAGGCGAGCACGACGGGAAGTCCGGGAGCCCACCAAGCCTAGCAGGGCCCCCCGGGGGGTTGCCCGTCACCCCCGGCCGGAAACGTCAGCCCGGCGGCTGGCGCTCGAGGAGGTGGTCCAGCACTGCCTCCGGGAGCTCGCGCCCGGGCACCTCGGCGACCTCCACCTGGCACTTCAGGCTGGTGGAAGCGCGGAGGTCGGATTCCACGCGGCCGAACACCGCCATGGCCTGCTCGGAGGTGCACTCGGGAAGGAGCGCCGCGAAGGTGCCGTGCCCGAGGTGGGCGAGCACGTCCGGCTGGCGGAGCCGCTCGCGCATCCGCGCAGCGGCGGTCCGGAGCATTTCCGGCTGGACCGCGTCCGTCCGGGCCACCGCGAGCGACAGCGGCCGGCCATAGCGCCGGGCCCGGGCCGCCTCCTGGGTGAGCCGCGCGACCAGCCCGCGCCGGTCGAGCAATCCGGTCTCGGCGTCGGCGACGCCCACCGTCGGGCCTTCCGCCTCCGGCGCAGCGGCGCGGCGCTTGTTGACCGCGAGGGCGCGCTCGGCCCGCTGGAGGAGCTCCGAGGCATGGAACGGCTTGGCCAGGTAGTCCACCGCGCCGAGGTTCAGGGCCCGGACCCGGTCGGCGACTCCCACCTGCGCCGACACCAGGATGACCGGGATGTCCGCGGTGTCGCTGGAGGCCTTGAGCGACAGGACGGCATCGAGCCCGTCGAGGTGGGGGAGGAACACGTCCATCACCACCAGGTCTGGGTGGAGGGCGTGCACCTTCGCCACGCCCTCGCGCCCGTCGCGGGCCACCTCCACCCGGTACCGCTTGCGCAGGATGCCCTCCAGGACAGCGGCGATGTCCGGCTCGTCCTCGACGATGAGGACGCGCGGCTGCTGCTCGTCGCCGAGCGCCTGGAGCTTGGGGACCACCTTCCGGTCGGCCTGGGCGAGCGGCAGGGTGAAGACGAAGGCGCAGCCGCCGTCCGCCGGGCGCTCGGCCCAGATCTCCCCCCCGTGCAGCTCGACGAACTCCTTGCAGATGGCCAGCCCGAGGCCGGTCCCCCCGGGACCGTGACGGTACCGGTCGAACACCAGATGCATCTGCTCCTCGGGCATCCCGGGGCCGTCGTCCTGGACGACCACCTTCACCACCGGGCCGTCGGGCCGGGGCAGCACCTCGCCCTCGACGAGGACGGTGCCTTTCTTCGCCGCGTGCTCGAGCCCGTTGGTGATGAGGTTCTGGAGCACCTCGCGGAGCTTCAGCTCGTCTCCCATCACCGGCAGCCGCTCGGGGGCGTGGGCCTTGAGCGTCACCCCGCGCTCGGCGGCGAGGATCTCCAGCTCGAACGCGCAGTCACGCGCCACGCGACCCACGTCCAGGAGCTGCACGTCGAGCGCGACCCGGGCCTGCTCTCCCTTCCCACGGTCGAGGAGCGACTCGACCATCTTCAGGATCTTCCGCGACTGCCGGACGATGGCCTCGGCGGAGGTCCGGAGGTCGCCGGGCAGGTTCGCGTCCTCGAGCATCCGGCCGTGGCCGAGCGTCACTTGCAGCGGCGCACGGAGGTCGTGGCTGATGATGGCAATCAGCTCGTCCTTGAACCGGGCCAGCTCACGGAGGCGCCGGTTGGCCTCGGTCAGCTCGCGGTAGCGCTCGACGTAGGCCAGCTCGAGGTCGTCGCGCTTCTTCTGGACCGAGGTGTGCAGCTTCGCGTTGCGGACCGAGTTGGCGAGCGCGGCCGCGACCGCCTTGGCGAACTCCTGCTCTTCCGGGCCGAACGCCCCGCGTCTCCTGGAGAGGCGAAGGAACAGGGCGCCCACCACGTCGTCCTGGCTGATGAGCGGCTGGACCAGGATGCTTTGCACCGCCAGGGGAGCGATGGCGGGCATCACGTCCGCCATGAGGGGGTCCTCGAGCGCGTCCTCGATGTAGGTCGCCTCCCGGGTCTGCAGCGATCGGCGGAGTTCCGGGTACTTGGAGAGGTCGATGGTGATGGGCCGGTAGTCGTCGCGCTCCCGGGTCGCCATGACGACCGCCTCGCTGGAGCTGGGCGAGTCCACCAGGACGACCGAGCACCGGTCGGTGGGAAGAACCTGGCTGACCTTCTCGACGGCGATCTTGAGGATCTTCTCCAGCTCGAGGGATGACGTGGCCGCCTGGGTGATGTCCAGGAGCATCGCCATGCGCTCGGCAATGCGGCGTTCGCGGTCCCCTGCCGTCTCCGGCGATCGCGCGAGGGCCGGCGTGGAGCTCTCCCCGTTCATCTCTGCTCCAATTTTCCTAGATTTTCTCGGCACTGACCAGCGCTCCGTCAGCGAGTCCGCCGCGACACCGCTCCGTGAGTCGAGCCGTCGTCAGGGAGCTCGGGCCACCAGGAGAATTTCGCGATTTCCTGCAGGACCATGGACCGGAGAATCCAGAGCGCCGACGGGCACGAGCCCGAGCTGCTCCATGCATGCACGCACCCGCGCCACAGCCTCGGCTCGCACCGCGTCATCGCGCACCACCCCGCCCTTTCCGATCTGTTCCCGCCCCGCCTCGAATTGTGGCTTCACCAGGGCCACCGTCACCCCGCCGGGGACCAGGAATGGAATCGTCGCCGGTAGAACCTGCGTGAGCGAGATGAAGCTCACGTCCACCACCAGGACCGCCACCGGCTCGGGCAGATCGGACGGGGCCAGGTGGCGCGCATTCACTCCCTCGTGGAGGATGACCCGCGGGTCGCTCCGCAGGCGGGCATGCAGCTGACCGCGGCCGACGTCGAGCGCGTACACCTTCGAGGCGCCGGCCTGGAGGAGGCAATCGGTGAAGCCTCCCGTGCTCGCCCCGATGTCCGCGCAGACGGCGCCCCGGACGTCGAGCCGAAAGTGCTTCAGCGCCGCCTCGAGCTTGAGCCCGCCGCGGGAGACGTAGGGCATGGGCTCGCCCTTGAGGCGAACCTCTGCGTCGGTGGAGACGCGGGTGCCCGGCTTGTCGACGCGCTGATCGTCGACCACCACCTGGCCGGCGAGGACCAGAGCCTGGGCCCGGGCGCGAGTCGGCGCGAGACCGAGGTCGACCAGGAGCACGTCGAGGCGCTCCTTCTTGGGACGGATGCTCGGGGACGCTCGCTCGGTCACGCGCGGGGGTTCTTAGCGCTTCGGGGCGTCAGGCTCGATGTGAGGTGGAGTCGGGTGTCCGCGAGGCCATGCGGGTGGGCCCCGCGACGAGCAGTCGGGCGTGCGAGCGCCGGGCGCGCGAGACGTTGGGAGCGGCAGGCGACGGGTTCCCGGAGAGCACCGATCAGCGCCTGATCCTCGAGAAGCCCTCGGGAGGCTCCGCGGGGCCAACGCACGACGCTATGGCCCGCTATCGACGACCACAGGTGAAGCGCCGACGCGGTCTCGCGGACTTGGAAGCGTCGGAGCCGCACAGCCAGTCGCCGAAATTGCTATTGCGTCGTGCGCTGGAGACCCCCTCGCCCCGGGGCGGCCCTCCCGTCCGGTGACCTGATCAGACGCGCGCTCGCGCGGGCTGACAGTACGAGCTGCCATGGTCCGCGCTGCGGAAACGGGAACGCACCACACTCGTGCGTGCAGGCTCCGCGCGGCCGGGCCGCCCCCGGGCACCTGCGTTTGAACCGAGAGACAAGCGCGAGCGCACCGTCGCCGCCGGTCCCGGAGCGAAGAAGGTCTCGCAGGCCAGTCGAGCGCGCTCCGGAGCCGGACCGCTCGGTCACTCGGCACCCTTCAAGGCGCGAACCCTCCCCGGATCGACCTCGATCTACCTCGTCGTGCCGGCGACCAGCCCCCTCACCGCGGCGGCGATTCCCTCCGGCGAGAGGCCCAGGGCACGCCGCTGGGCACGCGCATCACCGTGCGGCACCGGGGCGTCGGGCAGCCCGAGCGTCCTCACCCGGGCCGTCCGCCCGCGCGCCGCGAGGAGCTCCAGCACGGCGCTCCCCAGCCCACCGTGCGTCGTGCCCTCCTCCACCGTCACCACGTTGCACGTGGCGCAGGCCTCGAGCACCTTGTCGACGTCGAGTGGCGAGAGCGCCAGCACGTCGAGCACCGCCGTCGGAAGCTCGAGCGACGCGGCCGCCTCCAGCGCCGCGAGCCCGAGCGGCCCCACCGTCACGATCGCCGCGACTGCACCCTCGGGGTGCCGGAGCCAGCGCGCACCGCGCAGCGGTCCCGGCTCCACGTGGATGGACGCCGGCGTGGTGGGCAGCGTTCCGCGCGGGAACCGGAACGCCGCCGGCCCGGGCCTGGACAGCGATGTCTCCAGAACCGCGTCCACGTCCTCCGCCAGCGTCGGCACGTAGAGGCGCAGCCCCGGGAGCGGCCGCAGGAAAGCGAGGTCGTAGGTGCCCTGGTGCGTCGCCCCGTCCGCACCGACCAGACCGGCGCGGTCGATGGCCAGCGTGACCGGCAACCCGGGCAGCACCACGTCGTGGATCAGCTGGTCCAGCGCTCGCTGGAGGAAGGTGCTGTAGATGCACACCACCGGCCGCATTCCCCGCGCGGCGAGCCCGGCGGCGAGCGTCACCGCGTGCTGCTCGGCGATGCCTGCGTCGTGCACCCGGGGCCCGAAGCGCCGCGCCAGCCCGGTGAGCGAGGAACCCTCAAGCATCGCGGGGGTCACCACCACCACCCGCGCATCGCGCTCCATCGCCCGGCCCAGCGCGTCGGCCACCGCGTCCGACCAGGTGGGTTGCCCGTGGCGGCTGCGGACCAGCTTCCCGTCCCGCATCTCGTACGGGCCCATCGCGTGGCCGCGGGTCGCCACGTCCGCCTCGGCCTCGGCGAGCCCTCGCCCCTTCTCGGTCCGGACGTGGACCAGCACCGGCCGCCGGCTCCGGCGCGCCTCGGTCAGCGCCGGAAGGAGCTCGTTCAGGGCGTGCCCGTTCACCGGACCGAGATAGGTGAAGCCCAGCGCCTCGAAGAAGCTCCGCGCTCCCGGGCCGGCCAGCATGCGGGGGACTGCGCCCACGTTGGCGGAAATCGACATTCCGTTGTCGTTCAGCACCACCACCAGCGGCAGCCCGCTCGCACCCGCGTCGTTCAGCCCCTCGAAGGTCAGCCCTCCGGTCAGCGCGCCGTCCCCGACGATGGCCACCGCCCGGCCGGGCCCTCCGGTCCTTGCGCGCGCCTCCGCCATGCCCAGGGCCACGCTCACCGCGGTGCAGGCGTGCCCGGCGGGGAAGGCGTCGAAGGGGCTCTCCCGGGGATCGAGGAATGGCGCGACCCCGCGCTCCTGCCGGAGGGTCTGCATCCGGGGGCCGCGCCCGGTCAGCAGCTTGTGCGCGTAGGCCTGATGCCCCACGTCGAAGACCAGGTCGTCCTCGGGAGCGTGGAACACCCGGTGGAGCCCGACGATGAGCTCCACCGCGCCCAGTGAGGCGCCGAGGTGCCCGCCCACCCGGCCGCAGATGGAGATGATCTCCTCGCGGAGCTCGGCGCAGAGAGCCGGGAGATCGTCCTCGGCGAGCGCGCGGACGTCCTTCGGAGACTGGACACGCTCGAGCAGGCTCACGGGCGAACGAGCGCGATCGGTCTCACGTGCTGCGCTCCACGCTGTAGCGCGCCAGAGCGGCGAGAGGACCGGGAACGGGCTCGAGCGGCCGCACCGCGGCGAGTGCCTCCTCCACCAGCGCCCCGGCCCGAGCCCGCGACGCCTCGAGCCCGAGCAGCGCCGGGTAGGTGTGGCGGCCGGCCGCGGCGTCCGCCCCCGTGGGCTTGCCCATCGCCTCGCTCGAGGAGGTCACGTCGAGCAGGTCATCAGCGATCTGGAAGGCCAGGCCCACGGCATCACCATAGCGCTCGGCAGCCTCGACCTGCGCCACAGTTCCGCCCTCGGCGACCACGCCGAGTGTGCAGGCAGCCTGGAGCAGCGCCCCGGTCTTCATGCGGTGCAGGCGCGTGAGGTAGCCCTCCTCCGCCGGACGATCCTCGGCGATGTCCAGCACCTGACCGCCCACCATCCCGACCGCGCCGGCCGCGCGGGCCAGCCGCGAGGCGAGCTCGGCCCGGCACGGCTCCGGGCCCTTCGCGACGAGGGCGAAAGCCTCGGTCAGCAGCGCGTCGCCGGCCAGGATGGCCATCGCCTCGCCGAACACCTTGTGGTTGGTGGGTCGGCCGCGGCGGAGGTCGTCGTCGTCCATCGGCGGGAGGTCGTCGTGGATCAGGCTGTAGGTGTGGATGTACTCGAGGGCGCAGGCGGCGTCCCCGGCGGCCCTTCCGGGCGTCCCGCCCCGCACCGCCTCGGCGAAGGCGTGGCAGAGCACAGGCCGGAGCCGCTTCCCTCCGGCCAGCAGCGAGTACTCCATGGCCTCCACCAGGCGCCTCGGCGCAGCTTCGAGCCTCTGCAGCCGGTCGGCCAGCAACTTCTCGACCCGCGCGCCCCGGAGCTGCAGCCACGGCTCGAGCTGGAAAGCTCTCATCGCGACACCCCTCCCGAGCGCCGGTCGACCAGCTCCCGCATCCGGCCGAGGAGCGCGTCGAAGTCGATGGGCTTGGTGAAGTACCCGTCGGCGCCGGAGGCCAGCCCTGCCTCGACGTCGGCGCGGGCCTTGCGCGCGGAGATGAAGAGCACGGGGAGGCTCCGGAACTGCTCGTTGCGCCGCACCGAGCGGCAGAGCTCGAAGCCGTCGATCCACGACATGTTCACGTCGAGGAGCAGGATGTCCGGATGGTGCACGTGGAGGCTGGAGATGAGCTTCACCCCGTTGGCCGCCTGGATGACCTCGAAGCCCTCCAGCTCCAGCGCCATCGCGAGCATCTCGCGGGTGTCTCGATCGTCGTCGACGATGATCGCCGAGCGGCGAGGAGGACCGTCAGAACGGGATGTCGTCATCATCGGTGCCCGTCGGGGCGGCCTTCGACGGCCCGCCCCGGACGGGTTCGAGAGGGACGGTCCGGTCCCCGCCCTTGTGCTCCAGTAATTCCTGCACCCGTCGCTCGGCCTGCTGGAGGAGCTCCTCACCCCGCTTGACCAGCTGGATGCCCTTCTCGAACTCCTCGAGCGAGTCCTCGAGGCTCAGCTGCCCGGCCTCCAGCTTTCTGACCACCTCCTCGAGGCGGTACACGACGTCGCTGTACTGGCCATCGCCACGCGGCGGGTCGGACCGCGGTCGGGGAGCGCCCGGCTGCTCCTTCTCCGGGAGCTCGGCGCCTTCGACTTCACGCTGGAGCGATTCTCGAGTGGCCACGAAAGTGTGCGTCTACCCCCGGGCGAAGCGAGGCGCAACCGCTCCGGCCCTGGACTCTCTAGCCCTCGCCACCGCCGGGCTTGACCCGGGTGATGGTGGCCTCGGCCTCGTCGCACGAGGTGAGCGAGGTACATCCGGGCGGCGCCCAGCGGAGGCGCACCGGCGCGCCGGGCTGGAGCTCGCCGGCACGCCGGACCAGGTGGCCGTCGTCGGTGCGGTAGACGACCGCGTAGCCGCGAGCCATGACCCGCAACGGGCTCAGCGAGTCGAGGCGTCCGGCGTTCATCCGCACCGCTCCCTGCGCGAAGGCGATTCGCGCCTGGATCGCCCGCTCGAGGCGGGCCCGTCCCTCGAGCACCGGCGCCCGCGCCTTCCCCAGCCGACCCTCGCAGATCTGCCGGAGCCGGGAGGTCAACCCGTCCAGCCGCGTCCGGGCGCGGGCGAGATCCACGTCCGGCGCACGCCGCTCGAGCCGCTGGCGCATCGAGACCATCGCGGCGGCCTCCATCGACAGTCGGGCCCGCTGGATCGCGGCCAGCCTCCACCGCAGACGGTCGAGGCGGGCGCGGCGCTCGGCGAGGAGAGCCTCGGGCCGGAAGCGCTCCAGCCGGCCCCGAAGCTCCATCAGCCGCACCCGCTCACCACGGAGACGCTCGGTCCACAACCGGCCGAGCGCACGCTCGTGCTCGATGAGCACGTGCCGGTGGCGGGTCACCTCCTGGCGTGGGTCGCGAAGCCGCCGCTCCCGATGCCGCAGCCGCTCCCGGGAGTGGGCGATGGCGCTCCCGACGGCCTGGCGGAGCCGGGTGCGCGCAGTGCGGAGGTCGTCGAGGAGCGCCTCGAGCTCGGGGGCCAGGAGCTCGGCTGCAGCGCTGGGCGTGGGGGCGCGGGCGTCGGCGACGAAGTCGGCGATGGTGAAGTCCACCTCGTGGCCCACCGCAGAGACCACCGGCACCGGGCTCGCGGCGATGGCGCGGGCCACCGCCTCCTCGTTGAACGTCCAGAGGTCCTCGGCACTGCCGCCGCCGCGGGTGACGACGATCACGTCCACGTCCGTCCGGGCGAGGCGCTGGAGCGCGCGCACGACCTCGTCCGCGGCGCCTGGGCCCTGCACCCGGGCGTGACAGAGGAGGACCGAGAGCCGTGGATTGCGCCGGTGCAGCACGCGCAGGAAGTCGTGCAGCGCCGCGCCGGAGCGGCTGGTCACCACGCCGATGCGCCAGGGGAGGAACGGAAGGGGCCTCGGCGGTCGCAGCCGCTTCTCCCCCATCAGACCCTCCGCGGTCAGACGGTCCCGCAGCTGGGCGAAGGCGATGGCCAGCGCGCCGGCGCCGGAGGGCTCGATGCGCTGGACGATGAGGTTGTACTGGCCGGCCTTCTCGTAAACGTCGAGGTTGCCCTCGGCGATGACCTCCATCCCTTCCTCCAGGCGGAACCGGAGGCGCTGGACCACGCTGGCCCAGATCTTGACGTCGATGGAGGCGCCGGCGTCCTTGAGCTTGAAGAAGAGGTGCCCGCTGGCGTGAAGCCCGCGGAAGTTGCTGACCTCCCCGCGCACCAGGACTCGCCGGAACCCCTCCATCAGCACGCCCTTCACCGCCTGCGTGAGCTGGGTGACGGTGAGGACGACGCGCTCCGGTGGCCGCACGAGCGGCGCCGATGCCGGGGTGTCGATCCGCACCACCTCGGTGGTCGAGCTCCAGCGGAGGCTCGGGCCTCGCTCGCGGGGACGCGCCGGCGCGAGGTCCACCCGCACCGTCTCCCGGCTGATCGCGAGCTCGGTCCGCGCCTCGGGCTCGAGCACCTCGACCTCGGGCCTGCCCCGCGACGTCCGCGCCGGACCGGTGGCAGCGACCTCCAGCCACGGAGGGGGCTCGAGCTCCGGAGGCGGCTCGGGAGGTGGCTCGCGGACCTGCGAGGCGGCAGGAGTGGGTTCGGGGCTCCGCTCTGGCTCCGGCGGCGACTCCACGGCGGGGCGCGACGGAGCCTTCCCCGGTCGCGGGCCTGCCGGAGCGAAGAGGTCACCCTGCAGCGTCGAGGGCGAGGACGGAACGAGGCTCTTGACCTTCTTCACGGGCACGGGACGGGAGGGCTCCAGGTGCTGGAGTATGCCGTGGGACTGACGCGCGAGGCTCGCCCATCTCGAGACACGGGCGGCACCGCCTGGCGAAGCTTCCGGCCGGCGGTCAGCGCTCCGACCCGGTCGGCAGCTGGACGGAGAAGCCGCGAGCGAGGTCGGAGGCTCGCTTCGCCTCTGGGGTGCCGGGGAACTCGCGGCTCACCATCGAGCAGGTGAGCACGGCATCGGGCCCCAGCTGGAGCGAGGCCTCGATCTCGCACTTTTCCAGGAGCAGCGCCTTCCGCTGGTCGCCCCGGGCGGTCTCGAGCTGGCGCCGGATCTCCGACAGGCGGGCCTGCTTCTCGGGCGAGCCCGTCCCCACCCGCACGGACTGCATCGGAGGAACCGGCTTCGACGCCTTCGCCGGAGGGGTGGCCGCCGGGGCGGAGACGGCGTCGGCGACCGCAGCTGCCTTGTCCTCGCTCACGCTCGTCTCGGCGCGAGGGGCCGCAGCACCCTTCCCGGCCGCCTGGGGACGCACGAGGTCGTCGCCGGAGTGTGTGGGAGGGGGCATCGCCGCGACCGCCGCGGGCGGGCGGGACGGAGCCTTCGCATCGGCGTCGAGGGTCCCGTCCTCGGGGCGCGCGCCGGCCGAGCGCTTCTTCTCCGCTCCGGCCGCGGACTTCGAGGCGAGCCCCTCGGCAGGGCTCGTTGGCGGCGGCCCGACAGCATTCCCCGCCTTCCCCCCGGCGGCGCTCCCGAGCGCACCGGACAGCTCGCCCTCGCGGACCGCGGGGACCGGCGCGGGAGCCTCCGCCAGCTTGGGCTGCGCCTTGGGGGCATCGAGCTTCTCGCTCGCCTTCTGCTTGGAGAGCTGCTCCGGGGCGGACTGCCGCGCCGGCGCGGACCGCTCCTCGCTGAACTGCTCCGTCCGAGCGGCCGGCTCGGCCTTCGGACTGGCGAGACGCCGGAGCGGCGTCGCCTCGTTCTCCTTCGTGTCCTTGGCCCGGTCCGCCTCGTCGCGGGCACGGCCGCCCTGCACCGCCTCGCGAGGCACCTCGGCCTGCGCCAGGACGTCGGGAGTCTTCGTCGCGGGCGCCCCCACGAGGGTGTCCGAACGCCGCGACTGCCCGGGCAGCATCACCCACACCACCGCGAACGCCGTCGCCGCCGAGAGCAGGGCCAGGATGCGGAGCCCGCCGCGGCGGGACCGGGCGCGGGCCGCGGCCTGCTCACCGTAGGCCAGGAGCGACTCCAGGCCCTTCTCCGGCGCGGGCTCATCCGGGATGGAGCGGAAGGCGGTGCGGACCTCGGCGATGCCGTCGAGCACCTTCCGGCACCGGGCGCACCCGTCGACGTGCTGCCTGAGCGCTCGCGCCTCCGAGGCCGGGACCTCGCCGTAGGCGAGCTCGAGCAGCCGGTCGTCGTCGGGATGGGTGGGCACCGGAGGCCTCATGCCACCTGCCCTCCGGCGGGCGCGTCGATGCCCGCCGCCGTCAGTCGGGTCCGCAGCGCTTCCAGCGCGTAGCGCATCCGGCTCTTCACCGTGGGCTCGGGGGCGCCAGTCATGCGTGCGATCTCGTGGAAAGGGATTCCGGCCATCTCGCGGAGGAGGAACACCTCGCGCTGCGCGTCGGGGAGCGCGGCGATGGCGGCCTCGAGCACCGGGCGGAGCTCGGATGAAGCGGCGGCGCGCTCCGGGTCGTGGGACTCCGTCGACACCGGCTCGGACTCCAGGGGCTCCGCCGCGCGGGCCCGCTCTCGTCGTGCTCCATCCACGCAGGCATTCCTCGCGATGGTGTAAAGCCAGGTCGTGAAGCGCGCACGGGGACTCCAGTCGCTCGAGGCGCGCACCACCTTCAGCCACGTTTCTTGAAGGATGTCCTCCGCTCGCGCCCGGTCCTGCGTCCACCGCAGGACGAAGGCGAACACCGCCGCCCGGTGCCGCCGCACCAGCTCCGGGAAGGCCCGGGCATCACCCCGCTGGAACCTCCGCATCAGGACCTCGTCGGGGGTCGTGTCTTGGGGCGAGTCGATGCGGCCTCCGCCGGTGCTCCGTCCATGCCCCTACGAACGCGAGGCCGGGCGGATGGATCTACCGCTGGGGAGAAGTCTGACAGCCCGGCTGCTCGGCTGTCATGGGAGGGAGGCGCTGGGGGAGATCTGCTCCACGGGCACACCCGGAGGCGCCTCGGGGGTGAAGAGGGCTGCGTCCGGCTGCTCGCCGAGCCGGAGGTCCGTGTACTGGAACGCCACCCTGCCCGCTCCGGCAAAGGTGATGGCGCGGGGGAAGGGAGCGCCCCGGACGTCCACGAAGTCGGCAAAGGTCAGGGTGTAGGCCCCGGACCCGTCCACCTGGCTGCGCACGATTCGCTTGTAGGTCGGGTCGACCCACAGCTCCTGCGTCCGCCCGGCGGCGCGCAAGGTTACGCGGAACACGTTCTCCGCCGGGTCGGCGAGCAGCGTGGGCGCGGGGTCGGGC
>JBKPMY010000088.1:0-10377 GCA_046732375.1 Myxococcota bacterium
ATCCCGGCACGTTGACGTTGAGGAGCAGCCGGGGTGGGAGCGTCTGGGACAGCGCCGCCCCCACCAGCGAGCGGGCGAAGCGCGCGGCGTGGGTGAAGTCCAGCGGGCGCCCGCGGGCCACCAGACTGAAGGCGATGGCCGGAACACCGAGCAGCGTCGCCTCCATCGCCGCGGCCACCGTTCCCGAGTAGACGACGTCGTCCGCCAGGTTCGGGCCATGGTTGATGCCCGAGACCGCGAGCGCCGGAGGCTCGTCCTTCATCAGGTGGTGGATGGCCAGGTACGCGCAGTCGGTGGGTGTCCCGTCCACCGAGAACCATCTTTCTCGGAGTCTTCGGATTCGCAGCGGTCGGGTGAGGGAGATGGCGTGCGAGGCGGCGCTCTGCTCGTGCTCGGGCGCAACCACCCAGACCTCCCCGAGCGGTTCCACCGCCTCGACCAGCGCCGCGATTCCGGCGGCCCCGATGCCGTCGTCGTTGAGGACCAGGAGACGGATGGTCAGCCCCGCCCGCGCCCGAAGGCGCTCCGGCCCGGATAGCGAGCGGCGGCGCCGAGCGCCTCCTCGATCCGGAGCAGCTGGTTGTACTTGGCGACGCGGTCGCTCCGGGAGAGTGAGCCGGTCTTGATCTGTCCGCAGTCCAGCGCCACCGCCAGGTCGGCGATGGTGACGTCCTCCGTCTCCCCCGAGCGGTGGCTCATCACCGAGCGGTACCCGGCCCGGTGCGCCATCCGCACCGCGGCTACCGTCTCGGTGAGCGTGCCGATCTGGTTCACCTTGATCAGGATGGCATTGGCCACCCCGGCGTCGATGCCCCGGGCCAGACGCTCCACGTTGGTGACGAAGAGGTCGTCTCCCACGAGCTGCACCCCGCCGCCAAGGGTACGGGTCAGCGCCGCCCACCCTTCCCAGTCGTCCTCGGCCATCCCGTCCTCGATGGAGACGATGGGGTACTTGCGCACCAGCTGCTCGTAGAAGCCCACCAGTCCGGGGGAGTCGTACGACTTGCCCTCGCCCTTGAGCGTGTAGCGCTTGCTCTTCCCGTCGAAGAACTCGGTCGCCGCCACGTCGAGGGCCAGGGCGACCTCCTTCCCCGGCGCATACCCGGCCGCGGAGATGGCCTCGGTCACGAGCACCAGCGCCTCCTCGTTGGTGGGCAGGTCGGGGGCGTAGCCCCCCTCGTCCCCCACCCCGGTGGCGAGCTTGCGGGACTTCAGCCCCTTCTTGAGCGCGTGGAAGACCTCGGATCCCATCCGCAGCGCCTCGGCGAAGGTGGGCGCGCCGACCGGGACGATCATGAACTCCTGGAAGTCCACCCGGGTGTCGGCATGCGCGCCGCCGTTGAGGATGTTCATCAGCGGGACGGGCAACGTGCGCGCCTGGGTCCCCCCGACGTAGCGCCAGAGGGGCAGGCCGGTGCCATGCGCCGCGGCGTGGGCCGTGCCCAGAGACACTCCGAGGATGGCGTTGGCGCCGAGCTTTCCCTTGTTCGGCGTGCCGTCCAGCTCGAGCATCCGCTCGTCGACGGCGGCCTGGTCAAGGGCGTCCATCCCCACCACCGCCGGGGCGATGGCGTCGCGGACGTTGGCCACGGCCTTGCGGACCCCCTTGCCCCCGTAGCGCGCGGCATCGCCGTCGCGAAGCTCGACCGCCTCGTGCGCGCCGGTGGACGCCCCGGAGGGGACAGCCGCACGGCCGACGTCACCCCCATCCAGCGTGACCTCGACCTCCACCGTGGGATTGCCGCGGGAGTCGAGGATCTCCCGGGCGACGATGTCGATGATCTCCGTCATGGCCGGGCCTTGTACGCACCCTGCGGGAGCGCGGGCAAGGACGGCGACGGCGCCGGTTGCACTCCGGTGTCGCTGGGAAGAGGCCTAGTGCAGCTGGCGAAGGTCGATGACGACGACGCCGCGCTTCGGCTTCTCGTCTCGTCCGTTCTCGTCACTGCGGCGCACGGGGCGCTCGCGGTCGTCGGGAGCCGGAAGGGGCAGCTCCACCGCCGGTCGCTCGCGCTCGTCGCGATCCCGCCGATCCCGGCGGTCGACCTGGTCGATGACGAAGCTGTCGAGCATTCCAGCGTCTCCCAGAGGCCTGCGACGCACCGGCCTTCAACCCTCATTGTAATGCCTGAGGCCCCCCCAGCAAGCGTCGCTCCCGGACGCCTCCGCGCTACCGCGCTTCCGCTCGTTTCTTGAATGCTTCCAGGAGCTTGGGGAGGGATTGGTCGACCAGCATGTTCACGATGGACCGCGGTACCAGGGGACCCACTCCCACCTCGATGGTGTACGTGGCACGCGTCTTTCCGTCGGGCGTTGGCTCGAGCGTCCAGTTGCCGTGATTGTCCTTCATCAGCTCGCCCTTCACGAACGTCCAGCGCACCGAACGCGGCCGCTCCTCGACGTGGTGGAGCGTGTAGTGGATGCGCTTCACCAGGTCGATGCCGTAGTCCACGTCGACCTCGTTCCCCGTCCGGTTCCGGCTCCGGGCCTCCTTCACCTCGGGGAGGAACTCGGCGTAGCGGTCGTAGTCGACGATGATGTCGAACACCCGCTCGGGCGGCGTGTCGATGACGATGCTCCGGGTCGCCGCGGGCATGTTCAGCGTCCTCCTGCCTGCCTGGAGAAGTACTCGGGTTTCTTCTCGAACCGGTGCTGCGCCTGGACGTAGCGGATGGTGCCGGTCTTGCTCCTCATCACCACCGACCAGGTCTCCGCGCCGCCGCCGAAGAAGCGCACGCCGCGGAGGAAGTCGCTGGAGGTGACGCCGGTGGCGGCGAACATCACCTCGCCCTGGGCCAGCTCCTCGGCGGTGTAGATCCGGTTCAGGTCTTTGATGCCCATCCGCCGGGCCCGGGCAATCTCGTCGTCGTTGCGTGGCTTCTGCCGGCCCTGCATGTCGCCTCCGACGGACTTGACCGCCGCGGCGGTGATGACGCCCTCCGGTGCGCCGCCGATGCCCATGAGGACGTCCACGCCGGTCTCGGGGAAGCAGGTGGCGACGCCGCCCGCCACGTCGCCGTCCTCGATGAGCCGGATCCGAGCTCCGGCGGAGCGGACCTCGCGGATCAGCTCCTCGTGTCGTGGACGATCGAGGATGACCACCGTCAGGTCTCCGGGATCGCGCTCGAGCGCACGGGCGATGGAGCGCAGATTCTCGGTGGGCGTCTTCCTCATGTCGATCGCACCGCGCGCCTGCGGCCCGACCGCGAGCTTCTCCATGTAGGTGTCCGGGGCGTTGAGGAGCTTGCCGCGCTCGGCGAGCGCCACCACCGCGATCGCCCCCGGCCGTCCGTAGGCGCAGAGGTTGGTGCCCTCCAGGGGATCGAGGGCGATGTCGATGCCCGGATCGTCCGTCCCCCACCGGCCGACCTTCTCGCCGATGTAGAGCATCGGGGCCTCGTCGCGCTCTCCCTCGCCGATGACCACCGTGCCCTGGATGTGCAACGTGTCGAAGGCGCGGCGCATGGCGTCGACCGCCGCCTGATCGGACAGGTTCTTCTCCCCTCGCCCCATCAGCCGGGCCGCGGCGATCGCCGCCAGCTCGGTGACGCGCACCACCTCCAGCGCCAGGTTGCGATCCATCGACGTCCTCCTCCCCGTGGTGCGGCGGACCGTACTCCGCCTGGCAGGGGGAGGCGACGGTTCGATGGGGCTCCGGTCAGGCGGTGGACGGCGACACGAGCGCGGCCACCCAGTCCGGGAGCCGCGCTGGTCGCCCGCTCCTTCCCAGGCAGGCGTGGAGGGTGCTGCCGGTGCAGAGCACCTCGGACTCTCCCTCGCGGGTGACCTGGTAGCGGAAGGTCAGTGTCACCCGGGTGACCGCCGGAACCTCCACGCCCACCGATAGGAGATCTTCGTAGCGCGCCGGCGCCAGGTAGCGGCAGGTGGCCTCCACCACCGGCAAGCTGAACCCCTCGGCCTCCATCTCGCGGTAGCTCTTGCCGTGGGCGCGGAGCAGCTCGCTCCGGGCGAGCTCGAAGTAGCGGAGGTAGTTCGCGTAATACACGACCCCCATCTGGTCGGTGTCGCCGTAGATGACACGCACCCGCGCCTGGAACATCCGTGCCCTCCTGTCGGACACGGTAGGCGTCGGGATGCAGGCCCGACAAGCGTCACGAAGCTCCTCGGGCCCGGCGTACACTCCGCTGCTCTCCCGATGACCCGCGCACTCGCTCTCGCACTCGTCCTGCTGGCCACGCCCGCGCTCGCCAAGCCACCCCGGCTCACGCTGTTCATCGCCGTGGACGCGCTGGGAACCGACCTGCTCCTCCGCTCGCGCCCGCAGCTCAAGGCCGGGCTCGCCCAGCTCATCGACCGGGGCGCCTTCTATCCGGACGTGCGCTACCAGCAGGCGGTGGTGGCCACCGCCCCGGGGCACAGCGTGCTCTCCACCGGCGCCTACCCCTGGCGGACCGGCGTGGTGGGCAACCGGCTGATGAACCGGACCACCGGGAAGGAGGAGCCGGTGTTCTGGGATGCCACCCACCCGACGCTCGATGCACCGGCGGGCGTGGAGGACGTCTCACCGGAGCCGATGCTCGCCGAGACCCTCGCCGACCACCTGCGACTGTTCACCGCGGGGCGCGGCAAGGCCATCGCCCTCTCGGGAAAGGCGCGTGCGGCGATCGCGCTGGCCGGCCGCCTGGGGCAGGCGTTCTGGTTCAACGAGCAGGTGGGTCGCCTGGTCACCGGGACCGCGTACATGAAGGAGCTCCCGGCGTGGCTCCGGACCTTCAACGACCGGCGTCTGCCCGACGCGGCCTTCGGCACCGACTGGAGCCTCGCGCTGCCGGTCACGCAGTACCTGGGCGACGACGACCGGCCGTTCGAGGCCCCGTCCTACGGAATGGGGCGGACCTTCCCGCACTCGCTCAAAGGGGGAGCGCCGTCGCCCGGCCCTCCTTCCTACGCCGCGTTCGCCTCCTCTCCCTTCGCGAACGACCTGCTGCTCCAGGCGGCGAAGGCCGCCATCGTGGGAGAGAACCTGGGCAAGGACGACGTGCCGGACCTGCTCGCGGTGAGCTTCAGCGCGACCGACCTCGTGTACCACCAGTACGGCCCCTATTCCTGGGAGATGCAGGACGCGCTGGTGCGGCTCGACCGGCAGCTGGCCGACCTCGTCGCCGCGGCGGAGAAGGCGGCGGGCGGGCGGCAGAACCTCCTGGTGGTGCTCTCCTCGGACCACGGCGGCGCGGCGCTGCCCGAGGAGTGGATCGCCGCCGGCATCAATGCGACGCGCCTGAAGCCCTCGGCGCTGAAGCAGGGCCTCGCGCAGGAGCTGCAGACCCGCTTCGGCGGGCCCGTGCTCCTGGGGCTGGTGGACCGGGACGTCTTCTTGAACGGCAAGGTGGTGGCGGAGAAGAAGCTGGATCCAGCAGTGGTGCGCCGGGCGGCGGCGGACTGGCTGGCCCGCCAGCCGGGGGTAGCGCTCGTGGCCACGCAGGAGGATCTGGAGTCCGGCCAGGAGCTGAGCGGCTTCCTCCCCGCGCTTCGCCGCAGCCACTACCCGGGCCGGAGCGGGGACGTGACGTTCCTCCTAAGGCCCTACGTCGTCTTCACCGAGTCCGATACCGGCACCACCCACGGAGAGCCCTACGCCTACGACAACCAGGTTCCGCTGGTGCTCTACGGGAAGGGAGTGAAGCCCGGCCTCTACCGGATGCAGGTGCACGCCAGCGACGTGGCACCCACGGCGGCGATGCTGATGGAGATGGGCGCGCCGGCGTCGGCGGAGGGCGAGCCGCGGGTCGAGTCGGTCGTGCAGGGACGCTGACGGCGCGGGCCCGAGGGCCCCCTGCAGCGGGGCTCAGGGCCGTCCGGAGTTCTGCTTCCGGAGATCGTCGTCCCTCTGGCTCCCGGTCGTCGTGGGCGGCGGCGTGGACTTCCCGTGGACGGCTCGTAGCAGCCACCGGGGGGCGCGCCGCCAGGCCAGGCTCAGCGTCGCTCGACGATCTCCAGCGACAGGTCCATCGCTCGCGCCGAGTGCGTGAGCGCACCCATCGACACGAAGTCCACGCCGATCTGCGCCAGCCGCGGCAGCCGCTCCAGCGTCACGTTGCCCGACACCTCGAGCTGCACCTTGCCCGCGGCGATCCGCACCGCCTCGGCAACGGTCGCGTCGTCCATGTTGTCGAGGAGCACCACGTCGGCGCCGCCGGCGATCGCCTCCGGTAGCTGCGCGAGCTCCGTCACCTCGATCTCGATCTTCACCAGCTGCGGGGCATGCGCCCGCGCCCGGCGGAGCGCCTCGCGCACGTCGCCTCCCACTACCGCGAGGTGATTGTCCTTGATGAGGACTCCGTCGAAGAGCCCGAAGCGGTGATTCGACGCGCCACCGGCCCGCACCGCCTCCTTCGAGAGCCCACGCATGCCGGGGCTCGTCTTCCGCGTGTCGAGGATGCGGAGCCGCGAGCCCTTCACCGCATCCGCTGCTCGCGCCGCGAGGGTGGCGATGCCGCAGGTCCGCTGGAGGATGTTGAGCGCGGTGCGCTCACCCACCAGGAGCGTCCGGAGCGAGGACGAGACGCTGCCCACCACCGCCCTGCCGGAGATGCGCGCTCCATCGGCCTCGGAGAAGCGCACCTCGGCGCCGGGCTCGAGGCGGGTGAACACCCGGGCGAAGGCGCGCGTGCCCGAGAGCACCAGCGGCTCCTTCGCCCAGATCTCCGCCCGCCCCCGCGCCCCCTCGGGAACGAGCGCCTGGGTGGTGACGTCTCCCGCCGCACCGAGGTCCTCCTCCAGCGCCAGGTCGATCAGACGGTCGACGAAGTCCATGGCCTGGAGGAGGTGCTGCGCCGGATGCTAGCGCCGGGACTTCCGGGCGGTGCGCCTTGTCTTCCGCGCCCCTCGGCGAGCGGTGCGGCGGGCCTGGCGTCCTGCTTTGCGTGCCGTGCGACGGCCCTTCCGAGCGCCCTTGCGAGCGGCGCGGCGAGCCTTCCGCGGGCCCTTGGCGGCCGAGCTTTTCTTGCCGCCCTTCTTCGCCGCCTTGCGCTTCGGTGCCTTCTTCGCTGCGGCCTTGCGCTTCGGCGCGGAGGGACGCGCGCGCGGAGCGGCAGGAGAGGTGCTGGGGGCTGCGGGCTCGCTGCCGCCCATGCCCATCCCGAAGCCACCGCTCTCCGGCGCGGGCGGGGAGGGCGGGCCACCCATTCCACCGCCCATTCCGCCCATCCCGTTCGACTCCATCTCTTCCGGTGTTCTCTCGGACATCGTTCCTCCAGTTCAGATCCGACTGAGGTTGTCCAGCAGCTTGGCCCTCTTGGCCTCGAGCTCGATCACCCGGGCTCGATCCTTCTCCACCACGTCGGCCGGAGCCCGCGCGACGAAGCTCGGATTGTCCAGCTTTCGCCTCAAGGCTGCCAGATCAGACTCGACGCGCGCGATCTCTTTCCGCAAGCGCGCGCGTTCTTCGTCGAGATCCAACAGGCCCGCCAGCGGGACGTAGACCGCAACCCCCTGTCCAACCCACGACGCGCTCGAAGGCGGCGGAGCGCCGGTCGGCTGCAGCGTCAGCTCCGACAGCCCCGCCAGCGGCTCCACGTAGCCACGGTGGCGCTCCAGCGCCGTGCGGAGCGCGGCGTCGTTGGTCTGGACCACCGCCCGAATCCTCTGGAGTGGCGGGAGGTTGCTCTCCCCCCGGATGTTGCGGATCCCCTCGATGACCGAGATCACCGGGGCCATCTCGGCTTCGGCCGCGGGGTCCTCCACCCCGGCCTGTGGGTAGGTGGCCAGCATCAGGAATGCATCTGCGGGAACTCCCGGAAGCCGGTGCCAGATCTCCTCGGTGATGAAGGGGATGAAGGGGTGCAGCAGCCGCAGCACCCGGTCCAGCACGTGGACGAGCACCGCGCGCGTGGTGTCACCGCGCTCCGAGTCGGTGCCCTGGAGGGCGGGCTTGGCCAGCTCGATGTACCAGTCGCAGAACTCGTGCCAGGTGAACTGGTAGAGGGCCGAGGCCGCCTCGGCGAACTCGTACCGGCCCAGCGCGTCGTTCACCTCGTGGGTCACCCGCTCGGTACGCGAGAGGATCCAACGATCGGCGAGCGTCAGCGGGCGATCGCGCAGCGGGCGATTCCCTGGACGGAAGTCGCCCACGTTGAGGAGCAGGAACCGCGAGGCGTTCCACAGCTTGTTGGTGAACGCCTTGTAGCCGTTGACCCGCTCGAGCGAGAGCTTGATCTCCCGGCCCTGGGCAGCGAGTGCAGCAAGGGTATAACGCAGGGCGTCAGCCCCGAACGCGGGCAGCCCCTGGGGGAACTTGTTCTTCAGGCTGCGGGGGACGGCCTCGGCGTCGGTGCCATGGATGACATCGAGGGGATCGATGACGTTCCCCTTCACCTTCGACATCTTCTCGCCCTTCTCGTCGCGCACCATCGCGTGCAGGTACACGGCGCGGAAGGGCACGTCGCCCAGGAAGTGGATGCCCAGCATCATCATGCGGGCCACCCAGAAGAAGAGGATGTCGTGCCCGGTCTCGAGCACCGAGGTCGGGTAGAAGGTCTTCAGCTCCGGCGTCCGCTCGGGCCAGCCCAGCGCGCTGAACGGCCACAGCCCCGAGCTGAACCAGGTATCCAGCACGTCGGGGTCCTGCACCAGCGCCGAGCCCTTGCAGCTGGGACACGACTCCGGCCGGGTCCGGGCGACGAGGGGTGTCGCCTTCTCCAGATCGAGTGCGCCGGAGCGAGTCCGGGGCGTGCACGCCTCGCAGTACCAGGCGGGGATCTGGTGGCCCCACCACAGCTGCCGGCTCACGCACCAGTCCTGGATGTTCCGCATCCAGTGGAAGTACGTCGCGTTCCACGTCTCGGGGAGGAGGCGGGTCCTGCCCTGCTCCACCGCCTCGATGGCCGGCTTCGCCAGCGGCTCGATCTTCACGAACCACTGCGGTGAGAGCCGGGGCTCGACGATGGTCCCGCTCCGCTGGCACAGGCCGATGCTGAGCGTGTGCGGCTTCTCGGAGAGGAGAAGGCCACGCGCATCGAGGTCCTGGAGCACGCGCTCGCGGGCCTTGAAGCGGTCCAGCCCGGCGTAGGGTCCGGCGGCCTCGCTGGTCCGTGCCTCCTCGTCGAGGGTGGAGATCATCGGAAGGCCGTGCCGGAGCCCGGTCTGGTAGTCGTTGAAGTCGTGCGCCGGGGTGACCTTCACCACGCCGGTGCCGAACTCCGGATCCACCAGGGTGGCGTCGGCGATGACCGGGATCTCCCGCTCCAGCAGCGGGAGGATGACCGTCTTCCCGATGAGGTCGCGGTACCGGGTGTCCTCGGGGTGCACCGCCACCGCGGTGTCCCCGAGCATCGTCTCCGGCCGGGTGGTGGCCACGGTCAGGAACCGGTCCTGCCCCTTCACGCGGTAGCGGATCTCCCAGATCGACCCCTGCCGCTCCTCGTGCTCCACCTCCAGGTCGCTGAGCGCGGTCCGGCAGTCGGGGCACCAGTTGATGAGGCGGTTGGCCCGGTAGAGGAGCCCGTCCTCGTACAGCCGGACGAACACCTCCAGCACCGCGCGCGAGCTGCCCGGGTCCATGGTGAAGCGCTCGCGGCTCCAGTCCAGGCTCGCTCCCAGCGCCTCGTGCTGGACCTTGATGCGCGCGCCGTAGCGCTCCTTCCACTCCCAGATCCGGCGGACGAACTCCTCGCGGCCGAAGTCGTGGCGCGACTTGCCCTCGGTCTTCCGCAGCTCGCGCTCCACCACCATCTGGGTGGCGATGCCCGCGTGGTCCACGCCGGGCTGCCAGAGGGTGTTGAACCCGCGCATCCGGTGCCAGCGGATGAGGATGTCTTCCAGGGTGGCGGTGAGCGCGTGGCCGATGTGCAGCGAGCCGGTGACGTTGGGCGGAGGAAGGATGATGCAGTACGGCGGCTTGCTCGACGTGGCCTCGGCGTTGAAGCACCCCGCGTCTTCCCAGCGCCGGTACCAGCGCGTCTCGACCTCCGAAGGCTCGTAGGCCTTGGGAAGTCCTCCCTGGTTCTCGTCCGACATACCCGTGAGGGAGGGTGTTTAGCCTTTTCCGTCCCGCTCGCGCATCGTCCGCTCGGCGATTTCGCGCACGATCGTCTCGGCGAGCTGGGGGACGACTTCCCAGGCAATCTTCTCGATGACCTCGCGGGAGGCCTTCCCCAGCGCCTCCCGGAGCTGGGCCTCGCCGCCGTCGGCCGCGGCCGCGGGCGACTCCGAGCCGAGGTCGAGCGACATCTCCTCCGCCGCGGCCGGCGGGGCGATCTGCGGCTCGACCCGGTAGCCCCGGACGGGGGTGGTCGCCGGAGCCGAGAGGCCGAACGGATCCCGGCCGCGGGCCGCCACCGGGGCCGCGGGGGTGCTCGGCACCGGGGGCAAGGGGGCGGCGCCCGGCGCCCGGGGGAACCCTCCGGGGGTCATCGGGGC